>JAMCWO010000064.1 GCA_023481165.1 Planctomycetota bacterium | reverse complement strand
GCCTCGCTATAGAAGGGCGTCTTGGCGTTGTTGAAGTCCATCGGCATGGCCTGCTTGCCGCCATGGACTACCGTCCGCTCGGCGAACGGGGCCTGGTTGTTGCCCACCACCGAGCCGCTCAGTCCGTCGGTCAAGCCGTCGATCCAGGTGTCGTAGATCGTGGTCTTGGCGGCGACATCATCGTTATAGCTCTCGAACTCATCGACGATGAGATAGGCGGGGATGGTGAACGACCAGACCGCACCCTTGTGGATGGTGGTGCCGTCGGCCTCGACCTCGTCGATCCGCCAGAAGTACGAACCACCGCCAAACTCGACCAGGCCGTCCAGCGGGAGACTCGTGCCGGTCTGCTGGCCTTTGTACAGGGCGGAGGTCGCGTCGGCGGCCTTCACCGCGTCCTTGTCGTTGCCGAAGTAGACATCGTGCTGGGCGGCTTTGTCGCCCGCCGACCACTTCAGCGTCGTCGCACTGCGGATGTCCACGTTGACGCCGCGTCCGGGCTGCGGGTCCCAAGCCAAGAGCGGATCGCCCCGCATAGTCTGGGTTACCTCATCGGCCGACAGCGCCTTGCTGAAGAGCCGCACATCGTCCAACAGGCCGGTGTAGAATCGTTCGGCGGCCGCCGGCTGACCGAAACGGGTCATACCGGCCGCGGCGAAGTCGTTGCCCGTATTGCCCGCCTGCGCCACCTTGGCCCCATTGAGGTAGAGCACAGCCGTCTTGTCGTCCCACACGACGGCGACATGTTGCCAGTCCCCATTGTTGATCGGGGTGCCGGACCAGACGCTCACGTCGCTGTTGCCGCCTTCGATGTAGAAGCGGGCCTGGTTCGTATCGACATTCAAATGCAGCTCGTTCTCGCCGCCGTAGCCGTTGCCGCTCGTCACGGCGTTGCTGTAGAGGATCGTGCCGATGCTGGTCTGCGTCGTCTTCACCCAGCATGTGACCGAGCCCAGCTTCGACTTGACTAGGCCGGGAGGCAGATCCACCCGCTGGGCGCCGTTGAACTGCAGGGCATCGCCGGAGATGCCTTCCACCCACTGCGCGCCCTGAATTGTGCCGTAATTGTCCGAGCCGGAGTAGTCGACGGCGAGGCCGGACTTCTCGTCCTCCAACTTCCACCAGCCGACCAGATCGGGATCAGTCTTGGCGATCACCGGGCGGACGGTGAAACTCCAGACGTCGCCGGCTACGGTGACGCCGCCGGCGAGCACTTCATCCACCCGCCAGTAATAGGTCTTTCCACGCTCCAACCCGCTGGTCTTGAAGGTGGTCCCCGCCTGGTTCGTGGCCTTCTTGGTGTCCGCGGCACCCGCCTCCACCGCGGCGCGATCCGTACCGAGGTAGACGTCGTGGGTGGTGGCGTTCATGCCGGCCGACCATTCCAGCGTGACGTCCACGGCGACATAGGCCCCGCCATCCGCCGGTTTGGGAGTCCAGGCGGTCTTCGGTGTCGCCGTGAACTTCCAGACATCGCCCGTGGTGACGGCGCCCGCCGCATCGACCTCATCGACGCGCCAATAGTGAACGGCGCCCGGGGTCAGTCCGGCCACATGGAAGTACATGGCGAAAGGTTGGCTCTTGCCGACCAGATTGGCCTCGGTCAGGTCCGGCGTCGTACCCATGTAGACATTGTGGAATATGGCATTGTCGCCCGCGGTCCACTGGAACAGCGACATGGAAACGTTCGTCGCGCCGTCCGCAGGGTTCGGCTTGCGGGCCTTCGGCCTCGGTGTCACCAAGTCCTTGACCTCTGCCGCCTTCAGAGCGCGGCTGAAAAACGTGATCTCGTCCAGCGCGCCGTTGAGGTGGCGCGAGCCTGTATACGTGCGGTCGCCGCCGAACCAGAGGGGGCCATCCCAGGCAGCCGCCGCGTGATTGATGCTATTCGAGCAGATGGTCACGCCATTGACGTAGAAGGTCGCCTTCGTGGGCTCGACCGTCACGGCGCAGTGGGTCCACTCCTCGGCGGCATAGTAGGCCGTGCCACGATAGCTCCACGAAGCCGAGTCATCGTTCCAGTGATAGGCAAGCTGCCGGCTGCCCAGCATGTTGAAGCCGTGCGCGGGGCCGGGGCCGCGGTGCATGATAAACGACGCCCAGTCGGACTGGACGCCGTTGGGCAGGACCCAGCCGGCCATGGTGGCCTGGGTAAGCTTCAAACCGATGGGAGGGACTTCGACGACCGTGTTGCCGGACAGCGAGATGGCGCTGCCAGAGACGCCGGTTGTCCACGCCGGGTTGCCCACGACGAAGGTTCCATCGTGTTTACCGGGTCCGGAGTCGCCGACCACGCTGCCCTGACCCTCATCACACTTCCACCACCCGATGAGATTGGGATCTTTGAGGGGATCAAACGCGCCGTAGGCAGTGCCCCCCAGCACCACCACCAACCAGATGAAACACATGCATCGTTTCCACATAGGATTCCTCCTTCACACCAGATCGTTGCGACGATGCTCCGACTACACATCGGGGCACTCATCCCTCCGCGTCAAAGAAGGAACTGGGTTGGCCTCCACGCCAGCACCATCATGTCTGGAAGGCGCCCCACTTCTTTGTATGCCCACACTGCCGCGAGCGGGGATGTCGCCCACTCACCCACGGATGGTCCGAACAATGATATCGGACAAATCACCTCCTTTCTGTAGGAGACGGACCACGCGTCAAACAGGTAGAGAGGATCCTCTGCGACAAGACTACGCTTGCAGTAGGGGCGGGTCCCCCGACACAACGGATTGCGTTCGACGCGCCATGTGTCGCCTCTCCTATACGTATTTCGGAGCGCCTGGCGCCAGGTGCTCCAAGGCTGATTGGGTATGCGGTTTTATGCCCGTTTTGCGTGTCCGATGCCGACCTCTTCTCCGGGGCAGTCACCGCCG
Source organism: Planctomycetota bacterium (assembly GCA_023481165.1). GTDB lineage: Bacteria > Planctomycetota > Phycisphaerae > Sedimentisphaerales > Anaerobacaceae > PLanc-01. The sequence continues at coordinate 16,538 of JAMCWO010000064.1, read as the reverse complement.
CAGGCAAAACAGGAAACCTGCTTCTGATGGTCTTCTCCGTTTATACCAAATGGAGTCACAGTCTGCAAGCGTATTTTTTCGGACGTCGCGGCCCGTGGCGGTGCTCAGTTCAGCCCGACCCGCCCGAAAGTATAATAGAAGAAGTAGCTCGTACCGAATTCACGGATCAGACGATTGAGCACGGCCCGGCGATCCTGAGACTCCATGGCATTGCCGAGCCGTACGAAAGCTTCATATCTCCGGAGGGTTTCGGGACTTATGCCGAACTTGGCCGGGTCCACTTCCCCTCCCTGGGACCCGAAGTAGATGAGCATGGCTTCCTGATAGAGGGTCGGAGTCCCCTGATAGTCAAGATCGCGGAGTCTCCCCATGTTTGCCACGATCCTGTCCACTTGGCCGGTCAGCAGATAGCACGCCATAAGGTATTCGAAGGCCATCTTGTTGCGGGGATTGTGCTTCAGCAGGGCGGCCAGCGTCTCGTCCACGGGCTCGGTACCGGTCACGCCCGCAGTCTCGCCCTGCACGTAGGACCGGATCCTGTCGATGTAAGCCACCTGTTCCGGCGGGAAACCCCGGTCCAGTCCCTGCAGCAGGGACTGAGCCCCGCCGCGATAGACAAGGTCTTTCTTCAGGGCTTCCAGGTAGACCCGGGCGGTGCCGGGGTGTCCCTTGATGATGTTGATCCACGCCAGTTCCTCCAGCGCGCTGCCGAGCGGGCCCTTGGTCGTCAGGACCTCTGAGGCGAGCTTCTGCGCCATATTGACGTGTCCTAACTCTAGGAACATCTCGCTCAATTTCCATTGGGTCAGGTCGGATTCCTTCTTCTCATGCGTCAGCAGAATCCCTTCCGGGACCAGGGGGTAACAGAACATGTCGTAGGGCAGCCGGCCCGTATGATACAGGGCACGGAGAATATCATGGCTGACATAGGGATTGCTTCTGTTCTTGGGCAGACGACGATTGAGATCGAGGATCTTGTCCCAGCTCCTCTGGCCGGAATAATAGTTGGACAGGAGGTACGGCTTGCGGAGCTCCTTGTGAGTGATGTACAACCCCAGGGCCATCAGCACGATAGGGAGGGCAGCCAAGGCCGGCTTTGCGAAGCGGTAGGGTGCGTACCACGCACCTCCTCTTGACGCGGTTGAAAGGTGCGTAGTACGCACCCTACCGGTCCCTTTGGACCGGACATCAGGTTTCGGTCCGCGCCGTCCGACGATGCTCTTGCCGGCAGACACTACCAGGACCACGAGAGGAACAAAGCCGTACAGGAGGAAGACCACGACCTTCAGGACGGGATCCATGCCCGCCGTCGCGGAGGGCGCAAAGGGGGTGAGAATGACCAGGGTCTCGCGCGCGGGGATCAGGAACACGTATTGCGCCAGGGCCAGGATGATCGCGGCGCTGGCGGGCAGGGCCAGAGCGACCGTCATCCATCTCCTGGGAACGGCGATCTCTTGAACGAGCGTCATGAGGGCGAAGACCAGCCATGTCCCCGCGTTCCCCAGCCAGAAGCCGGCTACGCCTATAAGGCAGCCTGCCAGGGCGCGAACCACGGGCTGACGCAAAGGCAACTTCTCGAAGATCAGGGACAAAGCCAGTCCCAGCGATATCGCCAGGCAGGCGGGCAGGGGGTGATGGTACTGGCTGTAGATGAGAAAGAGCATGATGGCCGGGAAGGGGGCGAGGACCCAGCCCTGCGCGAAGCCGGCCATCGCCAGATGTCGTCGGGAAAGCTCACTCAGACCAAATCCTGCCAGAACGATAATTCCGGCCCCCAGCCATGAGTAATGGTATCCTTGGGAAAGAAACCCGGATACGTAAATGACCGGTCCGCCCGGCAGGCTGAGGGTGTCTGTGAGAAAGGACCATCCGGTGGCGAACGGTGGGGCATCGGGCAGCAGGGTGCCAAAGCCGTGATAGATCAGGTGCGGCTCCACTACCAGCCACAGGTAGAGGAAGCACAGAACGAAGAAGAGAAGGTGAAAAGGCAAGAAGGCCGCAAGGCGGGAGGCCCTTGCCCCTTTCACTTCTTCCCTTTTCGTCTTCTCAGGTTCGTGTTTCATCGTCGTGTCTCTGTGCTGGGTTATTCGCGTTCTTGCTGCGGATCGATCGGAGCCGCTTTCGGGGTCGCCCCCGTGAGAGGAACTTCCGGCGCCACGGAAGGTTTGGCGCGGGCGGCATGGGCGAGGCGGGACCTGCTCGCCGGGACCGGCCCTTTGACCAACTCGGGGACGCTGTATGTCTCCAGCAGCGAGTCGTAACAAGTGGGATCCTGCTGCGGCAGGACAAAGGATTTGTGGGCGGTCCCTTCCTTATCGACATAGCTCAGATAGGTCCGAGTGAACAGGCCGTCCTGGCGCTTGCTGCTGAAGGCGAGCCACCGGCTGTTGCTCGACCAACTGTGCCACGACTCGGAAAACTCGCTATTGATGGCAAGCTTACGGTATTCCTTTGTGGCGAGGTCCATCAGGTAAAGATCGCTGCTGGGCTGATAGACCGGAAAGCACCCGTAACGGCACATGCAGAAGACCAGGAACCGGCCATCCGGTGAGATCCTGGGCAGGAGGATGCTCTGGCCCGTCTGGGCGGCCGACAGGACGGTTTCGGCCTTGCCCCACTGGTTTGTAGCGACATCGTACGAGATACGTCGAAGATCATATTGGACCTTGTCGTAGTTCTCGGGCGGCACCTTGCTGCGGTCCTTCCACAGAATCGGCGCACTGCAGAAATAGAGATATTTGCCGTCAGGGGACCAGGTCGGGTAGGTCTCGAGCCTGTCCTTGTCGGCCAACTCCCCGGGGGCCTCGCCTTTGCGGCTCTCAACCCGATAGCAGACCAGGGCCGAATCGAGATCCACGACATCGCGGACCTCCATGCCTCCCGCGTGGAAGAACTGGGTCACCTTATTGACCGAATATACGGCCACCCGGCCGCTGGGGTGCCAGGCGGTGTAGCCCCACTTGGCGCCGATCTTCTCGACAGTGCCGCGGCGAGCCAGGAGGGTGTGGCTGCCATACGTCGCGCTCCGCAAGGCGATCGACATGGTATCGGGATCGTTGCCCACGAAACTGTGGCAATTCAGACACCCGCCCGCAAACGACCGGCCCTGCAGGATCGGGGACACAGCGTAGTTGGTGAGATTGCGCTGATAGATGCCGATATCTTTCCACCAGGTGTAGAGAGGCTTCATGAACCGAAAGACCAGGGTCCCGTCGATGTCCTCCGGTGCGATGGTATTGGCGACGGGTTGGAACCGCCGCCATTGGCGGTCCGCACCCCGGACGTAGACCTCGAAGAAGATCTCACGGCCCCGATTGGCATCGAGCAGGGCGTGCCACGAGCGAATGGGGATGCGGATCTGCCCCGTCTTACTGAAGATGTGGATGGGACGGCCCTGGTCGGAGCCGACCGCGACGAAATACGCACGTCCCTCCTCAAGGACTCGGAAATTCAGAGGGGCGATATTGGCCGGTATGACGGCCCCGGCGTAGTCCGGGCTTATCTTAGGCTCGCGCGCGACTTCGCTGTACTTGTCGACGGCCTTGGGCGAGCAGGACACCATCCATGACGCGCAAATAACGAGGGTACTGCAAAAGAGGGCCATCCCGGCAAACCGTTTTCTCATTGCATATCCCACGCGGGACTTCCCAACCATACCTGCTCAGTTGTCGCGCGAAATCTTTATCCGCACAGTGTGTCAAGTTCCGCGTCAGAATTCAAGTCTTTAGAACCGCCGCCAAAGAAGCGGGCCCGTGTCCATCGGACACGGGCCCCGTATTCCCGACCGCGAAGAATCCTGCGCGGACTGCTTGTTCACACGCTGCCAGACAGCGGAACGGTGCGTGATACGCACCCTACGGCTACGGCTTGATGACGCCGATGTCATCGATGAAGATCCGCCCGGTGCCGCCCTTTGCCGGGTTGCTCTTGTCGCCGAGGCCGATGTAGATCTTCTTGATCTTGGCCGGATTGACGCCGGCAAAATCGGTCAGCGGGATCTTCCACTGGATCCAATGGAGCGTGGTCGTAATCGCCGTATCGGGATAGGCGACCGCGGCGCTCTTCGCGGAGGCGTCTTCCAGTGCGACGTACAATTGTGCGGGGGTGTTCCCCACACGACCCCGGGTGTACAGCACCAGCGTGTTGGCTTCGCTGACCGTCCAGTCCTGCGCGCTGGCGAACGCCCGCTCGGCCTCGCTGTAGAAGGGTGTATTCACGTTGTTGTAGTCCAGGGGCATGGCCTGCAGGCCGCCGTGGACCACCGTCTGCTCGGCAAACGGGGCCGTCGCGTTGCCGACGAGGGAGCCGCTAAGCCCATTGGTTAAGCCATCGATCCAGGTGTCGAAGATTGCACTGCCCAGCTCGTCCGTGTAGCTCTCGAAATCGTCCACGGGCAGGCAGGTGGTGAACCTCCAGACCGGTCCGGCTTGAACCGTCCCGCCGGTCAGAATCTCGTCGATCCGCCAGTAGTAGGTCGTCATGCTCTCCAGAGCTCCGGGCACAAAGACGCGGTTGGGTTCGGCCACGAGGCCCTTGTCCGTTCCGGCCGCCTCTTGCTGGACGGCGTCGAGAGTGTTGCCGAAGTACACCTGGTGTTTCGTGGCGGCCGAGCCGGGCAGCCAGGTCAATGACGGTGTTACGGAAGCGTCCGTGGCCCCATCGGCCGGGCTGGGATGATAGGCCGTCGTGGCCTGCATCGTGAACGACCAGACGGAGCCGGGGTGAGTGGTGACGCCGTCCTTCTCAATCTCGTCCACGCGCCAGTAGTACGTCGCGCCGGGGGTCAGACCGGGGACGTGATAGTAAATCGCGACGAACTGGTGGGAGGCCACGAGGTCGGCGGCCGTCAGGTCCGGGCTGCTGCCCAGGTAGACATCGTGAAAGACCCCACCGTCGCCGGGCGTCCATTCGAGCAGGGGAGCCATCACGTTCGGCGCGCCGTTGGTCGGATTCGGCTTGCGGGCTTTGACGTTGAGCGGGACGGTCGGGGTCAGAAACTCCGCCGCGATGATCTGGTTCTCGATGCCGGGGCCCCGCCACAGGAGTTGCGCCACGGCGTCGCCGCCATTCTCGTAGTACTCCATCCGGATCGAGACGGGCTCGCCTGCCTCCAGGTAGATCGGCGCCCCGGGGTTCACGGTGGCCGAGTGGTCGCTCCAGTTATTGACGACGGAGTCTCCCCCGACCCAGAGCCGCACGCCGTCGTCGCTGTTCGTGCTGAAGATGTACAGGCCCGACTCCGGCGGCGTGAGACTGCCCGTCCAGCGGACGGAGAAACTGTCGGCGGCGACAGGGTCGCCGGGCGAGCCGCCGCCCCAGTTGAACCCGACGTTCTCCGTGCGGGTCAGAACCGGCTGACCGCTCAGGGTCATGTTGGGGAAGTACTCCCCCTTCAAGCCTTGGGCCTGCACGGCCCCGCAGAATGCCAGGAGCACTCCCACCATGACGATGCGTCTTGTTCCCCTCGTTGACATTGTAGCCCTCCTTTAACCTGATTGTGGAAAAGAGATCACGTGCCTTTATGTCTTCGCGGTGCGGATATTGTCGCCCTAACTTCACCTTCCTTGCCGTCCGGCCACCCACCTGCGCGATCTCTGCGCGCCACCTCACGGGCCCAAACCAATTCTGTGTATATCATATCTGCTCGCGGGGGTCAAGACCCCTGGGCAGGATTTGTTTGAACAATCCGGGACGGCACGGGGTATAATCGCCCGCTGCCGTCGAGCCGAAGACACCGGGTGTCTTCCGGCGCCGGACGGTTCTGATGTTCGAGGTTGCTTTGAATCGGCGACGAGGCATGGTGGGCCAGATGCTCCATGATTTCGATAGGATGAGTTGCGGTAATGACCCCGGGGTTCGACATGCGCCGGCTCGCGCGTAAGAGCGACAAGGCCCCGGAAGACTCCGGCGGTGCAGAACGAGAGCGCAGCGCGGGCGGGGCTGCGGAATCTCCCGTCCGCCCGCGGACGCCCCGCAAACCGGGCGGACACTCCCTGGTGCGGGCTCTGCGGCACCGGAATTACCGGCTGTTCTTCGGCGGCCAGCTTATCTCGCTGACCGGCACCTGGATGCAGATGGTCGCGCAGTCGTGGCTGGTCTACCGGCTGACCGGCTCGGCGGTGCTCCTGGGATTCGTCGGCTTCTCCGGCCAGATTCCGGTTTTTCTGCTGGCCCCGCTCGGTGGCTCGATGGCCGACCGCCTCAATCGGCGCCGGGTCTTGGTGGCGACGCAGACGATGTCCATGCTCTTGGCTTTCCTGCTGGCCGCGTTGACCCTCACCGGGTATGTGGAGGTGTGGCACGTTTTCGCGCTGGCCTCTCTCCTGGGAATCACCAATGCCTTTGACATCCCGACGCGGCAGGCCTTTGTCGTGGACATGGTGGGCAAGGAGGACCTGATCAATGCCATCGCGCTGAACTCCTCAATGATCAATGGCGCCAGGATCGTGGGACCAGCGATAGCGGGGGTGCTGCTGGACGTTCTCGGCGAGGGCTGGTGCTTCTTCGCCAACGGCGTCAGCTTCCTGGCGGTGATCGCCAGTCTGCTGCTGATGCGTATGGTGGCCCAGACACGGGTGCCCTTGCCCGGCTCGCCGCTGGCGAGCATCGTCGAAGGGTTTCGCTACATCAAGCGCACGCGGCCCATTCTCGCCCTGTTGCTGATGCTGGGTCTGGTAAGTCTCATGGGGATGCCCTACGCCGTGCTCATGCCGATCTTCGCCGATCAGATTCTGCACGGAGGCGCGCGGGGATTGGGCCTTCTGATGGGCGCCACGGGGGTGGGGGCGCTGGCGGGGTCTCTCACCCTGGCCGCCAAGAGCGGTATTCACGGCCTGGGCCGCTGGATCGCTCTGGCGGCAGTGGGGTTTGGCATAAGCCTCGTACTGTTCTCTTTGTCGCGCTTCTTCTGGCTCTCGGCGGCCCTGCTTCTGCCCGTCGGTTTCTGCATGATTATCGAGATGGCTTCCTCCAACACGCTCATCCAGTCCCTGGTCTCCGATGAGCTGCGGGGCCGCGTCATGGCCGTGTACTCGATGATGTTCATGGGCATGGCCCCCTTTGGCTCGCTCCTGGCCGGCGCTCTGGCACATTCGCTGGGTGCGCCTTCGACCGTGGCCTTGGGCGGGGTCGCCTGTATCGCGGGCGCGCTGATATTCCTGTGGCGTCTGCCGGCGTTGCACCTGGAGGCACGGCGTATCATCGTCGCTCTGGAGGTTGCCGGCGGCGAGCCGCCTGAGGAAATCACCGGGGAGGCCAGTCCCCTCGTGCCGCGCAACTGAGAAAACCACGGCCAATAGACGTGGGCTTCTGCCTCGAAATGGACTTGTACTTCGTGCGGCTGTCGTGCTTCGGGAAGCCTTATTCCCTCCTCTTTGCCCTGTCTGCCTTTGGCAAGGTCCGTCGGTTGCCGTCCGGCTCCTGAAACGCTCTCGGCCCTATAATACCTTGAATTGCCTGGAGTTGCGGCGTTAGCCGGTGTACCGGAACAGGGAAGATGCACAAAAAGTTCGGATTTCACCAACCGACGGGTTGCCGTTTCGTATACTTGCTGACAGCATATATTGCTATTGGCAAATATCTCTGTGAGTGAGCAGGTGGTTTCATGAGCCGGCGTTTCTTTGAGTTGATTCTGGCCCTCAAACGCAAGTGCCAGAGGAATGAGGAAGAGATTCAGGAAGAACTCGGACTATCTCAGGCTGAGTTCAATGCCCTGATTGTTCTGGACGAGGGGCAGGAGGTTTCGGGGTGTGAATTCGCCGAGCGGATGGCGCTGTCGCCCTCGCGCGGTAGTCGCGTGCTGAACAGGCTGGTGGCGGACGGCTATGTGAAAACGCTTACGGGCGCCGCGGACCGCCGTGCCCTCGTCATCTCTTTGACTCCGGAGGGCAAACAGGTCAGGCAGCGGATCATCGACTGCATGGAAGGCTGTGAGAGCCGGATCTGCGGCAGCTTGGACGAGGCGAGCGTGGAGCAGGTCCGGCACGCATTGGCGCTATTGGAGGGCGTCCTGTAATGAATCATGGATGTGAAACCGCAACAGGAGACTCTGCATGAGCCGATTGGGCACACGACAGAAACACTATCTTGAGCAATTCGGGGATCGTGTTCGATTCGACAAGATCGAGCGGGTTCTCTATGGCCACGATATCGCGGCCATGCCGAGCTTGATCAAGCCGTTGATCGGCAAGGCGCTGCCGGATGCCGTCGTGCAGCCGCAGAATGAAAAGGAACTGGCCGACTTGACGCGGTGGGCGTATGCGGAGGGCATACCGATGACCCCGAGGGGAAAAGCCTCCTCCGGCTATGGCGGCGTGATACCCGTCAAGAAAGGTCTGGTGGTGGACTTCTATCGGATGAAGCAGGTCGTTTGTATCGATCGATCCGGCCTGACCGTCACGACGGAACCGGGCATCACGTGGGAGCAACTGGACCGCAGACTCAAGCAGGAGAACCTGACCCTGCGGCTGTATCCGACCAGTTACCCCTCCTCGACGGTGGGCGGTTGGCTGGCCCAGGGCGGAGCGGGCATCGGCAGCTACGAATTCGGCTACTTTGCCGACAACGTGGTTTCCGCGCGTGTCGTGCTGCCCACCGGCGAAATCCGCGAATTCGCCGGCGACGACTTGGGTCTTGTCTCGGAGGCGGAGGGGATCACAGGATTGATCAGCGAGGTGACACTCAAGGTCATGCCGCTGGATGAGATCGAAGTGATGTCGGTCGCTTGTCCGGACGGCCATGATTTACAGCGGCTCATGGAATCCATGATTACAGCGCGGCTGCCCATCTGGGCCTTCATGTTCATCAATCCGCGCATGGCTGAGATGAAGAACCGCGCCCCTCTGATGGAGCATCACGGCCATCCCGCCGAAGAGAGAGTGATCCTGCCGGCGGCCTATGTCGCCACGATGGCCTTTCGCCGGAAGGAGGGCGAGGCCGTTCGCCATGGCCTGGCGCGCTTGATCAAGCCCTGCCAGGCGGAGATTCTCAGCGACCGCATCGCTCAGCATGAATGGGAGCATCGTTTCAAGCTGATGGTGGTCAAACGGCTCGGGCCGTCGCTGGTGCCGTCGGAAGTCATCGTCCCCCTGGAAAACCTGGGCGATGTGCTGATGGAGATCGAGCGCAAGGTCGATCAGCCCGTGGTCAAGGAGGGGGTCATCATCCGCCAAGGCCGAGAGGGCAAGCCGGAGGTTGTCATTCTCGGCTTCATTCCCGCCGACCAACGGAAGCTCTCCTACAACTTCGTCTTCGGCCTGGTCATCACGATCATGAAGATCGCCGAGAAGTACGGCGGCCGGCCGTATGCCACCGGCATGTACTTCGCGACGCGCGCCGGCGAAATCCTGGGCGCCCGGCGTCTGGAGCGGCTCAGAGCCTTCAAGAAGGAGGTGGATCCCAAGGGGCTGCTCAATCCAGGCAAGGTTCTCCATAACGGTCTGCTCGGAACGCTCATGGGTGTTTCGATGGTCGTGGAGCCTCTGGTGCGGCCCTTCGGCAATCTGGTGTTGACCAAGGTCGGCGAACGCGCGGGAAAGCCCATCCGGGATATCCCGGCCGATGTCGCCTGGTACGCCTATTCCTGCTCCCAGTGCGGCTATTGCGTCGACGAGTGCGATCAGTTCTACGGCCGGGGCTGGGAGAGCCAGAGCCCGCGCGGCAAGTGGTATTGGCTGCGGGAGCACATGGAGGGCCGGGCCGAGTGGAGCCAGTCCATGGTGGACACGCTGCTCGTTTGCACGACGTGCGAGCTGTGCAATCTGCGCTGTTCAGCCGCACTGCCCATCGAGCCGAGTTGGATGAAACTGCGGGGACAACTCATTCACGAGCAGAAGAAGATGACCTTCCCGCCCTTCGAAATGATGGCCGCGGCCCTGTCGTCGCAGGGCAATATCTGGGCGGGCTATCGAAAGAACCGGTCCGCGTGGTTCCCGGCGGAATTGAAAGACAAGCACGGACCCGCTCACAAGGCGAAGAACGTCTACTTCGCCGGTTGTACGGCCAGTTACGTCGAAAACGATATCGGCATAGCGAGCGTCCAACTCCTGGACCAGGCGGGCGTCGATTTCACCTATCTGGGCGAGAAGGAGAACTGCTGTGCCACGCCGATGCTGGTGGCGGGCAAGTGGGACCTGTTTGCCGAGACGATGAAGAAGAATATCCAGGCCGTGAGGGACGCCGGCGGCGACACGGTGATCACGTCCTGTCCCGCCTGCGACATGATGTGGCGGCAGGTCTACCCCACCTGGGCGAAGAAGCTCGGGATCGACTACGGCCTCAAGACCCGGCATTACAGTGAGATCGTCAGCGAGCAGATCGCGGCGGGCCGGTTCCAGTTCCCGGACAACGGCCTGCCGCCGACGACGGTGACGTGGCACGACTCGTGTCACATCGGCCGGGCCTCCGGCGTGTACGAGCCGCCGCGCGCGATGATTCAGGCGATTCCGAACGTCCGGTTTGTCGAGATGGAACACAACCGCCAGCAGGGACACTGCTGCGGATCGGTCCTGACGCTGATCAAAGAGCCGCCCGTAGCCGCCGAGATCGGCAAGGATCGACTGGACGAGGCCGTGCAAGCCGGAGCCGAAAAGGTGTTGGCCCTGTGTCCGTGCTGCGAGTTCCAGTTGCGGGTCAGCGCCGAGAAGAAAGACGTACCGGTCGAGGTCGTCGATCTGGCGCATTTCGCTTCCGAGGCGCTGGGCCGCAAGCTGCCCGATCCGAATCCGGAGGTCCGGCGGCAGTGGGCGGTGTTCGAGGCCATGATCGCGCTGATGACACCGCAAGGGTTTGCGGATCTGATGGGCACAATGTGGCCCGAGCTGATCGAGGCGATGCCGCTGGGGATGGGGCGTCTGATGCGGATCATGGGCCAAGTGCCGGGGGCTTTGCGCCTCATGAAGCCGATGTTTCCGATCCTGTTCCCGCGGCTGCTGCCCCGGATGATGCCCAAAGTGATGCCGGTGGTGCTCGAACGCGTGCGGCAGCGGATTCCGATGCCCGACTACATGGCAGAGCAAATGCCGGCGCTGATGCCCCAAGTGATGGAGAACCTGATGCCACACATGATCGGCGACGTGGTGCCGCTGGTCACACAACCCATGATCGACTACCTGCAGAAACGTGTGCAGGTCCCTTAGGTCCTCTCGGACAGAATTGGAGTATAGACTATGATGCAGGCAATACCTCTTCGGATGATCGTCGGGCTGCTGATTGGCGGTGGCCTGGGAGCGTTGATGGGATATTTCGGCAAGTGTACGACTGGCGCGTGCCCACTGACGGCCAATCCGTGGCGCGGAGGGATCATCGGGGCGCTGATGGGGAGCCTGTTCGCCTTCTCCACCGGCTCCGCTCGACCGACCACATCCGTCGAACCGGGATCCCAGGCAGGCGTGGTGAACGTCTCCACCGAGAATCACCCCACCGGGCCCCGGCACCTCACCAGTGCGGAGGAATTCGAAAGTGCGGTCCTGAAAGCGGACAAGCCGGTGCTGGTGGACTTCTACGCGGATTGGTGCGGCCCGTGCCGCATGTTGGCGCCGACCATCGAGAAGATAGCCAAGGAGTACCAAGGCCGGGCGATTATCGCCAAGGTCAACGTGGACAGCCTGCCGGCGCTAGCGCGCCAGTACGGGATTCAAGGAATTCCGGCGGTACTCGTCTTCAATAAGGGCCAAGTGGTCCAGCGTCTGGTCGGCCTGCGGTCCCAGAGCGATTACGCCAAAGTGCTCGACAAGCTTGTCGGACAAGCTTCGTGACGAAGGGACCCAAAGGACCAAAGGGATCTAACGGTCTACGCCGAGGCCAGAACCTCGACCTCGGCGATGGTTTTGGGAATGGGCGGGCCCAGGACGCGGCAGCCTTCCGGCGTGATCAGGATGTCGTCCTCGATCCGGATGCCGCCGAAGGTGCGGTAGGTCTCGACCTTGCCGTAATCGATGAACTGGCTGCACTTGCCCTCGGCCCGCCGACGGTCGATCAGCGCCGGGATGAAGTAGATGCCCGGCTCAACCGTAATGACGAAGCCCGGCTCGACCGGTTTGGCCAATCGCAGATACCGCCAGCCGAACTCGGGGTTGCGCCGAATCGTGTCGGTGTAGCCCACGTAGTCCTCGCCGAGCGGCTCCATATCGTGCACATCGAGCCCCATCATATGGCCGACGCCGGTGGGGAAGAACAGTGTATGTGCCCCCGCCGCTACGGCCTCCTGCGGGTCGCCCCGGACCACGCCAAGTTCTTTCAATCCCTCCATCAGGGCGACGGCCGCCAGGCGATGCACCTCGCGCCACTCAATGCCCGGCGCCGCCGCGGCAATGGCCCTCTCTTGGGCATTGAGGACGATGGCATAGATCTCCTTCTGCCTGGACGAGAACCGGCCGCCGACGGGAATCGTCCGCGTGATATCGCCGGCATAGTGGAGCGGCGACTCGGCCCCGGAATCGTTGATGGCGATGTCGCCATCCTGCAAGCGATTGTCATAGTACGGGTTGTGCATGATCTCGCCGCGGACGGAGAAGATGGGCGGGAAAGCCGGTCGCACGCCATTGGAGGCCATGATTCCTTCCATCGCCCCGGCCACCTCGTACTCGAACACGCCGGGCTTGGCCATCTTCATCGCCGCCGTCTGCATCCGCGTGGTGACGCCCAAAGCCATCTCGATCTGCTCGATCTCTTCCGGGGACTTGATGGACCTTTGCTCCACGACCGCCCGAATCAACGCGGGAGAGGGGGGAATGTCGCCCCGCGAATCCGCAATCCGCAATCCGCAATCCGCAATTCGTCGCGCATTCTCCGCCCGGTACTGCGGCAAAGTGTGGATGATCCTTCCCTGCCGAGCCGCCTCGCTCAAGACCTGTCCCAATTCCTTGCCGGGAGCCGTCTGCATGACGCCGACTTCCTGACTTCTGTCCCGCAGCAGCGGCCGGGGGCCTGTCCAGACGATATCGTCCAGGCTGGGATCGTCGCCGAAAAGGCACTCAGTCCCCTCATCCCGGTCCAGGACCGCCGCCAACCCCGGCTGATCGAGTCCGAAGAAGTAGAGGAACGTGCTGTCCTGTCGGAAGGGGTAGGTGTTGGCGGCATAGTTCATGGGTGATTCCCCGTTGCCCAGCAGCAGAACCACGCCCGACCGGACCCGCGTTTTGAGTTGCTCTCGTCTTTGGATGTAGGTCTCTTTAGGGAACATATCACCGCACGAATTGCTGAACGAAGTATTTGGGCGACAGCGGCTCACCCGTGGCCCGCACGATCATCTCCTGCCAGGTGTACCGGGCCCCGGGGCCGAACACATTCTTGCGCAGGTATTCGCCCACCCGCGGATCGCCAACATAACTGAGACCCTCATCCGATTCAAGTCCCAGGACCTTGTGCACGATGTGGTAGTGCAGTTGCGAGGCGAGCAATTCGCCCAACATGTAGTTGTGGTAATAGCAGGGGGCGGTCGTGAAGTGCAGCTTGGAGGCCCAGCCGGCATCGGGCTTGCCCGGCGGCCGCTTGAGGAGTTGGTACTTCTCCACGAGATCCCACCAGAGGCTGTTCAGGTCCTGATCCGGGTTGGCATAGAGGGCCTTCTCGAAGTTGTACATGACCAGTGCCCAGCGGACGAAGAGGATCTGCTGAAATTGCAGGTACCGATCGCTGACTTGCTTGATCTTGGCCGTCTCGTCATCCGAGAGGTCCAGCATCTTCTGCATCCAGGCGGCGTTGCGGCTAAGCCGGCCGAAGAACATGGCGATGGCCTCGGTCGTGAAGCTGTGGGCCGGCTCGCGCAGCAGCCAGGGCTCGCTCGGATCGTGATATTTGTCATAGATCGCGTGACCCAGCTCGTGCAGGAGGGTCTCCATCCACCGCTCGGTGTCCTGCAGGTTGGCCAGCACGCGGACATCGCCGTTGCGGTCCACGTCCTCGCTGAACGCATGCGGATACTTGCCTTCGCGGTCGTGCAGGTCGCTGCGGGCCAGAATATCCATCACGGACAGGCCGATACTGGCGTAGTACTCCCACGCCAACTGCTCCACGTCTCGTCCCTTATAGTACTGGTCCAGGTCCAGCTCGTAGACCAGCGGTGTCCTCTGGAAGAACGGATCGTGGTAATGCCAGGGCATCAGGTCCGCCGGGGCGATCCCGTAGCTTTGGGCCAGGATCGCGTCGAGGTCCTTCTTCAGCCGGGCAAACGGTTCCCGCGTCAGCCATTCCAGCTCATCGAAGATCACGTCCAGGTCCTTCGGATTCTGCTCGCCGAGGATGATGGACATTGTGTAATAGTTGTCGAAGCCGAGCTTCCGGGCCGCCTGATTGCGGAGGCGAACCAGGGCGAGGAAGTTGTCGATAATGACGTTGCCGACCTGCTTGCTGGCTCGCCATGCCGCCTCGCGCTTGGCGCAGTCCTTCTCCGTTGTCAGGATCGTATAGATGTCGCTCATCGTGACCATGCGGCCGTCGAGCTGCGCGCGGAAATTGTTGTAGCCCTGTTGGATGTTCGTATCCAATTCCACGATCTGCGCCAGTAGGGCCGGCTCGATCTGATTCTGGAGATACGCACAGTAGAGCTTGTCCAACTGCCGGGCCAGCCGGGGCTCGCGGACGCTCTTGGACTCATCGAATGCCTTGATCCGGGTGAAGTCGTTCGCATCGCTGTAGATCCGCCGAATCTGCAACTGAAGCTGTTTGAGCTCCTCGAACTTCTCCGGCTTGCCGGTCGTGGCCGCCTCCCAGTACACGAGATTCGCCTTCGTCGACAATGGTTCCACCTTCGCCACATGGGTTTGAAGGAATTGACGGAAGGGCTCTTCGTTGCTGGGCTTCTGTGCCACACCGCCAGAACAGCCGGCTAGCAGATACCCGACTAACCACACAAACAGAAGCTTCTTCACACATGACCTCTTGTCTATTCCAGTTTCCAAATTTCTGCTGGCTGCCACCTTACTTCCTGGGTGCAGATTCTTTATCCGTGCCGCCATAGTGCTCGATAGAACCGTTGTTCGTGCTGACGGTAAGCTTGGCGAGCTTGGGAATTGCGGCGCGTGCCAGCAAGGAGTATTCTTGGTCGAGCTCAAGGCCTATGCTTTGCAGACCGAGGCTTTTAGCTGCGGCTATGGTTGCTCCCGAGCCCATGAAAGGGTCGAGGACAATGCCTTCTCCCAGGGGAAGCACAGCGTGCACAACCTGCCGCATGAAAGCCTGCGGCTTAAGGGAGGGGTGCGGTGCAAGCAAACGCTCCTGTCCCCTGGCAGGGCTGGACTGTATCAGGTCAGTGAATGGCTTGTTCGTGGATGCTCGCCGGAGGGCACCCGTTCCCCAACGGCGCAGATTGTCGCGCACCAACCCATCGCATGGCTTCCTGAAGATAAGCCACGGTTCCCAACAAGACCGTGGACTCACCGAAGTCTCTGCGTATTCCTCATGGGCACCCTTAGGCCTGTCATCGCGAAAGACGTATGGCAGTCCCGTGAAAACGTGTTGTTCTATTATGGCCGCAAGGGGGCTGTTGATAAGGGCTTCCTTGAACTGGTTCGCAGTCAAATACGCCATTCTTCTCCCCCAGGGACAATCGTAGCACCGTTCGGGACGCCCCACTTGCCGCAAGGGGTGCGTGATCCGGCGAATGCCACACAGGGCGAAGGTGCGATCATGGCACCAACCGCAAATGTTTTGCACAGACTCAAGAACAGCATACGGTAGTTTCCCCGTCCGGTCGTTCATAGACGAGTTGTCGCGTAGATTCCACCTCACGACGGAAGAATGGATTGCGGATCGACTCCTCGGTCACCAAGTCGACCAGACGACCAAAGAGTTGTTCCAGTGCCTCAGCGAATCCCAAATAACGGTCGGCGTATTCACCCGTTGGCTCGCGATCCGAGAAACGGACCAAGAAGTCGAGATCGCTATGCCGGGGATCGAAGTGGCCCAGCACTGCCGATCCAAATACGTGAAGTCGTTTCACCCGATAGCGGCCACACAGTTCGACCAACGCTGTCCTTTGCTGTTCTGTAATTGCCATCATGGTGTTGAGAGTCTAAACACGTACAGTAAGGCCTGTCAACGTCGCTGGCCTGTGGCTGGTGGCTTTCTCCCTGTCGTCGCTGTCGTGGTTCCGCCTCTGGCGAGGCGGGAGTTTATCGCTTTGTAGCCACCGGCGTAGTCAGAATACAGGGTCGGCACCTTCCGATGCCGACCCCGCGCCGTTCGGCACCGTCGCGGTGCTCAGGTCGGGGACCCCAAACGCGATGTATCGCGTTTGGGAACCCTCGCACTCCTGCGGAGCCCTATCCCCCGCGACGACATAAGGATTATACCGGAATCCGCCGGTGGCCTCACAGCGGTAAACTCAAATCGACGATGTATGAAACGCGAACACCGCCGCTCCGCTGGTCCATCAATTATGCGTAGTTGGTGCCCCACTGAAGGCACGGCCCTGATGAGTTTTGACGAACAAGTTCGGTAGCTGCTTCGTTGTAAAGGAAGGGAGGTGGACTTGGTTTTGTCCGAATCATCCTCGAAGTAGCAAGGGAGTTAGACTGTGTGGAAGCGACGAACCCTGGAGC
>JAMCWO010000291.1 GCA_023481165.1 Planctomycetota bacterium | reverse complement strand
GTAACTTGGCCTGTTTGGATTTGGAGCAGTTGCATATGGAGTTCCATCTTGCTCTCGGACGAACCCGGCAAAGACCATCTCTCGTCACCTCGTTCTTTGCTGGAGCCGGACTTGTGTTGTGAAATATTAGCTATTTATGCACGGCGGTGTAGTACGGCAGTGCCGGTACGCGTCCCAGAGCACATCCCGACGGTAGACCTTGTCCCAAAGACTGTAGAAGCGATAGCCGGGCTCGGCTTTGGCTTTCGCCTGTAACGCCATCTGCAGCTTCTGAACCGATTCGAGCAGAGTTGGTAGACTCATCGTCAATCCCTGTGGCTCTTGCCGCTTTCGTGCGTTTGTTCTGAAGCAGGGCCCCTTCCCTCGGCCTCCATTACGAGGCTTCACCGGTACTACGGACCCATCCGTCATCTGCCGGGCCGCCCCTGGCCCTCACGGGGTGGGCGTTGCCTCTCTCTGGCACCTCGGCAGACTTCCCTTGTTGCACCTTGAATCTGTCCCATGCGTGCTGCCACCACATACCCCGGCGGAACCGCAGGATGCGTCTCTCGTCTCTTCTCCTGCGACGGCGGCCTTCCCCATGGTTGAGGCGGGTCGGCTTCCGCGGTGTCGTTTTCGGGGCCTGCTCGGTGTTCACTGCGCGTTGCAGCCCGCATGGCCTGCTGACTCCCTAACGGAGCCTTCTCTTGGAGTGCTTCAGCCCATTTGTCACCTCCTGGACCGCCCCAAGTGCTTCCGGCTGGGACGAGCATCGCCGGTCGGGATTTCCACCCGAGGATTCAACGTGCCTTTTCAAGGCGCACTCAACCAGTCCGTTGCCTGGGGCATTAAATCGCTCAAACCGCGTTTCTTTGTGCTTGACAGGGGTCTGAGGAACACGAGTTTTGTCCCAGATGGACTTGGGTGGAGACATTCTGGTGACACAATGTCACGCGAGATTGCAGCACCAGGTGGACTCTTCTTTCCATACGACCCGGAGCGAACCGGGTGTCGACGTGAGCAATACGCCTCGACTTTTCTGGGGATACGATCTCTCTCTGCGTAGCATCACAAGAGTAGCGTGTCTAACCGACTCGTCCAAGAAGTCAGGCCAAATGATCGCCGGACCGTCTCTTGCGTCACGCCAGAGCGTGCGCCGCGTTGACCGCGTCAGTCGTCATGGACTCATTCGCAGACGCCGCCGCGCGGAGCCAACGGCATTCACCGTCCGCCTACCGGACGCAACTGCGCTACTGCCGCAGCCAGTCACTGAGCCAGTCGTCGAACAGGAAATGCACTCGTTTGGAGACACCGCCGGAGAACCCCATGCCAGTCTCGGAGAGGGTGGCCCCCGTTTCTCCCAGAAACTCGGTCTCGGTACGGCGAATACCTGCCGTCAATGCCTTGAACATCACGTCGGCCGCATCGGTCCCAGCATCCAAGTCCACGAAGCCCAGCACGTGACCAAACTCGTGCATGACCGCCGTAAGCAGATCCACTTTCCCGGCGGCCTGGCTGGACAGCTTGGCAACCAAGGCACCGTCACCTCCCGTCGTCCGAAACTCGGCATCATCGTCGGGCGTCGTGTCTACAAACCAGCCGTACCCGGCTGCGTCCGTATCGATGAGCACCGTTATGCCTTGCGTCTCGCCGAGGATCAGCCCGCCCAAATCCGCAATCTGAAAGCTCACGGAACCAAGCAATGCTCGCTGGGCGGCGTCCAGATTGAGCGTGCTTGCCCAACGGTCGATCGCTTCTCCCACAACTGGCATAAGAGCGTCGGCCGAGAGACTTGCTCCAGGCTCGACTCCCGGCCCGGGCGCCACCGCGTGCAGGAAGGTCGCGCTCGCGAGGGTGGGGGCGTCGCTCTTGAAGGTCACAGTGTCGAATAAAGTGACGCCACTGCGGCCCAAGAGCCCAAAATCGCCATCAGTAACCAGGGCATTGTATGTACGGCTTAGCACCGTCTGTCCGTTCCATGTTACGCTCACCGTAGTGCCCTTGAGCAACAGGCCCAGGGTATAGTCAGTGCCCGTGGCAAGCGTCGCATTATTGTATACCGCATCGGTGAACCATCCCTTGGCCGTCCGGTGGCCCAGCATTATTTTACCGGCCGAGAGCGTGACGAATTTGAAATCATCTATCGCATACCGATCATAGACGAACCCTCCCTCACCCGTGGTCCTGAACGTGGCGGAGAAGTCGATCAGATACGAGGCACCAACATTCACGGAAGTCAGGACGACCGCTGGCGTGGTCCCCGCCGTACCCGCGTAGTGCCCGCCTGCCAGGGTCCACGTTCCACTCGACGGTGTCTCGAACAAACCCGTTGTTCCCGAAGAGAAATCCACCGTCTTGTTGACGGTCAGGACCGGCGCCACTCTCTGGACGACCACGTTGTCGATCTTCGCCTTGCCGTTATTCGTTCCCAGCCCCACCATGCCATCCTTGAAGCCGTGAGATATGCCATATGCGTCAACCCTGGGCGCAAAGGTGTAACTCAGGCTCACCTGGTTATTCACCGTGAGGATGATATTCGTGCCATTGAGGGCGACGAATACATTGTAGTCAGTGTCCGATTTGAGGGCCGTCGTGTAGGGTTTCTGCGCCACCACTTTCCACCCCGACGCGTTCCGATAGCCGATTTCCAGCTTGTTCGTCGAGACGTTGATACCGGCGAACTTGAAGTCCGTCGCACTCTGGTAGTCAAAGACGAGATAGGCATTCGCGTTGTACCCACTGGTGGGCTTCACCGCGTTGATCGTCGCGAGCATCTCGAAATAGGTGGGGATGTATTGGTCAATATAGAAGACGCTCACGGCATCCGCACCTTTGGTGGTCGGCGCCACCTGGTAACGACCGGCCGTCACGATCCAGGTGCCGGTGTCTATGTAGAAGCCTTGGGCCGTCCCGTCGTTGAAGCTGGCGGAACGGAGTACGTCCCGCGGCCCGCCCGGGATGTTGCCGGCCTGCGGGTCGGCTGGCGCGCCGGTCTGATCCTGCCAGGCGGAATCCTTCTGCAGCACTAAGCCCATCTCGGCATCCGGTTCTCCGTCGCGGAGCGGATCGGCACCGGTATCCCCCGGCCGGGTCGGGTCCGCACCGTCGCCGGCCGATAGGGCATAGAGGAACTCCGGCAGGAACGGCTGCAGCGTGCGGCTGACCGAAGGCTGGCCGAACGGAGCATACGGGACCAAGTAGCTGTTGTATTCGCCAACCCAATCGATCAACCGGTCGCCGCCGCTGTTGCCGATCAGCACGTCGCGGCCGGCGCCACCAGGCGCCGACCACCAAAGGTGCGGGTGCGTGTCCGGCATATCATTCAGGCTGCCATCCGTGGTCTGGTCGTCGTCGACGTTCAACAGGTCGTTGCCCCAGCCGCCATAGAGGTTGTCGCGGCCGGTGCCGCCGACCAGCCAGTCATTGCCGAGGTCGCCGAAAATAACATCTCTGCCGTCATCGTTGACCGCCGGATAGCTTTCCGTCTGCTGCCCGGTCGCCTTCGACACCGTGCCGGCCGACCGGACCACTCCTTCGGTCTCGTTGAAGTTGAGCAGGAACTCATACCCCGTCCCACTGTCGGAAAGCTCACCCGTGCCGGTCAACAGGATCTTCCGAAGCGGATTGTACTCGTCATAGAGCGCGAACTCGCCGGCGCGGAAACGGTTGTTCAAGTGCCCGCCGTCAGGGTCCATCGGGTTGAAGGCCAGTACATCGCCCGGATTGACCGGACTCGGGAGCCCGATCGCCGCGTAGCCAAGATCGAGCACGCCATTCGGCACGCCGTTGGCATCGTAGGTCGGCACGTAGGCATGCGCCAGGGCCTCGGCGCCGGAGATGGCGTCATCACCCGAGCCGCCGTGCAGCCAATCGCTGCCCAAGCCGCCGAAGATGATATCGTCCGCGTACGGCGTGTCCTGATTGTCCGGGAACTCGTCGTCCATGGCAATCCAGTCGGGGTCATAGCTGAACGGCACCAGGTCAGCGGCCTTCTGCAACTCGCCGCTGATGTTGATGACCGCATACTGGATCTCGCCCGGCGTCTTGATGACCTCGTCGAGGACGTTGCCGTCGGCGTACTTCGGACGCGGGTCATTGGCCAGCAGGCCGGCAACGCCGTTGAGCGGCTCGCCCACCGTGCTGTTGCGGCTGGTCCGAATCAGGCCGTCGTCGCCCAGAATGCCGTCCTGACCGGTGCCGCCCGAGATCCAGTCGTGGCCGTAGCCGCCGACGATGTCGTCATCCTGGCCTTCGCCGAAGATGACGTCGCTGCCGGTCATGCCGAAGATGATGTCGTCGCCCGACTCGCCATGGATCAGGTCGGCGGCGCCGTTGTCGGCCGGACGGCCGGTCAGCGCGGCCGCACCATCCACATAAGTGCCTTCGTTATAGTCCGCGCCGCCCAGCGTGTAGTCGAGTTGCTGCATGGCCCGCGGGATGATCTTGAGCGAACCGTAGTTGTCGTAGTTGAAGGTCAGGAACGCATCGGTCGCCGGATTGACCAGGCGGTACACGTTGGCGTTGTCGCCCATGATGAAATCGGCGTCCCGTGCATGGCCGGTGGGTGCCGTAACGATCGAGTTGTCTGTGGCATTCACCGAGGCCAAGCCGAAGCTCGTGTCGCCGATATCATTGCGGTCGATGGCGATGCCGGCGCCGCCGAAGATCACATCGGAGCCATCCGGCCGCATCGCCTCCGTGATCAGGCCAAACAACTCCGAGCTGCCGCCGATCATGTCATCCTGGCCTAGGCCGCCATACATCAGGTCGGAGCCGCCGTTGCCTTCCAGGTAATCGTCGGCATCCGACAACAACTCGGGGATGTTGAAGTACAGGGTCTCGTCCGTGTCAGGATTCGTGCCCGTGTCAACGATCGTGATGGGTCGGCTGATGAAGCCAAAGTCTTGTGGGTCTGCCACCTCGCTCGACTCAATGGCACCGTCGCCCTGCATCAGATCGTTGCCGAGCTCGCCGAACATCACGTCGCTGTCCGCACCGCCGGCAATCACGTCGGAACCGTAAAGCCCCGCCGCGGTCGTGTCGGAGTGATCGATCAGTCGCACGTCGCGGCCCACGGCATCGGCAGGATCACTCTGCCAAAGGCCGCCAATATTGGCGGTGATGGTCTCGGCGCCGGTCGTATAAATACTGGCCTCGATCAGTTCCCGGAAGCGCGGGCTCAGGTCGTCGCCGCGCCGCCAGATGATAGCATTGTCGCCGGCCATCGAGTCGTTGCCGGTGCCGCCGTCCATCAGATCGTTCACGTCACCGATGACGGGCACAAGAATCGCGTCCATCAGGCTTGCTCCGATGACACCTAACGCCCCCAACTCATCCCATCCGCCGGAGACGTTGTGGCCGCCGGTCATGTCATCATCGCCCGCGCCACCCCACATGCGGTCGTCGCCCTGCTGTCCGAGCATGGTATCGTCGCCTTCCTCGCCCCACATGCGGTCGCCCGCGCCGCCGTCGTCCTTGCCGGTGTCGAGGGCGAAGAAGTTGCGGGAATTGAAGTCGGCCAGCATGCTGAACTGCGGGTAGATGCGGCCGTGATCGCCGAACAGCAGATCATTGTTGGCGCTGTCCGGGATTTCATCGAGGGTGCCGTCATCGCCATAGATGGTGTCGGCATCGGTCCCGCCGAATATGAGGTCTTGCCCCTGGTCGCCGTAGATCAGATCGCGGCCGCCCCTGGTGGGCTGCTCGGTGGTGACCAGGTCGAGGGTGGTGAGGTCGGTATCCGGCCACCCCTTCCCGTCATTGTCCACGAGATCCGGATTATTCGCGGCCAGGTCGATGCCGGTGATTTCGTCCAGGCGTCCGGTGGACAGCCATTCGAAGGCGCCGTTGTCCCCGAGAATGATGTCGTCGCCCTCATGGGCGATCGATTCATCCGTGGGGCTTGCACAGTCACCGTAAAGGATGTCGCCGAACACGCCGCCGGCGATGATATCGCCGGCCGCATTGCCGGAAATCACGTCGGAACCGCCGTATTCGGGATGCTCTTCGTCGGTGGTGCGAATGGTCTTGACCGCGGCGCCGAGGACCGTCTTGAGGTCACCGCCCGCCGCACCGCCGAGCGCCACCGGGAAGATATCGGCATTGTCGCCCAACAGCAGATCGCCCAGATCGTCGGCCCCCGCGCTGGCCTCGTCGTCGTCCCCATAAATCGTGTCGCCGGCCGTGCCACCGATCGCCACGTCGAGCCCCTTGTTGCCGGAGAGGATATCGACGCCACCCCGACCGTCCTGGGCGGAGCGGATCAGATCGAGCGTGTTACGGTCGGTGTCCGTGTCGAAGGTGAAGTCGAGCAGGCCGTTGTCGCCGATCAGGATATCGTCGCTGTCCGTGGCCACGGTCGTTGGCGTCGGCACCGCGCGGTCGCCATAAAGCCGATCGATCTCCGGAAGGCCCAACCCGTCGTCGTTGTTCACGCCGCCCAACATGATGTCGTTGCCGGCGTTGCCCGACATGGTGTCCGCTCCGCCCGTCGCCTCCTCCGTATCGGTCGTGGTGATGAGGTCGACCGCCGTGCCATTCGGCATGGCCGCCACTTTGACCTTGAGCCGCCCGACGGTGCCGACGAGGAAGATGTCCGCATTATCGCCCAGCATGATATCGTCCCCGTCATACGCTCCGGCCGATGCGTCGGCGTTGTCGCCGTACATGGTGTCGCCACCGGGGCCGCCGATGAGCACATCATCGCCCTGGTTGCCGGAGATCACGTCGGTCCCGCCGAGCACGGTGGTTCCGTCCAAGGCATACGGTGTGGAGCGGATGAGATCCAGGGTACCCAGGTTATGGGCCGCGTCGCCATAATCGAAATCGAGCAGACCGTTGTCGCCCAGGATCACATCCTGGGGGCGGAGATCGAAGACACGCGTTTCCGTGTCGCCGTTGAGCCGGTCCACCCCGCCGTTGTTGACGCCGCCCAGGATGATGTCGCTCCCTTCCTGGCCATAGATCGTATCGGCACCGCCCGTCGTCTCTTTGTCGTCGGAGGTGTAGATCTTCTTGATAATGCCAGCGGCATACTCGATGACGCCGTTGTCGCCCAGCAGGATATCGTTGTCGTTGTAGTTCCCGGGGGTGGGATTCTCGTCCTCCCCGAGGACCGGCTCCACCGGACCCAAGGAGCTGTCCCCGCGATAGCCGCCGTAGATCACGTCGTTGCCCGTGCCGCCGAAGGCGATATCGGGCCCATTGTCGCCGAAGAGGTGGTCGGCGCCGGGCAGAGGAGGATCATTCTCGTCGATCACCGTCGCGATCTTGCTATACAACCGGTTGCGCAGCTCGATCCGCCCGCCGTCGCCGATCAG
This sequence comes from Planctomycetota bacterium, assembly GCA_023481165.1. GTDB lineage: Bacteria > Planctomycetota > Phycisphaerae > Sedimentisphaerales > Anaerobacaceae > PLanc-01. The sequence goes on along the minus strand of JAMCWO010000291.1, from coordinate 12,153 downwards.
CACGTCCTTTCCGACCGGTCGGATCTCGGGCAACTGCGTAATCAGTTTCACGGAGCCCCCGCTCGCTAAATCGATGTCTCCCGTGCCGGTCGCGAACAACACCGGGGCCCCGTTCGCGTCCGTCTGGATCACCGGGATATCTCCCCCGATCCAATCGTTGCCCGCGCCGCCCAGGACGATATCGTCCCCCTCGCCGCCGGCGATGATATCGTTTCCATCGGTGGACTTGACGTCGGTAACGATGAGGTCCATGGTGCGGAAGTTGCCGTCGGACACAGAACCGCCGATCAAGTCACTGATCGCGTCGGCGTCGGCGCCGCCCCCATCGCCGATCACTCTGTGCCCGTCCGCGGTTCTACGAACGCGCGACCCTGTGGCAATGAACTCGTCGGCTGCCGAGGCGGGGTAGAAGTTGAAGTAGACCACCGCACCGTCGTCGCCGAAGACGATATCGTTGCCCGTATCGGCTGTGATGATGTCATTGCCCGCACCGCCGAAGAGGATGTCCGGGCCGTCCTGGCCGTAGATCGCGTCGTCGCCGGTATCGCCGAAGATGATATCGGCGCCCCGACCGCCGTAGATCACGTCGTTGCCTTCATTCCCCCGAATGTAGTCGTTGCCGTTTTCCCCGTAGATGACGTCCGCGCCATCCTCGGCCGTGTCCGCCGTATCCCCGGCGAAGCCGAACTTTGCGCCTTCCGGATCCCGTTTGCCGAAGATGAAATCGTCTTCGGTCCCGCCGTAGATGGTGTCGGCGCCGCTGCCGCCATACACGGTATCGAAGCCTTCGTTGCCGTAAAGTAGATCGTTGTCTGCTCCGCCATCAATGAAATCGTTGCCTTTGCCTCCGAAGATCTTATCGGCGCCTGCATTCCCGTAGATGGTGTCGTTCCCCGCCCGGAGGCTCCGGGTGCTTATCGAGAGTCCATCTCCGTCGGCGTCGTCGAAGTCCAGGGTACCGTCGGCCTGGGTCGGTATCGTTCCGACGATCCAAGTCATTCGACCCCCGTCCCCGAAGATCAGGTCATCGTTCGCGCCGCCGGAAATCGTGTCGTCCCCGCCGCCGCCGAAGATGATGTCATTGCCGTCCCCTCCGTCGATCGTGTCATTGCCGTCCTTGCTCCCGGGCAGGCAGGCGATCCGCTCCTTTCCTCCTCCCAGGTCCGTGATCATGCCCTTGTCGCCGAAGATATAGTCGTCCCCGCCGCCGCCGTAAATGGTATCGTGTCCCTCCTCGCCAAAGATGATGTCTTTGCCACTGCCGCCGTAGATCGTGTCGTCGCCGAGCCCGCCGTGAATGATGGACCCGCCGGAGCCGGCATAGATGGTGTCATTCCCACCGCCGCCGTAAATCTCCACCGGCACCGTGACACCCCGCAAATCGATGACGTCATCGCCCTCACCGCCGTAGACGATGATCTTGTTTCCGGAGTAGGTCTGGGCGGAAGCCTGATCCACGCCGAATCCCCAGACCGAGATGTTTCCCGGACCCCCGGACGCGTAGATCGTCTCGGGCAGGTCCCTGGTGTCGCCGTTGAGGCGGGCGCCGGAGCTCGGTCCGATGTTGAGCAGGAGCGAGTCGTCGCCCCGTTTCGTGGCCAGGATGGGCATGCGCTCAAAGTTGACCTTGAAATCAAACAGCGTGATCGGCGGCGTAATGTCGAAGTCAAACCGCGCCATGAGAATCTCGATGTACGCACTGAGCTGCAGCGCGATGTCGCCATAGATGTCGAAAATGGCCAGCGGGGCGCGCCACGCTTCGCCGTTCTCCAACTCGAACAGGAAGTTGCCCACCAACTCGTTAATCCGGACCTTGCCATCGCTATTCGGATCATAGAGATCGAAATTGACCGTGACAACGACATCCGCCTTGACGCCGGCACTCGCGATGCCGAGGTTGAGCTCGGCGCCGACACCAATACTCCCCTGGAAGACCAACTCGGGCACATCGGTGCCGAACGTCCCATCCGGCTTATCGGTGTCGCTGATGAAGAGGCCCGAGAGGAGATCGAGCGGGTTATAGCTTTCCATGAAGTCCGCCACGCCCTGGGTGTCATATCCGAAGGCCAGATCGATCTTCAGGCCGACCCCGACCGACACGACCACGTTCAGCGGCGGATAGACCGGGAAGCCCTGCTCCCAGGTGAAATCCATGAAGAACGGGGGCAGGTCGTACGTGATCAGGGTGACCGGCCGTCCCACCAGGAGACCGAGGATGTTCGCCGGGTTCTTCAGGAGCGGGAAATCAAATCCGTACTTCCCGTTTTCCGTCTCAGTGTTGTACTGCCCGCCCAGCAGGCCGGAAAGCGCATCCGCGGTGGCCCCGCCGCCCAGATTCCCAACGAACTCGCCGGCGGCATTGAAAAGCTGGGAGGCGCTGTCCAACATGCCCGACACCTGGGTGTCAAAATCGGAGATGTTCTTGAAGTCGAAATTCGGATTGAACAGGTCCTCCGCACTGACGATGCCGCTGCCGTAGAGGGTGAAGTCTCCGATGGGAATGACCAAGCTCTCGATATCCGTCGGGATGGAATTCACGAAAGTGATGAGGTCCGCCAGAGCGTAGATGAGATCCGGATTGATCTCGCCGAAGATACTGGCGAGGTCAATAAGCGTGACGGTCCGGCCCGCCACGTCCGAGATGAGCGGAATCCGCGCGGTGACAATGTCCACGATCGGCTGGAGCGGCTCTGTCACCTCCTGAATCTTGTCCACGATGGGAACGACGAGGTCTCCGAGGAACGAGCCGAGGTCGAGTCCCACGTCGAGGAAAGCCACGTGTTTCAGGCCATCGGAAAGCTTCAGGTCCTCCGTCAGAACGGTATCGGTGATCTGCCAATCGAGAACGAAGTCCGCCTGGACCGCCGGAAGCAGGGCCGAAATGGTGGCCGGAAGGATTTCATCGTTGAACTGGAGCCGCAGGCCCAGATTCACCTCGGCATCAGCGCCAACCGTTACGGCCGTGTCGAGGTTTCCCAACTCGGAGTAGGCGAGGTTCTCCGCGTCCGGGTCCGCTTGGTCCACGAGGTCAACGGTAAATCGGGCAAAGAAATGGGTAGGGTCGTTGTCGTCGGGCGTAACATCGCCATACGTGTCAAAGGCAAATTGGGTGCCCGCCGAATCGTTGTTGGTCATATCGAGTTGCAGGAAGAGCAGTTGGCCCTCAATCTCCGTATTCTTCGTCAGGCCGGCGTTGACCGTGATCTCCAGCTCCGGGTCGTTTTCCTCCACATCCGGCGTCGCGTAGTCGTCCCGGGAGATATCGATGTAGGCGCCGTCCAGGAGACTGATGCCGAAGCCGAGGCCGAGGGTCCAGTCGATATCCACGTCCAGACCCACGTCGCCGCTGAACCCGAGGGCCGGTACACCGAGATCGAAGTTCATACTCACCCCCGGCGTATAGGAGCCGCCCAGCACGAAATTCCACTGGGCGAAGTCGTTCCCTCCCTGCCCATCGAGGTCCTTCGTATAGGCGATGGCGGCACCGATATCGGATGCCGTATAGGAGGGCTTGTCCACGAGCGGCGTCTCGTTGAGGTTCCGGAGTAACCCGAGGCCGGGCAGGCTGTCCGCAATCAGATCAACGCCCTCGACCTCGTAAGTCACTTTGGCGCCGCCCGGTCCCAGGATGGCGAACAGGAAATACTGGACGAGTTCCCCCGTCGCATCGGTCGCGTTCTCCACGAGATTGCGGAAGGGCTGCATGATGGCCTGGCGGAGATCCTCGATGAAGTCGGCGCCGGCGCCCAGCTTGTCACCGACAATGGGCAGGCTGAAGTTGAACACCCTTCCGTCCAGGATGTCCTGCAGGTTGCTCAAGAGCAGATCGCCCGCGTCGATCATAAGGGAAAGATTGTCGAAAATGCTGAAATCGGCATAGTCCAGACTCTCGAATCCTCCGGTGGGATTGGAGGTCACCACCAGGATCGGATCCGTGTCCAGGCCGCCCGTCGGGGAGATGGCGAAAGTCGCGTCGTAGTCGATGTCGCCCACGTAGTCCGACTGAGTCGGGTAAAAGACGGGGAGCGTCACATCCGCGCTGCCCGTAAGAGCGGCCGTAAAGGCACTGATGGCATCGGCGTTAAGAGGTATCGTCGCATCCGTAGCGCCTCCGGCCGTAAAGCCGAAGTCGAGATTGAAGTTGGCATTGCCTTCCTTGACAAAGACGCCGAGTTGGCCCAGAGCGGCGTTGAAAGCCAGCGTGTCGGAATTGGCCGCGATATGTCCGCCGATCCCCGTCAGTGCGTCTTCGGTGAACAGGACAATATCATCCAGATCATCGAGGTTGATCCCGAAGGTGAACTGGGCATCCAGAGAACCTGTGCCGCCGAGGCCGGCCGAACCGAGGAGGCTGACCCCCGGTATTTGCGAGCTCAGATCGATCCCGATCGGCAGGGGCTGGTTGAAGGACTTGGGAAGATTAATGGTAATGCGCAGCATGTCCTTCAGATCGGAGTCCGCATCGCCGTTGTTCACCAGCTTCAGGTCAAAGACATTCGCGCCCTGAGGCAGTCCGAAGCTCTCCCGGAGTTTCTGCTCCACGAGTTGGATCGACCCGGCCTGATTCTTCTGAATCTCCTCCACGGCCGTGTCGAAGCGCTGCGCAATCCCGACGAGCTCATTGAAACTGACGCCGAGGAGCGGGATGGGGTCGGCGAGGAACTGCATGGCGGCGAATTTCTGAAGGAAATCGTTGAGGCCCTGCAGTGCCGGCAGGAAGTCTGCGAAGGTGATCTCCTGGAAGTTTGCGAGCGACAGGATGTTGAGCCAATCCACATCCGTATCCGGCAGGATGCGCGCGAAGTCCGACTCGTCGAGCCGGCCGTCGGCGTACGCATCCGGCGCCAGGTGGAAGGGATTGCCGGGGGTCACGACCTGGAGTTCTATATACGGATCCGTGCCCAGAACGATCTCGTCAAGGTCGGGCTCAATATCCACGCCCTCAAACGTGATACTCCCATGAAACAGCGGGAAACTCGGAAAATCAAGCACTGCGGCCAGATCAAAGACATCGACGTCGCCGTCGTCGTCCATATCCTGGGAGACCCCCTTCAGAAGATCGGCCAGTAGGGTGTCCGAAGTCCGGTCGGCCAGCCAGAACTTGACTTCTCCGTCGATGGTTCCCGTCCCCTCCGTCAGGTTTACGCCGACAAACCCAAAATTGCCTGTCATAGTAACAGGCTCAGGCGTAGTCAGCGTGATCTCGGCCCTCAGGATCGGCGTGGCGACGTCCACCTGCCGCAGGAAGAGGCGGTCGGCCAGCTTAAGAATGCCGATGTTCTGGCCTTCGATCCAGTGGTCCGCGACGTCGGCGACGGAATTGATGTCGGACGCAAAGATGCCGAGCCCGTACGCCGCACCGGAGCCGTTCACCGCATCGACTTGGAAAAGGGTATCTCCGGCGGTCCTATCCTCCAGGTTGAGCCCCGTTCGCGCCTCGTTTATGCTCGCCGCGATAGTGACGACATCGTCAAGATTGCCGGGGATCCCGTCCGGGCCCGGATCCTTGGTCTGCTCGTTGATGGCGTCCATAACGCCGCCGATGCTGGTCACGCCGTCAAGGGTGACCGGCCGGATTTGACCGTCGCCGGTTCGAATCAAGAGGTCCCAGGCGTTGGCGTCGAAGGTGATATCTCCCAACCCCGGATCGGGCAACGCGGTGGGGTAGTCCTCAGGGCTGTACAATTTGAGGTCCACGACCGCCGGATCTGCGGCGTCAGCCGTCACGTGGAAACCAGTGACGCCACTGCCGTTCCTCGCGGTGATTACCAGCCGTCCCCCGTCGTTTCCGACCAGCAGGACGTCGCTCAAGTTGACCACCGCGGAGTCATTCTGTCTCACGGCCATCTTCAGGGCCCTGCTCACGTCGCCCACCAAGTCGAAGATGGACCTGTTCGTGTAGGTGTTATAAGCCGCTACGGTAACCGCGTACGTCCCGGCCTTGACGCCTCCGTCTATGGTAACGTCAAAATGGGCATCCTCGCGCGGTCCGATGTACGCTGGAGCATCCGCGCCGGCCGTCACGTTCAGTACAGCTTTTGCCTCCTGGCCATCTGCGAAGCCCAGTTGGGTGAGAGCGGGGTCATCGGCAGCAGCAGCAAGGGTGAACTTCCTGACGGATTCATCAATCGCCCGCAGTACGAGCCGGAAATTGCCGGACACCTCGGCCCGGATCTTCCCTTTGAGGGCAGTGGCATCGATGGCATCGTTAATGTCGGAGACGAGGGCGGCAACAGAGGTATTCGTTCGCGTGTCTTCCCATTCGATAGTTACGGGGGTCGCCGTGGCGTCGTCATTCAGTGTGATCTCGAAGGTGGCACGGTCAGTCAACCGCCCGAACTGCGACGACACATCCCTCTCGGCCCGGAGAGACACCCCGGCCACCTGAGATACGGAGGACGTCTGGCCCTCCAAGAGGGAGATGGTGCCATCGCCATTGTCCACTGCGGATCCTTGCTGGAAGCCGAGTTCGCCGCTCCCGGAAGCGCCTACCCAGAAGTCCTGTAGGAACGTTCCGGAGCCGCCGGTCCACGTCGACCGCAGGACGATTCTGTCCCCTACCCCTCTTTCCGCGACGATCTTACCCACCAGGTAAGGCTCCGCCTGTATGGCGTTATTGAGGTCTTTGACCAGATCGTCGAGGGAGGTATTCGTCTCGGTGTCGGCTTTGGCAACCGTGACCGTCGTGACTATCGGATTGTTGGCGCCCAGGCCGCCTGTCTCCGTTACGGCAATGTTGATGGCCGCGTCAGCCGCAAGCTGCCCGTTGGTCGGAGCGTTGCCCTCGCCCTCTATAATCTGTGAGAAGCCAAGCTTGTTGACGCCCGTCGAGACCAGTCGGAACGCCTCGACTGACTCGTCGACGCCCAAAAATACGATCGCTCCATTCGACTGCGCGGCGAGAATTCGACCGGCCAGGCCGGTACCGTTGATGGCGGCATTGAGATCATCCACCAGATCGCTCACGGTGTTGTTGCTGTCATCCTCCGGAATGCTGAACGGGATGGCGGGCTCCCCGTTGATGCTGATTGCGAAGGCAGCGCCTCCCAGCGCGTCGACGAGTATGGTTCCCGCCACTGGATTGTACCCATCGACCCGGACGGTCCAAGCCGGGCCCGCGTTCAGCCCGAGTTGCGTGGATTGCGTGACGATGGCCCTGGAAAGCAGCCTGTACTGGTACAGGGAGTAAGGCTTCACCTCCGTGCTGCTCGTGATCTTGAACTGCTGTACCGAGGGATCGATCGCCACCAACTGGATACGGCTGTCGATCATCTTCGCCGCAACGAGGGAACTAAGCGTTGCAGGCAGCGCATCGTTGATATCATCAATGAGATCCTGGTACGTGGTATTGTCGTTGCTCGCATCCCGGTTGATAGTGATCGTCTCAGTAACAACCGAGGCGTCCGTCATCGTTACCTGCAAGGTGAATTTCTGATCCGCGGTCAGCCGTCCTTGAATGGTGGCGGCGTCTGCCGCGCCGGTCAGGGCCAGCTCCGTCTTGATCGTCTCGTCGACCGTCTTGCCGGAAACGGTCTCAAGGGTATTCAGCCCAGTTGCCTCGTCGATCGTCTTGGCCTGTCCCAGCACAATGCCGAGAACAGCCTCAAACTCGCCGGTGGCGGATAGGGAGACCCGCGAAGGACTGTATAGATTATTGAGAGGATACAGGTCTAGATAGGCCAAGTCGAAGTCTACCGGCACGGTGAGATCGGAAACCACCTGATCACCCGCCACGTAACTGAAGGGGTGCTCCAGACTGACTTGGTAGAGGAGGCATTTGTTCACCTCGTCGTAGTCGACCAAGTCGTCCGCCGCGTTGCCGTCGCTTCCCCCATCGGTCGCCGTCAGTACGCCCAGGGCGTTGAGCCGATAGGCCAGTTCCTGGGCCGTCCCGAACACAATGGCAAGACTATTCGGGTCGTCCACAAACCGGAGCAGTTTGCCGCCGGCCGCATCGGCAGGCTGGATGCCGTCATCCGCGTCGTCGATAAGCAAGTTGTCTGCCACAACATCGCCGAAATCGAGCACGTCCCCGAGAACGGCCTTGGCGAAGGGAATCCGGAAGTTGCCCAGCATCTCCGTGGCGGGCAAGCGATCGAGCCACCCGACAAGCTGGTTCACAAGACCGATGACTTCGCCAGGCCCCATGACGTTGAAATCGAGGTATTGCTCGAAGTCCGTGAGAATAAGGGGCAGGTGGTAGCGCTCGACGCCGGACGTGTCAAGAGCCACGTCGGTCGAAGACAGATCAAAAGGCTGCACATTGATGGCGAGCGTCGGCGTGCCGGTAGGCGCAAAATCGATCCCTTCCCGCACCGTCAGAGGCAGGTTGACTGTGAAGGCATCGCTCCCCGTATCGGGAACCGCCTCCAGAGGCTTGGGCGAAGGGTTCTCGGTGGTCCACTCGCCGTAGGTGATGTTGTTGACCGCCTCCATCGTCAGGGTGTTCGTGATTTCCAGGGTGCCGGCTGTGAGAAGCTCGATCCGGTCATCGTTGTTGCTGTCCGCCGCGACAACAACATCCGCGCCGAAGGTCGTGTCGAGGGCTTCCTGCAACTGGCTCAGCAGATCGCTTTTGGAGATCGCGTAATCCTCGTCGCCGCTGTCCGGGATACCGTCCGGATCGACAACGGTTTGAGGAATCACCGTCACATCAATCAGCTTGGCGATAGCCCCACCGAGTGACAGGAGGAACCTCACCTCTTGATTGGAGGTGCTGCCGACGATGCTCGAAGGAGCGCCCGCCTCGATCGAATTCGCTCCATACGCTTCTGTCCCGAATCCGAGGGCGGCGGGATCCGTTGTCGGCAGACTCAAGCGCAGCCTGCCATCGACCACATCCACCGTGATCAAGCCCGCGTCAGCACCCAGCGCCGTATCCACCGCGGCCTGAATGTAGCCGGCCAACGCGTCGATATCTGCATGAGTTGCGGCGCCGACTGTCACGGCCCTAGTCGGACTGTACGACTGCCCGCCTATCGTCAGTGTGAAGAAGATGTCATTGGTAAACTCCAGCGCTCTCGGCTCGTTGGCAGCCTCGAGAACCCCGTCGGTCTCCGTGGCACGGAAGGTGTCCAACGCCGGTTCCTCGTCGGCGAAACCCAGATTCCGCGGACTGCTCGGGTCGATGACGTCAATCCGATAGTCCATGTTCAGGAAGAAATTGCTGCCGGCGGGGGCTTGAGTGCCGAGGAAACCCACGTTCACGAGGAGGCCTTCCAGGGATTCATCGGCATCGAGGCTGAAGAAGACGCTCTCGGCGGCGAAATTGAAATCGTCGACCGTAAGGGGCGCCGCGGACGTCTCGAAATGGTACGCGAAGGGCATGGTGATGGTTTCACTGACCAGAACGTCCGGGTACCGGGAAACCCCTACCCGATTCCCGTCGGCGCTCCAGGTAGTATCCGGCAGCAGGAGCTCCTTCTGCTCGGCCTCCAGTCCGAGGTCGATCAGGAACCTGTCCTGGAGAGTCAGCGTGAGCGTGTACGAGTGGCCGAATTCTCCCGTGTCCGTATTGTCGGCAACCTCGGATAGCTGCAGATTAAAGCAACCCGACAAGTCCGTCGGCACCCCCAGGCTGCTCAGAAAAGACGTCAGATCATCTTCTAAGTCAGCGACTGTCGGCATCAGGTCATCGGCGTAGCTCTGGAGGAACTCCTCCACACCCCCGACAAAAAGACCCCGGTACGCTTCATCCCAATCGACAACCGCGTCGTTGTTGGAGTCAAGGGCATTCAGCTTCTCTTCGAGGGTGGGAGAAGAGACGCCGGACTCGTGAACGTAATCGTAGACCGCGCTCAGGTCGCTTTTATCGACAGCAAATGACAGGAAACCTGCGTCCACGACACCGTCCTTGTCCTGGTCCACCTTGACGGTGACGTCGGAAGGAACGTGAATGTCGTCCTGGTTCACTTTGCCGTCGCCGTTCGTATCCTGGTACACCTGCAGAATGCCGGGGATGGCCGTTTGAAAGGCCGCCTCTTGGTCCACGAAGGTCTGGATCTCTTCGGCATACGACGCAAGTCCGCCGCTCAGCGCGGGTGTGATTCCTGGCAGGATGGTGTCCGCCGAGAGCAGCAGCCGCGACTCCAGCGACTCGAACTGGGGGGACCAACCTTGCGGGCCGGGGGAATTGTGTCGTTGCATCCGCTTCCTGAGCATTCTCAGCGCACCCATTGTGCTTCTCCTCTTCGCTTACCGCGCCAGAACCGCGGTGACACCCTTGTGAGGCTCCAACCTCAGGAGCTTGCGATCAAGCCCTTTGTTTGCTGGTCCGAAGCAGGTTTCCAGGATGCCGCGACGGCAGATCCTACACCCGCGGAACGTTTGCGATGCAGGGGTGCTGTGTCCAAAGACACAGAGCGCGTAGGTGAGCGAGCTGCTGCCCTATTGCATGCACTCCAACCTCCTGGCACTCATGCCTGCGATTCGGACCGACATTGATGTGCCCCGTTTCTGCTGTTCCGTTAAGCGAGAACCAGCACGGGAACGCCTCGGATATGCCCCCGAGCGCACCCTTTATTCCAGTAGTAGATATGATCCCAACCTGAGTACCAGGTTGTCAAGAGGAAAACGCGGGCGCCGGAAATTTAATTTTCCCCGGCCGCGTCCCGTGGGGCCGCCCGTCAGGCTTGCCGGCCCGCTCGTCGCTTGGCCGCGTTCAACTCGATCTCCCCGAACTGCTGCTCATACTGGCGTACGATCTGGCCCAGCACCATCGCCAGACGCTTGGCCGAGAAGTAGCTCATGATCAGGCGGTGATTGGCTTGAAACACCAACTCTGCCGGGTTGTCCTTGTTCCCGGTCGGTCGAATCAGGTTCAGGCCGAAATCCATGATGACTTCCTCGGTGGTCATCGTCGGGCGAAAGCCGCTCACATAGCTTGTCTGCAGATTCCTCTCATCGATCCGCACGCGGATCTGCTTTTGCCCGGTCTGGTCCCGGCCTTGTTCCTCGATGGTCTTCTCCGAAGAAATGTCCTCCCCGAACCCCTCTGTTCTTTCCTTCGACTCTTTCATGACTTTCTCCCCAAATCGACACGGAACGTACAGCGCCGCGTGCGGCCGGCACAATCAACAGAGATCATGCACTACCGGGGCGCCACCATCCGATCCACCCTGGTTCCATTGCAGCAGAGCCATGGGCCCCCCACACCAGCCTGTTACCAGCATACAGTCCCTGCTTGCAGAATAGCAATAGGCATACGGTGTCACAAGTGCTTTCTTGCGCTGGGAGACCATGGCTTCGGGACTCCCGTTCGAGGGCGGACATCGCTCTTGGGTCGTCCGTCCAATGCTGATGCCGGAAATGCGCCATTTCCAGGCTATGCTCTTCCTATGTGCGTGTGCCGAACACTTGGCTCGATCTGACTTCGGAGTACCCGGTGGCCCAAGTGATCCTGACTGATCGAGCACTCTCACAACCTCTCGGCCACGGGTAGTTGATTGACTGCCTGTCGCAGCACCGGATCGACATTGGTGTACCCACCATTCGTAAGCGGCGGGCTGGAGTGTTCCAGCAGGCGCTGTGTCACGGCCGTGGACACACCTCGCTGAGCCAGCAGAGAAGAAAACGTTCCTCGCAGATCGTGGAACTTCAAATCGGGCAGCTTCACAGCCTGTCGAATCTTCTCCCACTTTTGGGGGCTGAACCTATCCATGAAGAGCTCCTCCCAACCATCTGGGAGTGTGGCCACATGGTTGGACAACTCCGTCATGATCACCTCTGGAACTGGACGTTCTGCCATGGCTTTGCCGGCCTTTCGGTTACGAGTCGTGACGGTATTGCGGTCGAAATGAATGTCGCCGATGCGAATCGTTTCGGTGTCGCCTCGCCGTAGGCCTGTCGTCACCGCCAGCAGCACTCTCAATCGCAGAGTCGGATAGGGCGAGACTGCCGTGAGGAGGTCTCTCACCTGTTGGCCGGACAATGCGGTCACCGGCTTCTGAGCCACTTTGACCTTCTTGATCTCCAAGCTCGAAGGCACAAAACGGTTTCGCCTCGCCCAGATGAGGAACGCGTTCAGATTGCGTATGTCCTTGTTCAGCGTGTTCTTTGACCTGCCCTACGGATGGTGGGCGCGGGAACCGCTAACAGAGGGCCGCCTGTTCCGTAAGGGTTAGTTGTCCTGCTTCATAACGCCGTTCGTATTCC
>JAMCWO010000352.1 GCA_023481165.1 Planctomycetota bacterium | reverse complement strand
ATACAACTATGAAGATGATCTCGGACCGATAGCCATAGTTCTTCAGCACCGCCGCGACCTCGGCGATCAGCGACGAGGCCGCATCGCCGTGCTGCTCCTTCCAGCCGAGGAAGGGGCTGACAAAGGCGGCCCCGGCCCGCGCCGCCTGCCAGGCCTGCGGGACGGAGAAGATCAACGTCGCGTTGACCCGCACGCCCTGGCGGGACAACTCCCGAATCGCCTTGAATCCCTGCTCGCTGACGCTCACTTTGATCACGAAATTGGGTGAGAGCCGCGACAACTCCAGGCCCTGGGCGACGATCTGCCTCCAATCGGTCAGGTGCGGATCGACTTCGACGCTCACCGGCTTGTCCGTGCCGGCAAAGATCTCCGCGATTTCCGCAATGACGGTTCGGAACGGCTTGCCAGACTCCTTCACATGCCGCGGATTGGTCGTGACGCCATCGACGTCCCACAATTCGAGGGCGCGACGGATCTCATCGGTTTTCGCACTGTCCAAGAACATCTTCATAGTTGTATCTGTCTCCGCAGAAACTCATTGTTCTTCTTCGTAGCCTGGAGGCAAGCCTCGGTACTGTCGTGGGCGGTTTCGTAGACGTACCAGCCGGCGTATCCGATTTCGCGGAAGCTGCGGAACGCCGCGGGCCAGTCGATCGGGCCGGGCTCTGCGATCAGCATTTTACCATTCTTGACGTGGACCATGCAAATGCGATCTTTACCAAGCAGCTTGATGCCGGGGATGGCCTCTTTCCCGTGCCCATAGAAGTCCATGTTGTGCAGGTCGTAGTAGACCGCCACGGCCGGATGACCCACCAGGTCGACCAGCTTCCGGTTGTCGGCGGGACCGAGCGAGTTCTCCAGCCCGATCACCACCCCGGCATCGGCGGCAGGCTGGGCCATCTTCCGGAGCATCGTAACGATGGGGCCATACGAGGACTCGTCGCTCATGTCGGGGGCGTCTTTCCGAAAGAACGCCGCGAGGATCACATGCGCGTCCAACCTCTCGGCCGCACGGATCGAGGCGATCACACTCTCCGCGGCTCTCGGGCTTCGGATCGTGACGCCCGCCTCCCAAATCCCGGCCAAGGCGGGGACCTTCAAGCCCCAGCGGTCCGCTTCCTTCTTGTACCGGCGGACGGTGGCCTCATCGCGGAGATTCGGCTTGCCCGCCATCATCTGCAGCTCGACGCCCCGGATCCCAGGGATCGTCGCCGCCACCTTGAAGACGTCGGGCGTGCCCGCCATCCTCATGCTGGCCGCACGGATGCCGATCTTCAGCGGCTCCGGCTTGCCGGCAGAGCCAGCATGGGCCAAGCCCGCCCCGACCATGGCCAGACCGGTGGCCTGAAGGAAGCAGCGGCGCGTCAACCTCAGTTGCGTCTCCATAAGATCATTCTCTTCCGCTAGGTCGTTAGCTTGTCCACGGAAGCATCGAGGAACTCCTTGTGCTTGTCGCCGACCCAGTAGCGGGCGCCGGCGAGGCACCAGATGAAGTGGAGCTCTTCCTCCTGGCTGAAAACGGGATGATAGTTGAGCAAGGGGATCGTGGCGGCGTCCAGCGTGCCCATGCTGTGAACGAACGTTTTCGACTTGTCGTCGGCGTAGACCTCGATGGCCCCCCGCCCTTTCGTGAACAGGTAGATCTCTTCCTGATCGGTATGGTTGTGCGGCGGCCACGCCCGCGTGAACGGCCGGTAGATCGTGTAGCCGGCCATCAGTTTGTCGGCGGCTTCGGTGACATCGAACATGAGAAAGACATCTTTGCCCTCCAGGTGACGAATCCGTGCTTCATTGTGGCTGACCTCCTCCCATCGGGTGTGCACCACCACGTGGCGTTGCGCCGCCGGAGCGCGACAGACGATCAGTGACTGAATCTCGCTCGTCGGATTGTGAATGTAGTACGGCGTGGCCAGCGGGACATACAGCGTGTCGTAATGGGCCAGTGCGTATTTCCGTCCTTCGACCTCGACCGACACGGGCTCATTGACGAGACTGAACAGAAGTGCTTCTTCGCTGCGATGGAACAGTTCATCCGACGACGCGCCCGGTGCAATCCGGTAAACGCCGTAGGTGAGCAGGTCCAGGTTCGAATTCGCGGGATTGGACTTTTGCTGGTACTCGAATTGCCATGCCTCGGCCCGCAGCAGATTGGCCGGCCTGACGGCAGGTGTTGGCTCCGACATAGATTTCTCCTTGTTTGTACCCACTACATCACTCCGGTAATGCCCGTCCCCTGGTTTCCGGCGCCGCCACGAGGACCAGAATTCCCACCAGGAACAAAAGGCTCAGGATCGAGACCGTACTCTCCAGGGAAAGCCCCAGGCCCTGCTCGCTGCGCATCCAGCCCCGGAGGATCAGGACGGACGCGGCGAGAATCCGCGCGCCGTTGAAGCAGAAGCCGCTGCCCGTGCCGCGCAGCCGCGTGGGAAACAACTCCGGAAAGTAAATCGCAAATCCGGCGTGCTGGCCCAACGTCAGGTATCCGAAGACCGGCAGCGCCCAACAGATGGCCCCGGCGGAGGCGTGGGACATGCCCTGGAAGACAATCAGGGCCGAGAGCAGCCCGCCGGCCTGGAACAGGAGGAATGTGGCCCGGCGGCCGAGCCGCTCGCTGAGGGGGCCAAAACTGAGCCCTCCCAAGCCGCCACCTATGGTCACCAGAAACATGCCCAGCATTTCCCAGCTCTTGACCGAGCCCGACACGGCACCCAGGACCTCTTTCGCGGACGCCGTATTCCCTGCGGCAGCGGCCTCGGCCAGGTAGGATCGTTCCACGACCGCGCGCAGCAGCCCTTGGCCGTAAACATGCACACCCCAGAACGTCGCCAGGCCGATGGTGGCCAGGAACAGCCCCACGATGGTATTCTTCCGCAGGTCGGGCGTGAATAGATCCACGAGCCGGCCCGCGCGCTTGGTTCTGTCGGATTTCGAATGCTTGCGGGCTTGGACCCACTGCTCGGGCTCCCGCAGCTTCCAACGGATTGCCAACGTCAAAAGGGCCGGTGCGGCCCCAATGACAAAGGCCCAGCGCCAGGCGTTCTTGCCCAAGGCAGGATTCCCTACGATCAACCACCCCGCGAGCGCTGCCAAGCAGGTGCCCATGACGCTGGAAGCGTGAAAGATCCCCAATGACCGTGCGCGGGCCTGCTGAGGGAACACTTCCGCGACCATGGCACTGGCCACGGCCCATTCGCCGCCCGTGCCCAGCGCAACGAGGAAGCGGAAAATGACGATCTGCCACCACGTCTGCGAAAAGGCCGTCACACAGGTGAACAACGAGTACACCAGAATGGTCAGAATCATCGTCGTCGTCCGGCCGATGCGATCGCTGATCATTCCAAATCCGATGCCCCCCAGCGCGCCGCCCGCCAAGAGTGCGGCCATGGCGATATTGTTGTAGAGGTCCACCACGCCGGCCTGCGTCCCCTCCGGCAGCAAGGCCGGCATCGCCTCCTTCATGCTCGCCACAAAGATCTGCCCTTCGAAGGTGTCGAACACCCAGCCCAGCGATCCGATCGCCAGGACCAGCCACATGTAGGGGGTGACACTCTCATACCATTTGGGGCCGCTCACCGCGCGCGCCGGCGCCTGCCCGAGGGAGCCAGCCACCGCCTCGTACCCTTTTCTCCCGCTGGCATCTTTCACGTCAATTCCTCCTCGGGGTACTTCTTGGCAAACCCCAGATAGGCGACCCCCAGGGCACCGGCAAACTTACCGAGCGAACTACTGTCCAGACCGGTGTTTTCGAGAATCTGGGGCAACGTGAACTTCCGGAACGCGCGCTCCATCGCACCGTATACGAGATCGCAACAATGGGGCACCTCGCCCGCCAGGATGATGCTCTCCGGCGCAAACAGGTTCGCCAGATTGGCGGCGAGCATGCCCAGGTGGGTGCCCAGCATCTCCAGCCGATCGCGCAGCACATCGTCTCCTTCGTCCGCCGCCGCCACGATGTCATCCAGGGACAGATCGTTGGCCTTGCCGAGAAGTACCCCGAGGAGGAATTGACG
>JAMCWO010000164.1 GCA_023481165.1 Planctomycetota bacterium | reverse complement strand
ACCGTTGCAGAAGGAATACAGTTGGCGGGACGGCAGGTATTACCTGAGTGTCCTGCCGGTGACGCTTAGAGGTCCCGATGGCAAAGAGCGGACGATAGCCCTGGAAGATGTGACGGGTCTCAAGATCGCCCTGAGCCAAGAGCGTACAACCACCCACAATTTGGCCCGGCAACTGCGGGCGTTCGAGGGGATTGACGACCCGCAGGCGGCCCGGAACGCGCTGGCCCAGGTCAGGGAGTGGGCCCGGGCCGGGTCCGGAGAGAAGTACCGGAAGCAGTTGGAGCTGACCGAACAGCAGATCGAGAACCACTACCGCAATACGATCGAGACCCTGACCCGCCGGAGCGCGGCGGCCCGGCAAGAAAACGAACAACTGCTCGCCCAGATGCACAGGCTCGTGATCGATGGCGCGGCGGCAGCGGCACTGCTCCGGCAGGGTGTCCTGCCCGAGGCGCAGGATCTGCTGGCCGAGCAGATCCGTCAGCGGTGCCGGTGCCGCCGGGTCGAGGAAGCTGGCAGGAAAGCCTGGCGGATCGAGGTCCTGGATGCCCAAGGCAACGTTCGCATCACCAACGCCTCCGGCTCCACCGATTCGATGGGCATGGAAGAGCTGGTCGGCGAGATGAAGGCGGGTCAGTACGCCTTTGCTTTCCAGGGTCCGCCCGTCCGGGGCCAGGGTGGTCAGAATAGACCAGGGCAGGCCGAGAACTCGAAGCCATCGCCGGTGGAGCGATTGAAGCTGGTCCGGCGCGCTGGCCGGGAGGCAGACGGATCGAACTGAGGACGCCGGCGACGGCAGCCGGGCACCTTCTTTGGTTGGATATCACAAGGTTATGACCTTCCCATGGCTCGCATCACCCTGACAGAAGAGATCGCGCAGAAGCTCGAATTCTACTGGCAATTGGCCGGCGATACGCTTTCTGACCTGGCGATTTGCCAGCGCGTAGGCATCAGCTTCGGCCAATTACGAGGCTGGCTGCGACGAGACAGTAAGCCGCTGCGGCGGGATGGGACCAGCTGGACGGAGGGTTTGCGCGCCATACGCACGCGCGCGAAGGTCTCTACGATGACCGGCTATCTGGTCAAGCTCAATCAGCTCGCCGAGGAGGCCCGCGCGGGCGGAGATTTCAAGACCGCGGTGAACGTGTACTGCTGGCTGTTGGAACGACAATTCCCGGACATCTACGGCAACCGGGCCCAGCCGCCGGAAGGCGAGCAGACGGGTAAGACCGGGGTCATGATGGCCCTGCCCAAGATGACAGTGGACGAATGGCAAGAGTTTCACAAGACACAGACGTCAACGTGATCTGGGCGCCCAACCGCGGTTCCCAGCGGAGCTTCATGGCCTGCCCGATCTTCGAGGTCCTCCTGGAAGGGACCCGGGGCGGAGGCAAGAGCGATGTCCTCTTGATGGACTTCGCGCAGTTTGTCGGGCAGGGGTTCGGGCGGGCCTGGCGCGGGATTCTGTTCCGTCAGACGTACCCGGCCCTGGAGGAGGTGGTCGAGCGGTGTTACCGCTGGTTCCCGCAGATCTTCCCCGGCGCCCAGTACAACGGCGCCAAACACTGCTGGCGCTTTCCCACAGGCGAGGCCCTCTATCTCCGGTACGCCGAGCGGGAGAAGGACTACTACAAGTACCACGGTCACGAGTACCCATGGATCGGATGGGAGGAACTGACCAACTGGCCGGACGACGGCCTCTACACGAGCATGATGTCGGTGTGCCGATCCAGCCATCCCGGGATGCCGCGGCACTACCGGGCGACCTGCAATCCCTACGGAGTCGGACACAACTGGGTCAAGAGTCGCTTCATCGACCCGGCGCCGCGGGGCACGATCATTGAAGATGAGCAGGGCCGGCGGCGGGTGGCGATCCACAGCAGTCTGGCCGACTGCCCGCAGTTATCGGGGAACGACCCGGACTATGTCAAGAACCTCCAGGCGCTGAGCGGCCCGAAACGAGAGGCTTGGCTGTTCGGCAATTGGGATATCGTCGCCGGCGGGATGTTTGACGATGTCTGGGACCCCACAGTCCATATCGTGGAGCCGTTCCCGGTGCCGGCCTCATGGTACGTGGATCGGTCCTTCGACTGGGGCTCGGCGCGGCCATACTCCGTCGGCTGGTGGGCCGAGAGCGATGGGACGGACATCGTCCGGGCGGATGGCACACGACGACTGACGCACAAGGGAGACCTGTGCCGCATCGCGGAACTGTACGGCTGGACGGGCAAGCCCAACGAGGGAACACGGGAGCTGGCGGCCACGGTGGCGCGACGCATCCGGGAGATCGAGCAGCAGGCCAATTGGGTCGTGCACCCGGGGCCGGCGGACTCGGCGATCTACTCGCGGGACAACGGCAAGTGTATCGCCGACGACATGGCGGCCCAGGGGGTCCGCTGGATTGCGGTCCGGAAGGATGCCGGCAGCCGGCAGAACGGTTGGGAACTCATGCGCAGCCGCCTGCGGAACGGCGTCACCGCCGAAGGCCCGACGCTCTACGTGTTCAGCACCTGTCGCCAGTTCATCCGGACCGTGCCGTCGCTGCCGCGGGACGAGCGGGACATGGACGACGTCGATACCGCGGCGGAGGACCATGTGGGGGATGATTCGAGATATCGCGTGTTGGCGATCAAGCACATCTCGCACCTGAGTCAGTTCTGACGGCGGACGGGCAGCAATGAGCGTCCGTCCGAGGCGCCGGCCCGATGAGACGGGGCTTATCGCATTATACGACCTTGGCTGTCTTTAATTCCGCCCGCCTGCCGCGCGGGCGGAAGGATACACAGGCAAAGAAAATTCTGAACAACCACAGAAAGTACTTGCATCTGGAACACACTTGAGGTATATAGGGACACAGTAACCGCGTGATTGCCATGGTCGAGTTGGGCGGGATACCCAGCCGGACCACGGTAAGGCCGGGATGGCCGCATATCACCGCCAGGCGGCGCGGGATGCAAAGCCGAGCGAACGGTAAGTATCAATCACTGTTTGCAAGGTAATTCCTATGGATCATCCTGTGGCCGACATGCCGAAGCTACTGACGCCTCATGAGACTCTTCGCCTCTTGCGTCTCGATCATGTCAAAACACCCTCCTGTGTCCTCTTTCAGTTGAGGAAAAAAGGGTTGCCCGCTCTACGTGTGGGCAAGACCTACAAGTATCCGGCGGACGCCGTACTGCAGTACCTGCAGAGCCGGGTAGCCCAATCGGGACAACGTCCAACCGTATAAGCCGGTAGCACGCGGACGCTGGCTGCTCGCTTTGCCCTCGGGAACCCAGGTACGTACCTATGGCGACAGCCAAGATTCTAGACACTGTCCGCGCGACCGAGGCCTCAGGTGCATACACCCATTGGGAGGTCACCCCATGTCTCACGTCCAAGCCGAAGATGAAACACCAGGCACCGACAGCATCGTCGAAGAAACACACGCGACGAATATATCCATTTACATTGATGAGCAATTTCGTTCCCTTTTGCCGGACCCGGGGGCGGAGGCGGTCCAGCAGCTCACCGAGAGCCTGCGGGCCGAAGGCTGCCGCGAACCCCTGATTGTTTGGGAGTACGACGGCAGACAGATCCTCCTCGACGGGCATCATCGTTACAGAATCTGTAACGCCCACCACCTCCCCTACCAAGTCATCGTCAAGACGGCCGGCGAGATTCCGGACCGGGACGCGGCGATGGACTGGATCGACCGCAATCAGCTCGCCCGCCGGAATCTGACCCCGGAGCAGTTCGCGCTGGTTCTGGGTCGCCTGTACAATCGCCAGAAACGGACACAAGGGGGTACCGGGGCAAATCAGCACACCGCGCAGAGTGCGCAACATGAGCACTCTGCGCGCAACCAAGGCAAGACCGCCGAGAAACTCGCCCAGGAGCACGGCGTCAGCCCCGCCACCGTGCGCCGGGCCGGAGAATTCGCCGAGGCCGTCGACACCTTGAAGAGCCAGGACCCCGATATTGAGACTAAGGTTGTCCACGGCGCCGTTACCCGCAGAGACGTGATCGAGAA
>JAMCWO010000286.1 GCA_023481165.1 Planctomycetota bacterium | reverse complement strand
GCGCCCAGGCGCACGGCGGCAGCCCCGCCACCGTGCGCCGGGCCGGAGAATTCGCCGAGGCCGTCGACACCTTGAAGAGCCAGGACCCCGATATTGAGACTAAGGTTGTCCACGGCGCCGTTACCCGCAGAGACGTGATCGAGAAGGCCAAGGCGCAAGAGGCCGACGAGAAGCAATCAGAGCCGCCCAAGGACGCGGCCGGCCGCGTTATTCCCGAGGCCTTGCGGGACCTGTACGGCGGCCAGGAGATCATCAAGAGGCTGTTGGCCGATCTGCGCCACATCCACGACACTGTGACAGCCCATCTGGACGAGAAGGACCCCGTATTCGCTCTCCTGCATGTCCAGTCCTTCCAGTCCGCCTACGAGAATCTTCGCAACAGCCTTAAATTCGCGAAGTTCTACGCCGTGTGCCCCTACTGCGGCGGCGATGCCAAGGACTGCAAGGCATGTCACGGAGTCGGACTTGTGAACGAACGAACGTACGATTTGGCACCGAGGGAACTCAAGGCATGATTTCAGCACAAGCACCATCAGCAATACAACTCCGCCCCTATCAACAAGAGGCGTGCGCCGGCATCCACAGCCAGTTGAGAACGAATCGATCGACGCTGCTGATCGTGGCGACGGGTTTGGGCAAGACGGTCGTTTTCAGCCACATCGCCGGGGACTACATTTCGCGTGGTCGCGTGATGGTCCTGGCCCATCGGGAAGAGCTTGTCACCCAGGCGTGGCGCTCTCTCAAGCGGATCACCGGGTACGAGCCTGACATGGAGATGGGTGAATGGCAGGCCCAGACGTACGGCGTGTGGCAGTCGCCCATCGTTGTCGGCACCATCCAAACGCAGATTGCCGGCTTCGGCGGACAGGGCCGCATGCGCAAATTCGACCCGGCCGATTTCAGCCTCCTCGTGATCGACGAAGCCCACCATGCCGCCGCTGCCTCCTACAGGGAGGTGATCGGCTACTATACCTGCAATCCGAACCTCAAAGTCCTCGGCGTCACCGCCACGCCGGACCGCGCCGACGAGAGGGCCCTGGGAGGGATCTTTCAGACAGTGGCCTTCGAGATGGATATCCGCGACGGCATTGACGGAGGTTGGCTCGTGCCGGTCGAACAACAAAGCGTCGACGTAGAGGGTCTGGACTACTCCAGCGTCCGCACGACGGCGGGAGACCTCAACGGCGCCGACCTGGCTCGCGTGCTGGAATTCGAGGACGCCCTGCACGGGATCGCCAGTCCGACCGTGGATCTGTGCGGGGACCGCAAGACGCTGATCTTCGCGGCTTCCCTGGCCCAAGCCGAGCGGCTATGCGAGATTCTCAATCGGCATAAGCCGGATTCCGCCGACTGGGTACACGGTGGCACGCCGAAGGACAAGAGACGGGAGCTGTTCGAACGGTACGCCAGCCGACAGTTCCAGTACCTCGTCAACGTCGGTGTAGCCACCGAGGGCTTCGACGATCCAGGGATTCAGGTTGTCGTCATGGCCAGGCCGACAAAATCGCGCAGTCTCTATGCGCAGATGGCCGGCAGAGGGACACGACCGCTGCCGGGCCTCATCGAGGATCGGGAGGACGCCCAGCAGCGCCAGGCGGCGATCCTGGCCAGCGGCAAGCCTTGTGTCGAGATCATCGACTTCGTCGGTAACTGCGGCCGGCACAAGCTCGTCACCTCGGCCGACATCCTCGGGGGGCGATACTCCGACCAGATCGTAGATCGGGCCAAGAAGAACGCGGAGCGCAAGTCCGCGGACGCCGGTAAGCCCGTGGACGTGATCGAGGAGCTGGAAGAGGCCGAACGGCAGATCGAAGAGGAACGACGCAAAGCCGAGGAAGCCGCCCGTCGCAGCCACCTGAGGGTCCGCGCCAAGTACTCCACGGCCAAAGTCAATCCGTTCGACGTGCTGCACATCGAGCCTTGTCGGGAGCCGGCGTGGCATAAGGACAGACAGCCGACACCCAAGCAAGTTGCCTTCTTGGAGCGCAGCGGTGTGGATGTAGCGGGCTTGAGTTTCACGCACGCCCGCCAGATCATTGACACAATCATCAAGAACCGCGAGGACGGCAGGTGCAGCTTCAAGCAGGCCCAGGTCCTCTCCTGGCACGGGTACGACCCGAGAGAGATCACCTTCAAGCAAGCCAGGACGATCATCAACGAGATGGCCGCCAACGGCTGGAGGCCAATCGGATGAACAGGTGGATTCGCGTGACACGAAAGAAGCCGTGCCCTATCTGCCAGAAACCGGACTGGTGCAGTGTCTCGGCCGATGGACAGATCGTCGTCTGCATGAGAGTCGATTCGCCCCGACCCTGCAGATCCGGAGGCTGGTTCCACCGGTTGGATGAGCCCGCGGCGTACCAGCCGCCGCCCCGCCCGAGAACCGAGGCCGTCCCGGCCCAGGACTTCACGGATCTGGCGTGCCAGTGCGAGCAGCGTCTGGAGAATATCGAGGGGCTCGCCCGCAGCCTGGGTGTCTCCGTGCGGTCCCTGGAGCGTCTCCAAGCAGGATACAACGGCGCAGGCTACACCTTTCCGATGCGCGACGGTCGCGAGCGGATCATCGGAATCCGGGTGCGCACGTCGAAGGGCAAATGGTGTGTGCCCGGTAGCCGCAACGGACTCTTCTGGCCGGAAGGTGTCTACTCCGGCAGCGATGGCCGCCTGATCGTCTGTGAGGGGCCGACGGACTGCGCGGCCTTGCTGACGCTGGAGTTCGATGCCCTGGGCCGGCCGAGTTGCCAGGGCGGCGTGGACCACATCACGACGTTCCTCCAGGGTCGGCGCCGCGAGGTGATCATCCTGGCCGACAAGGATCCGCCGAAGCGGCGGCCGGATGGCTCCGTCTGGTATCCCGGCCAGGAAGGCGCCGCCCGGCTGGCCCAGGCGATACGGCCTTTGGTGCAGACCCTCAAGATTGTCAAGCCCCCTTTCCACAAGGATATTCGCGCTTGGCTCCAAGCGGGGGCGACGCATGATGTCGTGGAAGCGGTCATCAGGAATACGAGGTATATCCCATGATCTATCGAGTCAAGGACTGGGACCGCATCTACGAGAAGGCCCAGACCCGCAAATGCACCGGCATGAAATGGGTCGCGGTGCCGAACAAGCACGACGGCGCGGGCTATGCCACCGTCGCGG
The DNA here is from genome assembly GCA_023481165.1 of Planctomycetota bacterium. Taxonomy (GTDB): domain Bacteria; phylum Planctomycetota; class Phycisphaerae; order Sedimentisphaerales; family Anaerobacaceae; genus PLanc-01. Next base: position 893 of record JAMCWO010000286.1, on the reverse strand, counting down.
CCCACCCGCGAAACTGCGAACTGTTCACGGCCTGGATTCTCATTCTGGAGACCGCCAGTAAGATGCCGGTGCGGGGAGTGCTCTACAAGGATGGCAAGCCGATCACGCCCCGGGAGTTGGCCAAGCGAACCCGCTTCCCGGAAGAGATCTTCCATCTGGCCTTCACCGCGCTCATCGAGCCGGAGATCGGCTGGCTGGAACGGGTCGCCGGCGACGGGATCGTGAAGGACGCGGACTATGCCCAAAGCTGGGATCAAGCGGAGGCCGAGAAGGTCACTTCGGGGCCGTAGAACCGCCAAGGACCAGCAGACTACCACCGCACTGGTAGCGGCCTGGTGGCAGGCTACCACCGCATTGGAACTACAGGACAGGACAGAACAGGACATTCTTAATCAGGGAAGAGATGTATAGGTACTTGAGCAATATAGGAAGCTGGCAGGTCATGGCGAGCGGGAAGACAGATCCGCAGAACGCACCGCGGGCAGAGCACACCTCGAACATGAGCCCGCAAGAAGATCGTTCGATCACAGGGCGACGGAGCACCGGGGGTAGGAGGGCACCGTCGAACAGGACGGCGGCCTCGACCGCGAACAGGCCGAATCGCAGGCAAGCAGCGAGGTTTTGAACAGACATGGCAGAAGAGAATACGATGAACGACAGCACGGCTCTGCCGGACATGATCCCCTTGGGGGGATCGGCCGCGTATCTCCTGCTGCGCACGAAAGAGGAACCCCTCAAGGTGCTGCGAATACCACCGAGAGAAGTAACAGGAGCAGCAGACCAGAATGGCACTTCCATAAGCCCTATGTTGCATTGAGTAGGCGTGCTTTGGCAACGGCGCGAGGCTCGTTCAAGTACACCTGTTTCTTGCGTCGTTTCACCGCCCGGGGCTC
>JAMCWO010000327.1:3676-4039 GCA_023481165.1 Planctomycetota bacterium | reverse complement strand
GCGATGTCCTGAACGCGCAACTTCAGCAGGGGCGGACCGACCGCTTCGACTATGAGAAGCGGTATCTCCGGCGTGACGGCACGCCGTTGTGGGCGCACGTGATCGTATCGGCGATTCATGACCCCCAGGGTCGCCACCGGCGCGGCATCGCCACCGTCGAGGATATCAGCGAGCGCAAGCAGGCGGAAACCGCGCTGCGCCTCAGCGAACGGCAGTTCAAAAGCACCTTCGAGAACGCCGCCATCGGGATCACCCACGTGGGGCTGGACGGCCGATTCCTGCGGTTCAACGACCGGTTCTGCGAAATCACCGGCTATGCGCACGAGGCTCTGGCGGCCCGGACCTTCCAGGAGATCACCCATC
>JAMCWO010000327.1:2327-3666 GCA_023481165.1 Planctomycetota bacterium | reverse complement strand
CGAGGTCCGGCTCCGGCAGCGGCTCCAGCACGGCGAGATCGACCACTATTCTCTGGACAAGCGCTACCTCCGCGCGGACGGCGCGGCCGTCTGGGCGAGCGTGACGGCCTCCGTCCAGCGGGAAAACGACGGTCCGCCCGAGTATTTCATCGCCATCGTGGAGGACATCTCCCAGCGCAAGCAGATGGAAGAGGAGCTGCGTGATTGGAATGCCACGCTGGAAACCAGGGTGGCCCGGCGCACGGTCGAGCTCCAGCAGCGGGCGCGGCAACTGCAACGGCTGACGCTGGAACTGTCCGAGACCGAAGATCGCGAGCGCCAGCGCGTGGCGGAGATTCTCCACGACGATTTGCAGCAGGTGCTGGCGGCAGCGAAGTTCCATGTGGGCCTGATGCGCCACCGGATCAAACGGGATTCCTCCCTGGAAGCGACCGCCGGTCAGATTGACCAGATGCTCAAAGATGCGATCGAGAAATCCCGCAGTCTGTCCCACGAGCTGAGCCCCGCCGTGCTGCATCACGGCGATCTCGTGGAGACTTTGCGCTGGCTGGCTCATCAGATCCAGACCAAGCACGGCCTGGCTGTGCATGTGCACGCTCAGGACCAGGTGCATCTGCTCTCCGATGCGATCAAGAGCTTTCTCTACAAGGCCGCCCAGGAATTGCTGTTCAAAGTGGTCAAGCACGCCCGGGTCCGGGAGGCCCGAGTCCGGGTTCGACAGTATGGCCGCTACGTTTGCCTGTCGGTCTCGGATCGTGGCCGCGGCTTCGACCCGCAGGCACTCCGGGAGGCGGCGGGATTCGGATTGCTGAATATCCGCGAACGCGTCGAAGCGCTCGGCGGCCGGGTGAAGATCAAGAGCGCCCCCGGCCGGGGCAGCACGTTCTTCCTGGTGGTACCTGTCGGGGCGGAAGAGCGAAAGAAGGCGGGAGGCGAAGAAGGGAAGCAGATCAGCGGCCCCCTCTCGACTTCTGATGTTCTTGCCTTCTCCCCTCCGTCGCCTCCCGGCGCTCCGCGTCTGCGGGTGCTGCTGGCCGACGATCACGAGATTGTGCGGCAGGGCCTGGCCTCGCTGCTGGGCGAAGACGATGCGGTCGAGATCGTCGGCGAGGCGACCAATGGCCGCGAGGCGGTGGACTTGGCCGATCAGCTCCGCCCCGACGTCGTGATCATGGATGTCTCCATGCCGGTGATGAGCGGCGTCGAAGCTACCCGCCAGATCAAGAAGGAGCTGCCCCAAACCCGAATTATCGCGCTGTCCATGTGGGAAGAATCCGAGGTGCGGGAGAAGATGCACCGAGCCGGCGCCGAGAGCTACGTGCTCAAGACCGCCCCCTCC
>JAMCWO010000327.1:600-2317 GCA_023481165.1 Planctomycetota bacterium | reverse complement strand
GCCACCCGCGGCCCGGACCCGGACGCGGAGTCGACAATATCGGTAGCCGGTAGTCCGTAGCCGGCAGTCGGTTGTCAAGGTCTGGTTCCCGGTTCTCCCCTGTCCGTCTCCGCTGGATTACAGTCCGCCGGCCATAAAAAGACAGCCTGGCGAAGTGATTTGAACCTGCGAGTTCGATCCCGTGCCAGGCTGTTGAAAAGGCGTCTATCGCTTGCGTTGGCGCCCTCCATGAAACAGTGGCGCGATCTTCCCGGCGGTGACAAAAAATTCGTCCTTTTTTGGCCTCACGACCGGAAAGGGGTCTCCCAGCGGATTCTGTCGCGCTTCAGCCTCGCCATCGATCCCCTCGCGGTGCAGGTTCTCCTCCTGTCAGGAAACAGTGGCAACACTATCTCTGTGACGGTACGATACCCGCCATGGGAGGACAAAGGCAAGGACAAGGGTGACAGATAGACGAAAGGAACCGGCGATGAGAATCATGGCGTGCTCGCTCCTGGTAGTCCTGATGGTTGGCAGCCAACTCCGTGCGGAGGCGACTGATCCCGCCGTGCGGGCTTCCGAGGACAAGCGTCTTGTGGCCCACCCATTGGACCTAAGCCGCGTGCGGCTCCTCGGCGGGCCTCTCAAGCGGGCCCAGGACCTCTATGCCAAGTACCTGCTGGAGCTGGAGCCGGATCGGATGATGGCGGGCTACCGCCTGCGGGCGGGATTGCCCCCGAAGGCCGAGGCCTACGGCGGCTGGGACTCCGTGACCGGCAAGCAACTGACGGGCCATATCGCGGGACATTATCTCTCGGCCGTCAGCCTGATGTACGCCGCCACCGGCGAGGCACGCTTCAAGGAGCGGGCGGACTACCTCGTCCGGGAGATGAAAGAGGTCCAGGACAAGCGTGGCAATGGTTATCTGGGCGCCCTGACGGATAAGGAGGGCACGGACGGCGCGACGCTCTTTGAGCAGGTCGCGCAGGGCAACATCCGCGCGGCCAGCTTCGACCTCAACGGCCTGTGGTCGCCGTGGTACACGCTGCACAAGACCTACGCCGGACTGCGGGACGCCTATCGCCATACCGGCAATAAGACGGCGCTGGAGGTGGAGATCAAGTTCGCCGCCTGGGCCGAGGGAATTCTCTCGAAGCTCAGCGACGCGCAGGTCCAGCGCATGTTGAACACCGAATTCGGCGGCATGAACGAGATCTTCGCCGACCTCTACGCCGATACGGGCGACCAGCGCTGGCTGGCTCTGTCTCACCAATTTGACCATCGTTCCTTCCTCGAACCGCTTCAGCGTCACCAGGATAATCTCGCGGGCAAGCACGGCAACACGCAGGTGCCCAAGCTCCTCGGCGCAGCGGACCGCTTTGCCTACACGGGCGACGCGGCGGACATCCTCGCCGCCGGTTTCTTCTGGGACCGTGTCATGCAGCATCACAGCTTCGCCACCGGCGGTCACGGCAAGGACGAGTACTTCGGCCCGCCCGACATGCTCAGCGACCGCGTGGACGGGCGCACCGCCGAGACGTGCAACGTCTACAACATGCTCAAGCTGACCCGCCGGCTCTTCGCGCTGCGGCCTGATGCCCACTACGCCGATTTCCACGAGCGGGCCCTCTTCAACCACATTCTGGCGTCGATCGATCCCAACGACGGCCGGACCTGCTACATGGTGCCGGTCGGCCGCAGCGCCCAGCATGAGTATCAGAACATGTTCCACAGTTTC
>JAMCWO010000327.1:0-590 GCA_023481165.1 Planctomycetota bacterium | reverse complement strand
GCGTGGGCTCGGGCATGGAGAGCCACGCGCTGCATGGCGATGGAATCTATTATGCAACCAAAGACAAACTTTGGGTGAACCTGTACGTCTCCTCGACAGCGGAGTCCGCTGCAATGGGCGAGAAGCTGACGATGGACACCGATCTTCCCGAGGGCGAATCGGCGAAGTTGACGCTGACGCTCGATACGCCGAAGGAATTCACGCTGGCTCTCCGCCGTCCCTACTGGGTCGGCGATGGATTCAGCGTCAGAGTCAATGACGAGGCCGTACCGCAAGACCAGCCCGTTCGTAGTGTGCCCGTGAGGGCATCTCAGGAAACGCCTGATGGCGTCACTACAAACGTGCGGGGCCGCGCCACGTTCCAGCCGCCGGCATGCGGCTCGTACGTGGAGATCACACGTACCTGGAAGAGCGGCGATATCGTCGAGCTCACTTTGCCCAAGACACTGCGGCTGGAGCCGCTGCCCGACAACCCGCGCCGCGTCGCCATCCTGTGGGGTCCGCTGGTGCTGGCGGGCAATCTGGGTCCGGAGGCCGAGCGGGGACACGGACGCGGCGCCCGTGCTGAACCGCCGAAGGTTCCCGTCTTC
>JAMCWO010000249.1 GCA_023481165.1 Planctomycetota bacterium | reverse complement strand
GGCCAAAGTGGGTGACTGGGCAGCAACAGGGAAAAAAGAAACAGAAAAAGAAGCAGAAGAATTGATCGGCCCATGTCATCCCCGCGCAGGCGGGGATCCATTTACATCCACACAGAGTGGATTCCCGCCTGCGCGGGAATGACAAAGCAGGGATCCGGGTACGGGCAGACTGATTCTTCAAAGCAGCGAATTGAGTGGGGTCAACATGGACAGACTGAATCGACGCGCGTTTCTCAAGGCAGTAGGTTTGACAGCCGCCGGGATTGCCCTTCCCGTGTGCCGGAGTGTTTCGAGTGTCTCCGCCGCCGAGGGCCAGAAGCGGCCGCCGAACTTCATCATCATCTTCATCGACGACATGGGCTACGCCGATGTCGGCTGTTTCGGGGCCGAAGGGTACCAGACGCCCAACATCGACCGCATGGCCGCCGAGGGAACGCGGTTCACCGATTTCTATGCGGCCTCGTCCGTCTGCACGCCGTCGCGCGCTGCGCTGATGACGGGCTGCTATCCGCAGCGCGTCGGTCTGCCGCAAGTGCTCGGCCCGAAGGCCCAGATCGGCATCAGCGATAGCGAGAGGACCATTGCCCAAGTGGTCAAGCCGCTCGGTTATGCGACCGCCTGTTTCGGCAAATGGCACCTCGGCCACCTGCCCCAATTCCTACCGACGCACCACGGCTTCGACGAGTACTTCGGCCTGCCTTATTCCAACGACATGTGGCCGAAGCACCCCGAAGCCCCAAAGAACTATCCGGACTTGCCGCTGGTCGAGGGCGACCGCACCATCACCCTCAACCCGGACCAGACGCAACTGACAACCTGGTACACCGAGCACGCCGTTCGCTTCATCGAGAAGAACAAGGACCGGCCTTTCTTCCTCTACGTGCCGCACTCGATGGTGCACGTGCCGCTGCACGTTTCCGACAAGTTCAAGGGTAAATCGAAGAAGGGCCTGTTTGGCGACGTGGTGATGGAGGTCGACTGGTCCGTCGGCCAGATTCTCGACACGCTCCGCCGCCTGAATCTCGATAAAGACACGATGGTCCTGTTCTGCTCGGACAATGGTCCCTGGCTCAGTTACGGCGAGCACGCCGGCTCGGCCAAGCCGCTCCGCGAGGGCAAGAGCACCTCCTTCGACGGCGGCCAGCGCGAGCCGACGATCTTCTGGTGGCCGGGCCACATCCCCGCCGGCAAAGTCTGCCGCGAGCCGGCCACGACGATGGACATGCTCCCGACCATCGCCGGGCGCGCGGGCGCCAAATTGCCCGACCATAAGATCGACGGCAAGGACATCTGGCCCCTGCTCTCCGGCCAGAGCGGTGCGAAGAGTCCCCACGAAGCCTTCTTCTATTACAACGGCTGGGCCTTACAGGCGGTCCGCAGCGGCAAATGGAAGCTGCACTTCCCGCACGCCTATAACACGCTCAACGGCCGTCCCGGCGGCAAGGGCGGGATACCCGCCAAATACGAGCAGGCCAAGATCGACCTGGCCCTGTTTGACCTGGAGGCCGACATCAGCGAGCAGCACAACGTCGCCGACCAGCATCCGGACGTGGTGAAGCGCCTGCAGCAGCTCGCCGACGCCATGCGTGAAGACCTCGGCGACGGCGCCCGTAAGATGCCAGGCACCGGCCGCCGCCCGCCGGGCAAAGCGTGACTCTCTTGTCATTCCCGCGAAGGCGGGAATGACAGTGCGGGCGTATGTTGAGGCCGCCGACGGCGATTCCGAATCTTGTACCTTTCAGGGTGGGCAGGTACTATGGACGCGTGAATTTGCGACAGGTGATTTGTTGTCCTGCCTGCGAGGGCCAAAGGCCCTCGCCCCGTAAGCGGAATCGGGAGGCGTGCTCGGTGCGGCGGATAGCGGGAAATGTGCTCATTGGACTGGCGGTACTCGGGGCGGCGGGGACGATTCTGCTGGCGGGCGCCTCCCTCGTGGAGATGCACCGTACCTATCCGACGTCGGACCGTTACGCCGCCGCCGAAGGCGGCTTTCTGCTGGCCGGGGCTGTTCTTGGCTTGGAAGGGATTCTGTTCTTGACCGGCCGACACCTGCGGCAGCCGCGCCCGGAGCGAGGCCCGGCGGCCCCGGGTGCCCGCCGGCGCGGACGCGTGTGGCTGCTGGCGCTTTACCTGGGGGGCAGCATGGGGATCGGGCTGCTGGCCGGCCTGGGGCACAGGGTTCTGCTCACGCTGGGACCGCCGGCGTTTCTGATCTACCAACCCACCTTCCTGGTCCAGATTCTTCTCGGGGGTGTCCTGGGGCCCAGTCTCGAGGGCCGCCCAGGCTGGCAGATGATTCTCGTGGCCACCAACCTGCTATACTTTGTCGCCTTCCTTTATCCGATCTACAGCATCATGGTCATGGACCGGGCGGTCGAAGCCGCACGTTATCGGAGAATGAAGACGATCCTGGCCCTTTTTGTCAGTGTCCATGTTCTCCTCGGCCTGGCCCTGGCCGCCATCCTGAGGGCATAATACGGATTCGGAAAAATCCTTGCGCGTCCGAGAGAGTGTGCGCGTTGACACGGGCGTTCTGCTCGTGGGGCTTTGTGGCATCGGCGCTCGCGCCCATGCCACGTGGAGCGCACGAACTATTCCGAATCCGTATAAGAGCCGCAGGGGCTGCAAAGCCATCCTACACGGACATGCGGCGGGGGTCAGCGTATGGCGTTGCGGGGGATGTAGAAGATACCGCGGCTGGCGCCGCCATCGGCGGTGGGGGACAGGCCGTCCGGGGTCATGGAGACCCGCATCGCCGAGACCTCGTTGGGGTAATAGGTCTGGACGTGGCCGTCGGTGTACGCGGCCCGCAGCTTGACGTGGGGCATCCCGGTGCCCGGATTGCCGTCGGCCTTCCACCAGGCGGCATCCAACCACTGCTCGGCGAGAATGTCGCCGCCGGGCAGCCTCTCGCAGCTCGCGAACGAATCCGGCGTCCGCCAGTGGCCATAACCGTAGTAGTCGGTGACGAGCAGTTGGCTGACCGGGCCGCCACTGACCGGGCCGCGCGGCCCTTTGAACAACTGGCGGGGCCCGCCGAGATAACCGAGGTAATTCCAGAGGAAACAGTACGTGCCGTTGACCGGGTCCAAGGGAAGCTCATTATCCGGATTGTCCCAGGCGTCGCCGGCGTCCCAGGACTCCTGGAGGTACGTGTACTGCTTGGGGGCGGCCGGGCAGAAGACCGTGTGGGCATCCGCGATGTAGGGGTGGAGATACGCGCTTATCGAGCGGTGCATCTGCGGGGTGCGCTTCTCCACGCCGATGAGTATGGTCGGGTCGTACCAGTGCCATTCGCTCGCCATACCCAAGGTGGCCACGGAAGGTGGATAAAGGTCGCCGTTATCGGCGGCGAAGAGGTTGACGGCCGTGGCGACTTCCCGCTGGTTCCTCATGCCCGTTAGCGCGGTGGCCTGGCGTCTCACGCTGGTCAGCGCCGGCAGGAGGATTCCCATGAGCACGGAGATGATGGAGATGACGACGAGCAGTTCGATGAGAGTGAACGCTCTCTGGGGACTCCCAACCGCGCCCCTTCGCGTTTGGAAACCTCTCACGCTGCCAGCTCGCACAGAGATGGATTGGCATCTCTTGCCGATTTTCTAACCCTCCCTAACCCCAACGCATCATTGCCTGCCGACTCACCAGCTCGGGCAGCATTATATGACTTTGCCACCTGCGGTTCAAGCCAAATCCGCGCCGCGGGTGTGATTTTTCTCCATTTTTTCAAGCTCTCCCCAAAATACTACCTGTGGTACACCGCACCTACCGTGTCACTACATTCTGCATACTCCTTTTCTTACCGAACCGGCCCTCGGTCCGTCCGAGGCGGAACCCACATCTACTTGCATAGAGGTCCGCTACTGAGGCTGGCATACGGTGTGCCGCCGTAGGCACCCATGTCGATCCGTCCCCCGTTGGGCACACGCTCTCCGCGCGGACCATCCGACGGATCGCCGGCATCGAGGCACGGGCTATTGTCACGATCGGTCGTTACCCACGTATCGGTCCAGGGCACGTAGCGGCCCCACGGCGACTTCAAATGATAGTCCGCGTTCGCAGAATCGACGAACTTCGGATCGAGCCTGATGTTGCCCGCCGTCTTGTTCGGGATGCTCTGGTCGACGCAACTATAGTAGACCCGCCAGTTGAAATTCGCCGTCCACGCGGACAGGGCGGCTTTGGCGTTGCCCCAGATGATGGAATTGACCACGTAGGGATTGGCGCCGCCATAGATGACAATGCCGGCCTGGTTTCCGGTAATCGTCAGATTCCGGAGGGTCGGGGAGGAGCCAGAGTGGCAGAAGACCCCGGCGATGCGGCAGCCGGCAATCACGAAGTTCGTCACGATGGTCGCGGAGCCCTCGCCATCGTAGAAGGAGAGGGCATAGCCGTTGGGGGCCGTGAGGACCGCCGCATCGGCCGCACTCTGGAGCGTAATGGCCTTGCCCTTGAGGCTAATTTCCTCCTGGTATACGCCCGGCCAGACCACGACGGTGTCGCCGTCCTCGGCCATATCGATCGCCGTTTGGATGGTGGCGAAGGCGTTGGCTCGATTGTGGCCGTCGTTCGTGTCCCGCCCCGAGTGTCCGTCCACGTGCAGGATCACCGGCTGCCCTGCGCCGCCGTTCACGGAGATGCGGACCGTCGTCCCTGCCACGGGAGAGAACCGCAGATTGTCGATGACGGCGCGGGTGCCGCCGAGCAGGACATAGCAGGTGCTCTTGGCGGACGAGATGGGGATATCCTGATGCCCGGCCGGGAGCGACTGAGGGACAGACCATGTCAGCCCATCGGCGGAGGTCGCGTAGAACAACTGCCCCGGCGGGAATTGCCCGATCTGCGTATTGCACGGGAAGGAGACATCCAGCCGCAGCGTGCCCCGCACCGCCGGGCCGACCGGCGCCGCGCTGACGACGAAATTGTACACCAACTGGGCCAAGTCCTCGCCGTAGTTCATGAACGCCAGACCCCGGGCCTCGCCGGCACTGTAGTAGAACAGATAGGGACAGGCCGGGGGGCAGTTGATGTCGCTGGGCCAGAAGAGCGAGGAGGAATAGCTGTCGGACTGAGCCTTCTCCGTGGAGAAATCATCCGTGTATTCGAAAAGCCCCTGGGCGCGCACGGACCCCGCCGCGAGCGTCAGGAACACAGAGGCGAACAGGATGTAGCGCACCAGATTCACCACTCTCACGATGCTATAGTATACACGATGCGGCCGCAAAAATACAGGATCTTTAGGTGGAATGAAGCGCCCACCTAAAGACCCACCGCCAAGCAACCAGCAACTCTTCCGTTGCCAATGCGCCTTTAGCCCGGGCCGGCCGGGGGCCGACCCGGTGCGCCGACAAAAACTCCGGGGCCAGAAACCTCGGCCCCGGAGTCCCTCGGTTCATCCACCGCTTGAATCTCGGTAAGGACGACCTCCTTGTCGATCGCTAATGGAGCGGCACCCCCTTCCCTGGCAGCATCCTTTGCTGGGGTGGATGACTCTGGTGAGCGAGGAATCGATCCCCGCGCGGCTATGGTAATCCGCGGGCTAGCGGGACCCTCCATGGTCCTTTGGGCACGCGGGAAGCTGTCAGCCGCCCCGATCATGGCTGTTCTCTCACGACCTTCGATTGGGGCGCCTATCAAAAAAGCCCTCGGCGAAGCCAGAACGTCGTTCCCGATCCTCCGCACAACATCCCCCATCATCATTTTTGCCACAGCGGCCATAGTCAGTTCAGATAAGATCGATAAGGCATATGAGAACCATGGGATCCGTGCATTCAACCGCCGAGATTGCCCTCGGCTAGGCGGACGAGCCAGAGCATGCCCGAACTGTTCCGCGGCGCGGTTCGCTCGCTGCGTACCGGCGGGTCGGCGAACTCGTTGAGCCGGATATTCACGTCCTGGAGGTACTCGAACTCCAGCGTGCCAACCGGCGCATCGTTGGTCCACAGGTCGATCTGGCGGACGAGGTCCGCCTCGAGGTCGATCAGGTACACGAGTCTCGTCTTGCCGGAGAGGACCGTGACCCGGGCCTGACCGCCGCCGGACAGCACCTGCGTCTCAAAACCAGCCCTTCGCTCGGCCGCATCCCGGCGCACCGAGTCGATCGTATGCAGGCCCATCCAGGGTTGTGATAGTCCTTTGAAGAAGCTTCCCTGGGGGTACTGGGCCAGAGCGGTGCCCTGTGCATCCTGAAGGCTGGCGCTGCCGCCGCCGTCAAGGATAAACATTGCGTCGCCGATTCTCAGCTTCATCCAAGCGTTGTGCTGTCTGGCAGCAGCATAGGTGAAGGGAATCCTGCCGGTGCCGGTAATCGTCCGGTCGCGAACATTGCCGCGCACGCGGAACCAGGTCCATCCTCGCTGGTGCATCGCATCGCGGTGATCCACGATCTGGGCCCCGGAGGGCCAATCGCTTTGGAAGTAGTCGGCGTCAAGGACGTTCGGGTTTCTGATCGTCCACGGCCGGCTGGCACCGGCGGTCTCGGTCTGGCGCTCGACGACAGTCAACAGACCCTTACCGCTGCCGGGGGCGGGCGGGATATCGTTGCGGATGCCTTCGACCTGCGCCAGGAAGCCACGCATCTCGGTGCTGTCCGTCGGGAGTTTGAATACGCTCAGGTCGTCCAGCCACATCCGGTAGTTATTGATGTGAACTGTGCCGTTCTCAAAGGTGTAATTGGCCCGGTCATTCTGCAGAACGCGGTTCGGTGAGGTCCGCGACTGGGCCCGCAGCATCAGCGCCCCCTGGGGGCCATTGGGGAAGTAGTACCAGAACTGCTGATGGGCTGTGCTGGAAGTTGCGTAAGGACTGGCGGCGCCGGAAGTTATGCTCACCGAGCTACTCGGTGGCTGGGTCGATCTGAGGTTGGAAGTCGTCACGACCGTGCCAACCGTCAGGGCGCCCGCGGCGGCGAGGGAAACGATTCCTGTCGCGCTCGTGGCCAAGCCCGCCACGCTGGCCCCCAAGCCGACCTTCAGGGCGGCCGCCGGCACCGTAAGCTGGGCGGCGGCGGCTTTGCTCGGGGCTGTCATTTTGCCGAAAACGATCAAAGCGGCCAGCAGCGACCCTCGGCCGAAGCCCTTCCGCAGGAGTTCCTTCTGGAGAGCCCTCTTGGCCCGCACGAACAGCATGCGGGTGCTGAATTCGTTGCAACCCATCGATTCGGCGATCTCGCCGTAGGACATGCCGTCGTAACAACGCATGACCAGCACGGCCTTGTGCCGGGTCCGAAGCTTCTGCATGGCATTGGAAACAATCTGCTTGAGTTCTTCGCTGATGAGACCCTCGAAGCCCTCCTCCCGCTCCCTGATGTTCTGCCGGCGTCGCTCCTCCGCGGCGGCTGCGTGTCGCATGGCCTTCTCCGTCCGGTAGTGACGGTGCAGCTTATTGGTCGCAATCCCGTACAGCCACGGCCAGAACCGGTCGGTCTTTTGCAGCTTGCCCAGTATCTTGCACATCTCTAACAAGCTCTCCTGCACAATCTCTTGCGTCAGATCATCTTTCTGCGTCAGGCGATAGACATAAACTCGAAGCCGCTCCCTGGCCATGGCCGCGAGCTTTTCCAGGCTTGCCTTGTCACCCTGTCGGGCCCGCTCAACCAACTCGACCTGGGCCCGGGCCTGCCAATCCGCAGGGCCGGATTGGGTGGCCTCTTCCCTTGCCTGCCTGTCCATACTGAGCTTCGTTGTGTTTTCCATCGCAATCATCTTGAAAATAGGTGCCAGAACCTCCTGATAGTGTAACACTTTTTCCGCCAGGACCGTCGGTTTTTCCGGCCGCAATGTCCTAAGTGCTTAACATGACAATGGTTACGGCTATCCCTGCCCAACGAGTCGAAGGCTAAAGCGATGTGAGGAGCCCGTCGATACTGGTAGTCTCGGGCGTTGAATTATCCGTCGTATCAGTGCAAGGGACCGAAGATGTCTGAGCTTGGAGGCAATCAAGCCAGAGTCGTTAGCGTCGGTCAGCGCGACAGCATCAAAGAAGCCGCGGCGAAGATGTTCTCCCACAACGTGGGCTGTCTGATCGTCAACGACGATCAGGGCAAGTTTATCGGACTCGTGACCGAGCGGGACATTGCCCGCCACGTTGCCGCCTCGGTGGAGAGTGGTGCGGTGGTTCGGGTCGCCCAGATCATGACCGGTCACGTGGTTTCCTGCGCGCCCGGGATCACGGCCGGCGAAGCCCGCAAGATCATGGCGGAGCATCGGATTCGGCATCTGCCCCTCGTGGCCAACGGGATTGTCGTCGGCATCTTGTCGGCGCGCGATATTATGGGACAACAGCTCCTGGAAGATCGGGCGGCCGCCGAGGAGGTCGCCATGCTCTCCAAGTGTCTCAAGAGCATCGACCTGGCGGAAGCGGTCGAGATCGTGGCGACGGAGTCGCCCAAGCTGTTTGAGGCCGGCAATTGTGTTCTGTGCCTGTTTCCGGAGGGGGACCGCGGCCGCGACGCCGAATTGGTCAGCTCCCACCGCTGTCCGTGTGTGGCGGGCCACCGGAAAAGCCCGCAAGGGGTCGAGACCATTTCGTCCGAGGACGGCTACTATGATGCCGAAGTTCCGGTCGAGTGTCGAGAGCCGGGCGGCCAGCCGCCGCGACTGGTTCTGCCGCTCGATATTGTGGGTTTGCCGGAGGCGGCCTCGGGCAAAGAGAAGCGGCTTTCCGGGTACCTGTGCATGTGCGGCCTGCCCGCCTCGGACGGGTCCGACCGGGAGTTGATCCTCTACAAGGCCAAGCTGACGCGGGAGATTATCACCGCCCATCTGACGAATGCGACGCGCTACCAGCAGGCCAGACTCACCTCGCTCACCGATCCCCTGACCGGCGTCGGCTCGCGGCGGCTGCACGAGGACAAGCTCCAGGAGGAATGCGACCGGGCCAAGCGTTACAAGCGGCCGTTTTCCGTGGCGATCATCGATGTCGATCATTTCAAAATGATCAACGATGTCCTGGGGCATGCCGTCGGGGATGAGGCTCTCCGCCAACTGGCGGAGGGCGTCCGGCGGGAGAAACGCGCCCCTGATATCCTGTCGCGCTACGGCGGCGATGAGTTTGTCGTGCTGCTGCCGGAGACCAGGGCGGCGGAGGCCAGCGTCCTGCTGGAACGGGTGCGCGTGAAGGTCCAGCAGATCCATCTGGACCAGGGAATGGGGCCCCCAGCGCGGAATTCTGCGTCGGGGAACCCCTCCCAAGTGCGGAATTGTGCACTTGGGGACCCGACCCCAATCTCGCTGTCGGTAAGCTGCGGGATCGCCGAGAGCTTCCCCGAGACGGATGAAGCGCCCGGGGACGTGATGCGCCGCGCTGACCTGGCCCTGTACGAAGCCAAGAACGCCGGCCGCAATTGCATCCGGCTCTGGGACCAGGGGATGGCCCGGCGGATCAGCGCGGGCGAGTTGGAGATCGAGAGAATCAACCGGCTCCAGCGGCGGGTGCTGGGCCTCTCCGAGAAGGCGGAGAAGGTCTTCCTGGAGAGCATCTGGAGCCTGGTCCAGGCCCTGGAAGCCAGGGACGTCTATGCCCGCAGACACTCGGAGAACGTCGTCGCCTACGCCGTCGGCATCGCCCGGACGATGGAGCTGGGGCCCAAATACGTGGACCTCATCTACCGCGCGGCCATGATCCACGACATCGGCAAGATCGGCATCCCCGATGCGATCCTGCTCAAGCCGGACCCTCTGACGCCTCAGGAACGGCACATCATCGAGCAGCACCCCCTCATTGCCGTACGCATCCTCGAAAAGATGAGCTTTCTGGAGAATGAGATCGCCATTGTCCGTCATCACCACGAGAAATGGAACGGGCAGGGCTATCCCGACGGCCTGGCCCGCACCGCGATTCCGCTGGGGGCCCGCATCGTCGCGGTGGCGGATACGCTGGATGCCCTGACTTCCGATCGCTCCTATCACGCGTCGCGCACGGTGGCGGAGGCCCTGCACCTGCTGAAAGACGCCTGCGGCTACGATTTCGACCTGACCGTTGTGGTGGCGCTGATCACCTGGGTCGAGGAGGTCGCCCAACGGCTGAACACCACGCCGGACCGCCTCGTCGTGAGCGATCTGCTCGCCGCGGCGGAAACGCACGTCGCTATGTCTCCGCCGGAACTCTCCGAGGCCACGCTCGGCTCGCCCGCTCCCTCGCCCGAACCGTGATTCCGCCCCCTCCCCTGTGGACGGGCGCGAAACAGGCAACGGCCACCCGCTTTCGTGCGTTCTCCCGCGCCTCTTCTCTTGAGTCCTGTGTCTGCCTTCGGTACACTGGCCATGCGCGTGTGTCGGATTCGTGGTTCCGTGCAGGAGACAATCATGTCCTCATATCACGTCAATCGCAGGGAGTTCATCGGAATGACCGCGGCGGGCATTGCCGGCGGCACGCTGGGCCTGGGAGCAATGGCGTCGGCCGCCGTGGGTCGCGAGGGCTGGGACGCGTCCCGGCCGCTGGTCCGCACCGGCAAAGCCCTGACGATCCAGCCGGTGCTGATGTACAGCGTGGCCCGCCAGCGGCCCCAGACCTCGTGGAAGTCGTGGGGCGGCGTGCAGACCGACTCGGCCGCGGCGGCGGAGGCCCAGAAGATCACGGAGGAACTGAGCGATCTGGCGGCCGGGGCGAGTATGCCTCTGGAGATTCTGCCCATCGTAAAAGTGAAGACCGCTGCCGATGCAGCCGGTGTGCACCGGAAGGAATATGATGTGGTCGTGGTGTATGCGGCCTCGGGCTCGGGCGACCTGCTCCGGGCGTGCTTTGCGCCGCAGAAGGACAGGGACACCATTATTTTTGTCCGGCACCGCTCCGGCACGGCGTACTACTGGTACGAGGCCCTGAGCACCAGGTACCTCCAGACCGGCCGGCCCGAACCGGGGCGGAATTCGTACCTCGATCACGGCGGCGTCCACGTGGAGGACGTGGTCGTCGATGACTACGAGGAGTTGCTCTGGCGGCTCCGCGCCCTCTACGGTCTCAAGAACTTCCTCGGCACGCGCATCGTCGCGTTGGGCGGACCGTGGGGCAAGTACTCGCCCGAGGCTCCCCAGGTCGCCCGGGAGAAATACCGGTTCAACATCATCGACATCTCCTACGAAGCCGTCGCCCCGCGGATCAAAGCGGCCCGGGAGAACTCGGAGGCGGTGGCCGCCGCCCAGCGCTGGGCCGAGGCGTATCTGTCCCTGCCGCACACGACCCTCGCCACCGACAAAGGATTCGTGACCAATGCGTTCCTCCTGTACGCATTCTTCAACGACCTGATGCAGGAGCACAATGCCTCCGCCTTCACGATCCGCAACTGCATGAGCACGATCATGCCCATCGCGGAGACGACGCCTTGTCTGACCCTGGGTCTGCTCAACGATGAGGGCCTGATGGCCTTCTGTGAGTCCGATTTCGTCGTCATCCCCGCCGGCATCCTGCTGCACCACATCGCCGGCACGCCGGTCTTCCTGCACAACTCGACGTTCCCGCACGGCGGGATCGTGACCTGTGCTCATTGCAGCAGTCCGCGCCGGTTTGACGGCAACCGCTACGAGCCGACGACGGTTGTGACACACTATGAGTCCGAGTACGGGGCTGCCCCCAAGGTCGAGCTGCCCGTTGGCCAGCAGGTGACCTTTGTCGACCCGGAATACAGCACCGGCCGCTGGCTCGGCTTCACCGGCCTCGTCAAGGGCAACCCCTCGTACGAGATCTGCCGCTCCCAGCAGGACGTTGAGATCCAGGGCGACTGGAAGAAACTGGTCAATGAAGTCCGTGACTCGCACTGGATGATGGCCTATGGCGACCACCTGAAGGAACTCGCCTACGCCACTCGCAAACTCGGCATCCAGTGGTCCGACCTGTCGTAGACCTTGTTTCGCTTGAGAATGGTCCTGCACCCGCCGCACACGCGATGCTTTACAGGAAGGTACGAGGTGAAGTAGTCTATCTGTGCGCGTAATTGCGCGGGCCTGATAAAAACGCGAATTGTCGCTACTTTCAAGGTAAGGAGAGCCAGCCATGGAGCCGAAAACGCCCAGCCCATCCGAATCCTTGGATCGCCGCGAGTATCGCAAAGGTTGGGAGCTGTAGCCTCATTTCCGTTTCTTGAACGGATTCGGGTGGCACGGCCAGACTCGGATGGGGTCCCAAACGCGATATATTGCGTTTGGGGTCCCTTTGACCGTGCTCGTTGTGACAAGTAGAAGACACGCTCAAACAAGTTTGGGCGTGCCACCCGGACAGGGGTTGGGAGTTATCCTCTGATGAACAATTGTGCCGGAAGGAGTGAGAAGGGGGCGACGCGCCGAGAGTTCATGAAGATGATTGGTGCGGGTACTTTGGCGTGTCTTGCGGGGAGGACGTCGGCCGACGAGAACCGTCCGTCGATCGTGATTGACCCCACGCCGCGGTTCGCGCTGTCGCCGTATCTGTACATGCAGTTCATGGAGCCGCTGGGCACGACGGACGGCTCCGTGGCCGCCGCATGGGACTCCTGGCGGGACCGCTGGCGGCCGGATGTAGTCGACGTGACGAAAGAACTGGCCCCGACCCTGATGCGCTGGGGCGGCTGCTTCAGTTCCTATTATCGGTGGAAGGAGGGCGTTGGGCCGCGCACCGCGCGAAAGCCGATGCTGAACCTGCTCTGGGGCGGCGTGGAGACCAATCAGGTTGGCACGCACGAGTTCGTGGATTTCTGCGGGCAGGTTGGCGCGGAGCCGCTGCTGGCGGTGAACTTCGAGTCGGATGGACGCAAGCAATGGCAGCGCTCGCCGCAGGGCGACGTTCGGTGCGCTGGGCCGGAGGAAGCGGCCGAATGGGTCCGTTACTGCAACGCCGCCGATAGCCCGCTCCGGCGGGAGCACGGCCGGACCGAGCCGTACCATGTGCGGCTCTGGCAGATCGGCAACGAGACCTCCTACGACCGCAACGGCTTCGATTGCGAGACGGCGGCCCGTCGCACGGCGGATTTCGCCAAAGCCATGCGAAAAGAAGACTCCACGATCCAGCTTATCGGCTGGGGCGACAGTGGCTGGGCGAGACGCATGATGGAAATCGCCGGTGAGCACCTCCAGTACCTGGCCCTCCATCACATGTTCAACCCGGACGGCAACGCGCCCGACTCGCCGCTGCGTGGAACCGAGTACCGCAAGGACCCGGCCCGGACCTGGGAACACCTGATGAATGCGGCGAGGGTTCACGAGGCCCGCATTCGCCAGATGCGCGAGCAGGCGGGCGGCTACGACATCCCGCTGGCCATGACGGAATGCCATTTCGCCCTGCCCGGCCGCAACCGCGGTGAGGTCCTCTCGACCTGGGCGGCGGGCGTCGCCAACGCCCGCCTGCTGAACGTCCACGAGCGCCACGGCGACCGCCTGAGGATCGCCACCCTGGCCGACTTCTGCGGCACCCGCTGGCAGGTCAACGCGATCATGATCCCGACCCCCGGCGGCAGATCCTATATGATGCCGGTTGCTTTGGTCATGGCCCTTTACCGCCACCACACGGGCGGTCAGTCGGTGCGGGTGACGAAAAGCCCCGAGGCTCTCGACGTCACCGCCAGCCGCAGTAATGACCGCCTCTTCCTGCACGTGGTCAACACGAGCCGGGACCGGTCCGTTACCAGCCGACTGGTCGCAGACGGCATGAGTATCCGCTCCGGCAAGGTCTTTCAACTCGCCGCCGATCCCGAATTCGAAGTCATGGAGACCCAGGCCCGCGAGATTGTCCCCGTACAGAAGGACTTGCCGCCGGATGGACTCTGGACGTTCCCGCCCGCCTCCGTCTCCGTCGTGGACCTGGATATTCAACCGGTGTGAGCACGCCGGGCCTGATTCCTGAGCGAGCTCTGGGAGGGCGGGAAACAACGGGTGGTAGCGGCAAGCTGCGAGAACTCCGCTTGCCGCTGCCACCCGTCCTACGCTTTGAAGGCAAATCAGCGCACGCGCCAGAGCTCACTTCAAGGGGAAGTGCTCCTTCACGTAGGCGTACGTGTGACGGGCGAACAGGTCCGTCAGGAGTACGCCGGGATGGCCGTTCGCCGGGTTGGCGCACAGCGCGCGAGTCGGCACATTCCCCAGCTCTTCCTTGACCATGGGATACAGGTCCAGGTAGGGAATCTGCAGCTCCTCGAACAGGGGGATGACGGTGTCGAAGTACCGGCGAAATTGCTCGCGGTGATTGTTCGGGGTCAGCACCACCACCAGCGGCAACCGGCGGTCTCGGGCGACCTGAACCAGGGTGCGCCAGACGTCCCGATATCGTTTCATATTGTCCGGTTCATACAGGCGCTCCAGCCAGGTGCCGTACCCGTACTTGGTGTGCTTCCACAGGAAGCGGTTCACGCCCGAGGAGACAAAGGCGAACGTGTAGGGCAGCGCCCATTTCACGGGCCGCCACAGGGCGGCGTCCTGCCATTTGAGATCGATTCGCTGGATCAGACCCAGATCCGGGTCGTTGGTGCTGTAGCCCACGATCAGCCCATCGAGCTCGAATTTGCTTCCCTCGGTAATCAGAAAACGAAGCTCATCCGCGGTAGACCAGCCGTTGCGGCCCCAACTGATCACTTCCACTTTGTAATTAGGGTCGTTCTGGAACAGGCGTTCCAGCTTGTGGTTCCAGGTTTCCATATACGGCAGCCCATCGCCCCAGATGAACGAATCGCCGAGCACAGCAAGGCGCTTCGTCCCGGGCAGGCGCTGGTAGGTGCGGGCTTTGTCGGTGAACCGATAGGGATTCGCCTGGGCAAACTGGTAGTTGGCCAGGGTGATCTCTTTGTCCTTCGCCACGAGGCGGGGAGCATACCAGGTGGGATTCTCCCGCGTCGCCTGGTCCAGCAAACCTACCCGCAGCGCGGTTTCCAGCAGCGCCAGGCACAGGACCCACGACCCCAGCAGCAACCCTACCCGGGCCAGGACGTGCTTGAGGCGTCGCGCCCCAGGCGTCGTTGTCTGTGGCCCGGCAGCATGCGGGTGTTTTCGGTGGGGTTGGCCTTGTTTCTTTCTGGTCATTATCGGCTCACCACGCGTATGGTAGAGCCGCCCCGAGCCAAACACAAGGAAAAACGCCGGAACACCCCGCGTCCCGCCTGCCTCCACAACAGCGCGGTGGGCTATGGTCCTGCGTTCGGTTGCCATGCGCTGTCTATTCCTCTGTGGCTGCCTCCACGGTGGAAATGTGAAAGGAAATGCCTGCCCCCGGCGTCTTACTCGTACTGCCAGCTTTTTCCTAAAGCCGGTGGAGAGAAAGGGCCGATAATATAATAACAGTAGAAATGCGCACGTCACGGTGCAGACGCTCGGATGGGGCCGGAGCAGGGAATGGACCAGCGTAAAGTCGAAAAGATACGGGGATTGATCGAGCGCGGATTCTACGATGACCCGGGAATCCTGGCGGCCCTGCTCGATCGTTGCCTCGAAGCCATGATCCGCGATGGGAAGGGCTTTCGGGCGAAAAAGACGCCTGCCCCCGCCCTTTCTCGGTCACGAGCAGGGCGCGCAGAGCGCGTACGAGGCCGGCCCGCGCGGCGCAAGAGATGCGCTGCCGCATCGGGCTGACCGGCCGGGAGCGGCAGGGCCTGCGCCGGCGGGGAGATCGCTATGGAGGCCGAAGCCCAGACTGTCAGTATGGAATGGAGTGTGGAGACGATGAGGCGGACCTTGGCCACGTGGCTTTCGCGCCTGACCACGTATGCCCGAGGCAAAGAGATCCTGATCGTGGGTCCCGGCAGCGCCGGCAAGACGAAGTTTGCCCAGTACCTGCGCTGGGGCGCTCTGGATCCGGAAGGCCAGCGGCACATGACCTATGGCATCACCAAGTCGCCGGCGTTTGTCCTGGGAATCGGGCGCGAACCGGGCCTCCTGCTCAAGGTGCGCCGGGCGGTGGACACACCGGGCCAGGTGGGTCCCCGTCATCACGCCAATCTGGTGGGCCGCCGCAAACCCCATGCGGTGGTCGTCATGCTGGACTGCAGCACCAGCCTATCTGCCACGGAGAGATGGCTGTGCCTGTTCTGCAACAATCTGGACACGGTGCTGCGCCGGGGATCCTACGCGGCCCGCAGGCTGGATGCGCTCGTGGTGGTCCTGAACAAACGCGACCAGATCGACAGCGGCCAGTCCGACGAATTGAGACAAGCGGTGCGGCAGGTGCTGCACCAGTATCTGTCGGTGCCCTTGGGGCCGGAGCGCGTCAACGCGATTCCGGTCCTGGACTGCGTCTCGGTCCAGACCGGGCAGGGGACGACGCTGATTGATGGGGTCGTCGCGCAGTTGACGGAGAGACTGGCCACCTGACCCGATCGGTGCCGGATGGAACCACGCGCAGACGACCCAGAGATCGTCCGGAACCTGTAGTATCCCTGCGGATCAGTTCACCTTCTGCACCCACGCGTGACGCCTCTACAACTCCCGGTTATATCTCCAATTTGACGCATTTGCGTCTTGACAAGAAGGTGGAGAAGACTGTATATGTCAGGCCGGTGAAGCTTGTGCCTGCGCCGTCCGGTGTTTGGAGTCCAAGGTCGTCCGGCGGGTATAGTTCTTTGACTCTCTCGATCGAGGAGGAACCAAGATATGCTATGCCAGGCACAGGGTCTAAAGTAGAGGCGAAGGATCATTCGCTCCTCCCCACCGGCTGCCTTGCCATCCAAATATATACACTTCAGCCAATCGCTCACGACGCTTTTTGGAGAAAGGAGGCCTTGCCCGATCCTACACAGGTGTCTTGCGCAAAGACAGCGAAGCAAGCAGGAAATTCGTCATCGGTTGCATTGGCGTGTGGCCAAAGCAAAGAGTTCAACGGACGTAACTTTCGGGGAGGACTGTCATGTGTAAGAAAGTGATTCATCTGACGGCGTGTATTTTGGTGCTCGGCCTGGCGGGAGCCAGCGCGGCAAGAGCGGCCGATCCCAACCTGGTGGGGTGGTGGCCCTTGAACGAAGGCTCCGGGACTACGGTGAACGACTTGTCCGGCCGGGGCACCGGCGGCACGATCAACAACCCCAATGGAGGTCTGGGAGTGGATGGCTCGGTCTGGCTCCAAGACACCGAACGGGGCATGGTCCTGAGCTTCAATGGCGTCAACGGCACCGGGGCCTGCGTCCTCGCGGGCACCATCCCGGCCATGGACCTGAAAAATGACTTCACGTGGATGTTCTGGTGCAAGCAGGACGTGAGCCAGGGGTTCACTTCGTCGACGGGGGGTAATGACGTCATCCTGGGCAACCGGTATGGCGGGACGACCGCGCCGCTGCAGTTCATCAAGTTCACCCCTACGAACTTCGAGTGGTACAACGGCGACAACACCAACTTTATCAACTACCCGGATATCCCGAGTGGGGTATGGGTCCACAACGCGACGGTGAAGCGGGGGACAACGCTCACCTATTATCGCAACGGCATTGAGGTGCTCTCGATCCAGCTCACCAAGACCGTGGACGCCAACCCCTTCTACATGGGCGCCGATGGTTTTAACGGCGTCCAAGAGGCCTGGTGCGGTAGCCTGAGCGACGTGCGGCTCTACAACAAGGCCCTCACGCGACTCGAAGTGCTGGCGGCCATGAAAAACGTCGCCCGGGTCGACATGGAAATCGCCTATGCCCTGGTGCCCCCGGTGCTGGATGGCGAGGTCGATGAAGTCTGGGCGGCCGCCTCCACGCATTCCTTCATTCCTCTGGCGGATCCGGCCGATGGTTCCGGCACCTGGAAGGTGTTGTACGACGCGAACAATCTCTATGTCCTCGTGGATGTCACCGACGACAGCCTGAAGAACGACTCCGCCAGTGCCTGGCAGGACGACAGTGTGGAGGTCTATTTCGATGGCGGCAATACCAAGCTGACCACGCCGCTGTCCGGCGACGACCACCAGTACACGTTCGGGTGGGGCGCGAGCGACATCCAGGGAACCAACATCACCGGATACACACAAGGCATCGAACAGGCGCAGGCAACCACCGCCACCGGCTGGCGCATCGAGATCAAGATGCCCTGGCAGTCGATTCAGGGTAAGGCGCCCCAGCCCCGTGACTTGATCGGCATTGACTGCTACTACAACGATGACGACGACGGCGGTGATACTCGGGAACACAAGATGCTCACGTTTACCTCCGTAGAAGGCTGGAATGATGCCTCCCAGTGGGCCACGGCCATCCTGGCGGGCCTACCGGAGCCGGTGGATCCGGGCACTACGGGCCTGGCGGCTCAATACGCCTTTGAGAACGACGTGAAAGACAGTTCCGGCAAAGGCAACGATGGCATGATCATGGGCACGCCCACGTGGATCGACGGCGCCCAGGGGAAAGCCTTGGAGTTCCATGGCTTGGGCGTTTCCGGGGGCGGTGGGGACTATGTCATGTGCGCCCCCAGCGCGAGCCTGGACATCACCGGTCCGATCGCCCTGTCTCTCTGGATCAGACCCGGCGCCGATGACCCGGAGGGAAAGGGCACGGAGACAGCGCCGATGGCCAAGGCGTTGAGCACGGCCAGTCCCAGTTGGAGCTACCAGGTTCGGTATGGCTGGGGTAGCCCGAAGCCCTACATGGCGTTCACGTTCAATTCCTCGCCCCGGGCTTGGGTCTATGTCGGCCAGAAACTGACCAAGGACGAGTGGAGCCATATCGCCTGTTCGCATGACGGCACCACGCTCAAGTGCTATCTCAATGGCATCGAGAGGGATTCGACTCCCATGGGCAAGATCACCAGCAGCCCGGCTCCCATTCTCATCGGCTCGGATGGGTGGGGGTGCGACTGGATCGGCGGCATCGATGAGGTCGCCGTCTACAACCGGGCTTTGTCCGCGGGTGAGATTCTCTACCTGGCCGGCTTCCGTGCCGCGGCCGCCAAATAAGACTGTCCCTGTCTATCTATTGTCTATCTATTATTATTCCTTGGACAAGGTCGGTAGCATTCCCGGGCCTGGGCGGCGTCCGGCCGCCTGGGCCCTTTTTTCGGCTCATCCGGGTTTCGCGTGCTTCGAGGCCTAAACGCGATACATCGCGTTTGGGGCCACTCCCAACAGGACCACCAGAAGAGGCGGTTCAGGGGGCGGGAACGGTAGCGCTTGTTCCGGCACGGGGGGGCCGCTGCTACGGGCGCGTCGGATGCAGCGGACGCGAGGTCTCGGTCGGGAGTTTGACTCGCGGCGGGCATGGCACTTCACTTCGCGGCGTCGAATCGTCCGTCAGTAAGATCACACGTGCCCGGAATGACAAGAGACCGGGCACAAGCGGAGGCGGAGAGAATCCGGAAGGCGAAGCCGGAAACGAGACTCCTTCCGAAGGAATCCGCCCATGGGCCGTCTTCCAGAAGGCTCCGGCCCATGAACCGCCGCCTTTCGTCGGCGGCTTACCTTGCGAGAGGCTCGGCCGCGCGCAGGACGAAGGCTGGCACCGAAAAATTACCGCCAACATGACTCCGAAAATGCACCTGACACCTTTAATTCTCCTCCTTTAATTCTCCTAACGTAGTGCCTGACCCCGCTTAGCCCCCCGAAGGCTGGCACCGAAAAATTACCGCCAACATGACTCCGAAAAGAGGATGTCCCGGTTGTCGTTGAGAAGTAGTTGAAAGAGATCATGCGGTCCGAGTAACAGATAGGTGTCAAAGAACAAAACTGTTACTCGTAAGAAAGGACCGCATGATGGGCAAAAGCTACCAG
>JAMCWO010000266.1 GCA_023481165.1 Planctomycetota bacterium | reverse complement strand
TACAGTCAGTTGCCGATGCTACTCAACGCCTTGACCCGCGTCCTTGACAAGCAGGAGGCCGTCGCGTAGAGTCGTTCCCTGTTACTCGACCGCAGGTCGAATTCCAACGACAAGCGGGACAACTTCGGATCTTTCGACGTGTTGCTGTCAAAGACAAAGACCATCAGCCATATCTCTTCGGCATTGTGGCCCTGCCAACCGCTCAGATGGCGAGATGCCTTGACCTCTATCCCTTCCTTTGCGTGCTGAACGGCATCGCCGGGAAATCTGCCTCTTGGCAGCATGTCTGGATGACCATTGTGATACGTGTTCTTCGTCAGACCAGCACAGTACTTAGGGACTGCCGATGTCATAAACTCGCCAACGATGCTGCTGAAATTGGCAGGCATCAAGAACGATTCCAGCCGCTCCAGACTTTTTGAATGTAGCTGCTTGTTAATCAGACATAGGAAATCCGTAAAGTCATTCATTGCTCGCATGATGGGTTCAATTGTACAGCCATAGGGGATGATCGCCCGAGGGTTGAACTTCTCTGGCTTCACCGCCACGGGTTGGCATGCAGCTTCCTCGAAATTGGGCATCAGCGTCTTCCTCACCATCAATTGCCTCAATCGACTCAGCACGCTTCGGCTCGGTGCTCGCAGTTATCATCGGTAGATTAGATGGTGAGACTGAAGGCAAAAGCGACACATTGCCTTCCGGCATGACAGTGGGGCCGGATCTTCTTGCTCACTGTCCCCATCTGATCAGTATCTTGCATCTACAGATTGATGCCCATAAGGAATCTGGATCTCCGCCTTCGCGAGAACGCGACGGTGTCAGGTACTCTCTCCGAAGAGGCCAGGGCAACTCCCCTTGAGCACCGGGTCTGTCGGCGCGCATCAGCGTTAATCTGCGGATGAAAACGGTAGCTGGTAGTCGGCTCGTGGTTCGCCGTCTTCGTGGCCTTCGTGATTGGAAGTTCTCGGTGCTCTCGGTGTCTCTGTGGTGAACCCTTGGCAGGACGCAGGCATGACCATCTGCTGGGGCATTAGGGCAGGATGGGGATCTGAGAGGCGAAGGCTTCCGCTTTGCTCTGCCAGTTCTCTTCCAGCGGCCCCTTGAGGCCGGTCACTATAATCTTGCCCTCGGCGACCCTGACCATGCCCTTTGCTTGCAGTCTCTCGTTCATGACAGGGATGACGCGCCGCCAATTGGCCAGCTCCTGGTCGCTGGGCATCCGTCCGGTCTTCTTGCCCGGCCGAGGTGCGCACCCCGTGGGATTTCCTGGACTTGCATATTTTGGCGTTCAGCGGTTATGTGCCTGCGGGCTGCATCCGACTGGCGTCGTACTCCGCATTCCGCGAGCTCTCCCGCTCGGTGTGCCTTCGGCTGGTTCTTCTGGCTTGGCCGAGGGCATCGGCAGCGAGCATGGCATCAAGAACTCTTGCGGGAGTGATCTCGCCCGCTTCGTGATAGATCGGTTGCCCGGGAGCGCAGGCCTTTTCGGCCGCCAGCATCAGCTTCTGCCGGTCGACGTCCCCGAGGCCGATGTCCGCCAGGGTGGTCGGCAGGCCGACAGCCTCGCAGAACGAATAGACCGTGTCCGATTCCTGCGGGTCTGCATCGGTCAGTTGAAGCCCGGTCAAGACGCCAAAGGCGACCTTCTCGCCGTGATAGAACGAATGCGTTTCGGCCAGCGCCGTCAGACCATTGTGCAGGGAATGGGCGGTCGCCAGCCCCGCGCTTTCAAACCCGATTCCGCTCAACAGGATATTGGCCTCGACGATGTGATCGAAAGCCGGTGTGACGATTTGCTTCTCATTGGCAAGTTTCGCCGCCGTACCATACGTCAGCAGCGTTTCATAACAGAGTTTGGCGATGCTCAGTCCTGCCATGGTGGCATATCCGCCGCACTCGTTCGGCGCGTGGGTCCGATCGCAGGATCTGGCCTCAAACCAGGTCGACAGCGCATCGCCCATCCCGGCCACCAGGAAGCGTGTGGGCGCGGCGGCGATGATGTCCAGATCCACCAGCACCGCCGCCGGGTTCGATTTCTGATAGGACACGGACTGGAAAACTCCTTCGTTGGAATACAGCACGGCACAACCGCTACAGGGAGCATCGGTGGAAGCGATCGTGGGGACAATGATCACGGGCAGGCCCGCGCGGTCCGCGGCAATTTTCGCCGTGTCGATGGTCTTTCCTCCGCCCATCCCGACCAGTACATCCACATGCCTTTGCCTCATGATCGTGGACAGCCGCGACAATTCGTCCTCGGAGCACTCGCCGCCGAATACTTCGGTGTGGATGGCCTGCGCGCGGAAATCGATTCCGCATTGCGGCAGCACCTTCTTGCTCACGGAAGGCGAGGCCAGGATCAAACCCTGTTTGCCGAGCAAGTCAATCAGGGTGGGCAATTCCTTTATGGCACCAACCCCTTGGATATACTTTCCGGGAAAGACAGCTTTCTTGAACATATAAACCTCCGTTTTCTCCACGACCATCCGCCTCAGGGCAGAACAGGGATCCGGGAGGCGAAGGCTGCCACTTTCTTTTGCCAGCCTTCTTCCAGCGGCCCCTTCAGGCGGGTGACCAGAATCTTGCCTTCGGCGACTTTGACCAGGCCCTTTGCCTGGAGTCTCTCGTTCATGATGGGGATGATGCGCTGCCACTTGGCCAATTCCTCTTCCGCGGGCATCCGGCCGGTCTTCTTGTTCGGCTGCGGAGCGAGCTCGGTGTTCAGGATGGCGTACTTCGTTCCCGACGGCAACTGGGCCTTCTTCAGAAAGCGGCGCATGCCCCAGGTGGGCTTGCCGCAACG
Source organism: Planctomycetota bacterium (assembly GCA_023481165.1). GTDB lineage: Bacteria > Planctomycetota > Phycisphaerae > Sedimentisphaerales > Anaerobacaceae > PLanc-01. The sequence goes on along the minus strand of JAMCWO010000266.1, from coordinate 16,845 downwards.
GCCCGGCGAGCTGAACACGTACAGGTCGGCCGGGGGTATTTCCTTGGCCCGTGCATCCCGGATGCGATGGACGTTGACCGTGATCCCTTTGGCGGCCATGTGCCTCTGGAACTCCTCGGCGACCCTGGCGCCATTTCCATACTTCGAGGCATGAAAGTATTCGATCTTCATGACAAATCTCCCGGCGTCAACGAAAGCCCGCATCCTCAGACTACAGTGACAAGCGAAACGTGGCAAGCGAAACGCGACAGGCAGGGCGGTAGCCGGCAGTCTGTGGGCGGCGGGAATCCCTGGTAAATCAGTAGGACACGACCACGTTTGTGCAACAGTTGAAAAGGTAAAGCACCCCGCGCGTCAAAAATCTTTTATTCCTTCGGGCGCAAGGAGTTGCGCCATTCTGGGGCACCGTGCGCGCACAGAATTCCGGCACGATTCGTGCAACACGGAGCATAGGTAGAGGGACGGTCTGCCCTGAGGCGGAGCCCCTCGGGATTGATGATTCCCGCCTCCGCGGGAGTGACATGTTTACGATTTGAAATATGTCTCGCGCAAAGCCCTGCCCTGAGCGAAGCCGAATGGGACGCCCAGATCGCCAAGGGTCGACCAGGTTGTCGGTCCGGTGCCCTTTGCGTCCTTTGCGTCTTGGCGCGGGAACGAAATGCGCCAAACGAACCCAATTTGGCCGGGGTGGCCAGGAAGGGGCTGGGGTGGCCGGGAGACCCCTCCGGGGCACGACGGCGCCAAACAAAGCCAATTTCCGGCGGAGTTGCGGGAGGGGCAAGTGGTTTGCGGGAAAGGAGTTATGGTGAATAGTAAATTCGATATGCCTCGGCAAAACAAACCCAATTTACCCGGCGGGGCCGGGCGGGACAGGGCACGAGGGGAAATTGTGGAAAACGAACCCAATTTCCGGCGGGGCCCGGCGGGCCGGGGCCTGGGGGATACGGGACGAGGGGTTCTTCCCTCGCCTTGCGGTCCCTGGCCTTCCCCGTTATTTGCCTTGTTGTGTCGCGGCCGATCAGCTACAATCATCGGTGGACCTGCGCATCACCTGCCTTCCCGGATGTGCGGGGTCCAGCGTTTGGAGGAAGGAGCGGTATGGTAGGCGAGTTCAGGTACGCACACGCAGCTTGGGGCGGCCGCTTGGGATCTGCGCCTGGATCGCACAGGTGGCCCCGCGCTGTTCGCGAAAGGAGGTGATGCACGCCGGCATGAGGTGAATCGTCTGGTTGGCTGTCTGTTGCACACGGACAAATTCGTATTAGGAGGAAGAATTATGAAGAAGATCGCGTTGGCACTCATCATCACATCCGTATTCAGTACGATGGCTGTGGCGGCGGACATAGCCATCTCCACGCAGGCCGGCTGGTTCGGGCAGGCGGCGGCGGACCGGGAAATGCAGGTTGTCGTGGACAGCGTAACGACCGCCACCATCGAGGTGTTCACCCCCACCAATCAAGCCGCCCTGGCGGACTGGGTCAAGGCCCATACCGGGGATGGGGTCTGTGACCTTCTGATCCTTTGCGGCCAATTCCCGGCCACGATCTACACCCCCGGCAACACCCAGACGGATGGGTCGCTGGCCGAGCTGTTCCTGGATGACGGGAACTGCATCATCAATACCGGCGATTACATGTTCTATGTCGTCGACGGCGCGGGGACCAATGCCGAGCCCGGCCTGGAGACCATGATGGACATTGCCCACATTGCCATGTGGGACGACGACACGCAGGTCACGGTCACCCCGGATGCGGCGACGTACACGCCCTCGTTGGTGAATTACGCCACGGACCGCCCCTGGCACCTCGATGAGCTGCAGGGCGACTGGTACCCGGAGTTGGTTCTGGCGAAGAACGCGGCGGGCACCCGCGCGGAGCCCGCGATCATCGCGAACCGCGTCACCGGCGGCCGCCTGGGCACGTTCTACCAGACCTCGGGTCAGGACAATGACCCGCGCGGCAAGATCATCAGCGAGTGGATCAACAACTGGTACCTGCCCCGGTTTGGCGGCCCCAAGACGACCGCACGCGCGCCGAGCCCGAAGGACGGGTCCATGATCGACCAGACGAGCACGCAGGCCTCGTGGAAGGCGGGCGATAGTGCCAAGCTGCACGACATCTATTTCGGCACAAGTCGCGATGAGGTCGCGGCGGCCACGCCGGAGAACACGGCCGTCTACGTCGGCCGGCAAGCCGTCGCCAAGGTGGGCATGGGCCTGCCCGGCGGTCCGGCCCCCGAGGGTCTTGTGCCCGGCACGACCTACTACTGGCGCGTCGATGAAGTCGATGATGCCAATCCCGAGAGCCCGTGGAAAGGCAACATCTGGAGCTTCAAGATCCGGCCGCTGAGCGCCTGGCAGCCCTTCCCGCCCGACGGGATGAAGTACATCGATCCCGACCAGAACCTGAGCTGGCAGACCGGCCTGGGCAGCATCTTCGGCACCGTGTTCGTGGGCAAGTCCTTCGACGAGGTCAACAACGCCGTCGCGGGCGGCATGATGACCGCGGAACCGAAGTTCGAGCCGGGCAAGCTCGATCTGGATACGACCTATTACTGGCGGGTCGATCAGTTCTCGTTCACCACCGGTGTGACGACCAAGAGTCCTGTCTGGAGCTTCACGACGCGCGGGTCCGGCGGCGGCGCCAAGGCCGCGTACTTCAAAGGCATGGAGCTGGCCGGTGACCCGGTGCTGGCGCAGACCGAAGGCACAATCGACCACAGTTGGGGCGAGGCGGAAGTCGCAGGCGGCCTCACGGACCAGGTTTCCGCCCGTTGGACCGCCAACCTGGAGGCCCCGTTCACGGAGACCTTCAGTATTATCACCAGCACCGATGACGGCGTGCGGCTGTGGTTCGACGGCCGGCTGGTCATCGATAACTGGACCGATCACGGCACGACCAACGACGTGGCCAAGGTCGATCTGATGGCCGGCCAGATCTACCATATCCGCATGGAATGGTACGAGAACGGCGGCGGGGCGGTGGCCCGGTTGTTGTGGCAGAGCCCCACGCTGGCGCAGCAGGTCATCCCGCAGGGCTGGCTGCAACTACCGCTCTACGCCACGGGACCTTCCCCGGCCAATGCCGAGCCGCATGCGCCGCAGGAGGCGGTGCTGCAATGGATCGCCGGCGAGGAGGCCACGGACCATGAAGTGTACTTCGGCACGGATGCGGCCGCGGTGGCCAATGCCGATACCTCGACGGCCGACCTCTACAAGGGCCGGCAGAAGGCCGACAAGACCACGTTCGATCCAGGCAAGCTCGAGTGGGGTAAGACCTACTACTGGCGCGTGGACGAGATCAATGCGTCCAACCCGGCCAGTCCCTGGAGGGGCCGCGTGTGGAGCTTCACGACGGCGGACTTCCTCATTGTGGAGGACTTCGAGAGCTACTCGGATCAGGCCGGTGAAGAGATCTTCCTGACCTGGATCGACGGCTTCTCGGACGGCTCGAACGGCTCCACTATTGGCTATATGACCGCGACGAAAGGGACCTTTGCCGAAACGGCGATTGTCCACGGCGGCGGCCAGTCGATGCCGGTGGACTACAACAACACGAAGGCCCCGTTCTACAGCGAGGCCCAGCGGGAGTTCTCGGCCCCACAGAACTGGACGGGCAATGGCGTGGACAGCCTGTCGCTGTATTTCCGTGGGAAAGCGTCGAATGGCAAAGAGAAGCTGTATGTGACGCTGGTCGACAGCTCCGCCAAGACTGCGACGGTCGTGCATCCGGATGCGGCGGCGGCTTGTGCCACGCAGTGGACCCAGTGGAAGATCCCGCTAAGCAGCTTTGCGGGTGTGAACCCTGCCAAGATCACGATGCTGGTCATTGGCTTGGGCGACCGGGGCAATCCGACCAAAGGCGGCGCCGGTCAGCTCTACATTGACGACATCTGGATCACCAAGCAGTAGCGGTCCCTTGTCGCAACGCCAAGGGACATTCCGAGGGGACTACCGGAGGAGGCTGCCATGAGTCTCGGCAGCCTCCTCCAACGTTGTTCTCGCGACATGGGTTTCGGATCGCCAAACAGGGAACACAGCTTCTGGGGATCCCATGTCGGCGTGGAACATCTCAGTCCGAAGGTTTGACTTCTTTGGCCGGGGCGGGCCTGGGCTTTTTCGGGCCGCCGTAGAAGAGCTGCCAGACCCAGCCGACGACCGTCATAATGAGGAAGGCGATCGGCAGCGCCCCGCGGCGGGACGCGAGATCGGAGACTACCGGGACACCCGCCGCCAGCAGGGCGGCCTGGACGCCGAGGAAGATCGTCGCCGTACCGACGATGCTGTACGCCAGCGCGATGACGATCTTGGCGATAAACCAGACCAGCAGGATGCCCACGACAGCGCCCGCGAGGATGGCCAAGGCCAGCGCCCAGCCGTGCGGGCCCACGGCCTCCCACGTGTTAGTCAGCAGCGCGTGGAGCCGGTCGGCGAAGCTTTCGGTCTCGTGGCTGATGTCATTCATGTAGGTCCGCCGTTCGGCGAGGCCCATGCCGCTGAAGTAGCGGACGGTACGTCTCGGCTCGTTCTGGTCCACGGCTTGGGCCGGCGGAATGGCCCGGTCCAGGACCACGGTCAGATACCCCGCACCGCTGACAGCCGAGAAGACCAGCACGGCCAAGACGAGAATCAGGACACTCTTGAGCAGGATGGACAGGCCGCCCAGGATGGCGGCCCCCACGATCATGCCCAGCCAGGGATTCGCCTCGAGCTGCTGGGCGACCAGCAGGCCGCAGGCCGAGCCCACCACCGCCCCGAGCAGGCCGATGATGATGGCGCTGTACCGCGTACCGCCCAGCCAAAGGACCAGCCCGACCACGAGGGCGACGAGACCGACCGCCGCCAGCACGGGCGTGGTCAGGCCGGCCAGCAGCGTCTCTGTTCTCAATAACAGTTCGTACATACCTATCTCCGTTGTCCCACCGGCTCCTGCCGGGGCACGGCCGTGGAGCGGTCGGGCTGCAGTTGCAGGAGCTTGCGGACGATGTCAAACGCGGCTTGGGGCCGGCCCAGCCGCCGCGCGTTGGCCCGCATGCGGGCCAGACGCTGCGGATCGTTCAGCAGTTTCTCAACCTTGTACGCCAGAACCGGCAGATGGTTGCAGCGCAGGGCGGCGCCTTCCTCGAGCAAGTGGTCGGCGTTGCGCTCCTCCTGGCCTCGGATCGGGTTGACGATGAGGAAGGGCAAGCCCTTGGCCAGGGCTTCGGACGTGGTCAGGCCGCCCGTCTTGCCGGCGACGAGATCGGCGGCGGACATGCACACGTGCATCTGCTCCGTCCACCCGAGGCAGGCCAGCTTGACCAGACTGTCCGGCGGACCAGCGCGGGCGATCCGATCGATGTTGGCCTTGAACTGCTCGTTCATCGCGCAGATGGTGAGGACTTGCACCGGCGTGGGCAGACTCTGGAGCGACCGCACGAGTTCCTCCATCGGCCCGAGGCCCCAACTGCCGGAGGTCACCAGAATGGTAAGCAGGTCCGGATCCAGACCAAGCTGTCGTCGCGCCTCGGCTTTCTCCTGCGGCTGCGCGAACACCGGATGAATGGGGATGCCGGTGACGCTGACCTTTTCCGCGGGAATGCCAAGCGCTTCCACGTGCCTCTTGGTCTCCTCCAGGGCGACAAAATAATGCTCCGCATGATCGCACAGCCACATGCCGTGGACATCGAAGTCGGTGACGGCCACGGCGTGCGGCGTCTGGATGCGCTGCTTTTCGCGCAGCCACGAGACAACGACCGCCGGCAGCACGTGGGTGGAGATCACCAGGTCGGGCTGGAACTCGCTCAGGAGTTTCAGGATCGGACGGGTATTCAACTTTTCGAGCACGTTGCGCTGCCGGCCCGGCTCCACCCGGTTGAAGTGCTCATACAGCCAGCCGTAGAGGTCGGGGGCGCGGCGGACCACATCCCGATAGGCCCGCTCGAACAAGGTGCGAAAGAGTTTGTTGGTACACTGCATGGCATCGGCGGTGCGGATCGCGCCGGCGGCGCCAAGTTGCCGGAAGGCCTCCCGGAGGGCTTGGAACGCCCGGACATGGCCGCCGCCGATGTTCACGGACAGGATAAGGACTCGCTTATACACGCCTGCTTTCCTGGGGCCGGCATCCGACCCAGCCGCCGCTGCTTCACCCCGAATCTCGTTTTGACAAAACCCAGCGTTTCCCACTGCGCCATCATTCTCCTGGCCCGCCGCAGAGTAGATTCTGCCTCGGGCGGCTCGATGCGACAACCAGGAAAAGCCTGCTCAACTGTCGGTCCTGTTTGTCCGATAAGTCTTATGTGATACCCGATGAGGAATTGCTGCAACGCGCGAACGGGGGGGACCCGGACGCCTTTGAGACGCTGTATCGCCGCTATCGCGATTGGGCCCACCGTCTGGCTTGGCGCTGCACGGGCAACGAGCAGGACGCTCTCGATGTCCTGCAGGAGACATTCATCTACCTTCTCCAGAAGCTCCCCGGCTTGCAGTTGACGGCCTCCATGACGACTTTTCTCTATCCCGTGGTCAAGCACCTGTCGCTGAACCTCCGCCGCCGGCGCCATCCGGAGACCGATGAAGAAATTCTGCTGGCCATCCCCGCTCCGGCGGAGCCGTTCGCGCCGCGCACGGAATTGGCCGCGGCCCTGGCCGCCCTATCCGAGGAGCAGCGCGAGGTCGTCCTCATGCGGTTCCTCGACGACATGAGTCTCGATGAAATCGCCACAGCGCTCGACGTCCCGACCGGCACGATCAAGTCGCGCCTGCACCGCGCCCTGGGGATCCTTCGCGACGACCCGCGGAGCCGGGAGTACTTTCTTCCGTAGGGTGGGCTGTGCCCACCAATTCGCAAGGAAGGGACACGATGACCAATGGTGGGCACAGCCCACCCTACGACGCCCTGCAAGAAATCCTCGATTCGTGGAACCTTTTGGCCCCGTTGTGTGCTTCATGAGCAGGAGAACCCAATTATGACGGAGAACAATAGACAATTCGATGACATGGACCGGCAGGTTTCGGACCGGCTGCGCCAGGACCTGCGGGGCCTGTTCGAGCCGCCCGGGGCTGTGCCCACAAGGGTCGATAAAATCATTCTGAACCAGGCCAAGAAACGCCTCGCCCAGCCGCATCGGCTCATCATCCGCCTGCGCTGGGCCGCGGGTATCACGGCTGCGGCGGCGGCAGTCACCATCGGCGTGATTCTCTTGAACCCGCCATCCGTAATCATGTCGCCCCCGGCTTTGACCGGGGGCCGCAATCCGCAATCAACCAGCCCCGTCCTGGCGGAGGGCCGGGCTGACGTCGATGCCAACGGCCGTGTGGACATTCTCGATGCCTTCCAACTTGCCCGAAGCATCGAGGCCCGCGGCCCGGTGGCCCCCCAATGGGATCTCAACGGCGACGGCCGGATCGATAAGGACGATGTGAATCTCGTCGCCCTTGCCGCCGTGCGCTTGGATAAGGGAGCCTGACGATGAAAGCGAAAGTGATCGGTCTTCTGGTGACCCTGTCCATCCTGGCCCCGCTGCTGGCCGGCGCGTCCACCCGCACATCTGAGAAACCGGCCCAAGGCCGGGTCCGTTTCGCGCCGGTGCACGTGTATCTTGATTCGGGTGATAGACCTTTGGCCGCGTACCAGTTCGAGCTCAAGGCCCAGACCGGCCAAATCAAGATCGTCGGCGTTGAAGGCGGCGAGCATCCGGCGTTCCAGGAAGCTCCTTACTATGATCCGGCGGCCTTGATGAACGACCGCATCATCATCGCCGCCTTCAGCACGGGGACCGATCTGCCTCAGGGTCGTACCCGCGTCGCCACGGTCCACCTGCAAATCCTCGGTGACGCCGAGCCGCAATACGAACTCAAGCTCATCGTCGCCGCTGATAAAGAGGGTGAGGAGATCCCCGCCGATCTGAACCTGCAAACAGGAGAAAGCAAATGAAGAAGTCCATCGCCGTGTCCATCGCCGTGTCCATCGTCTTCCTCGGCCTCGCAGTCGCCCTGACGGCCCTCTGTCTGTCCTCCTTCAGTTGCCAGCAAACGTCGCCTTCTGCCAGGCGCCAAGCCGAGCCTGTCTCCCCGCCTCCGAGCGCGGCCCAAGCGCAGATTGAGCGCGAAATAGCCCTGGAAAAGCAACGGGTGCTGGCGGAGCAGGCGGAAGCCCAGCGCGAAACGGTCGCTCAGTCGCTCGAGCGGGCCAAAGCCTGCTTCCAGCGGCAGGAATATGGCATGGCACTCGGCCTTCTTCAGATGCTGTTGCCCCTCGATCCTCAGAACAGCGAGGCTTTGGAACTCAAGCAGAGGGTCGAGGACATGATCGCCCTGCGGCGGCAGTCTGGCCTTCCAGCAGATCAGCCCGCTCCACCTCTCGCAACTCGCCTTGGGCCACCTGACGAAGCGCATACTCCGTATGCCGATGAAATCACATACCCCAAGGGCTGGAAAGAGGCAAGGACGAGGGACTCTTCCTCTGCTCCCGCGCCTGCAGGCCAGCCCGGCCAGGATATGATGGGTGGCATGGGTGGTTACGGCGGCATGGGCGGCTATGGCGGCGCGATAGGGGGTATGAGCAGGCCCGGCAGCGGTCCGCGCGGATACGATCCCTCGGTCAACTATGGCTGGGTGGAAGTGACGGACAGCATCCCCAAGGCCAGAGGTAGCGACTTGCCTTTGGTCACACGGCGGAGGGTTCCCGTCAGCGGGCTGCCGTCGAGCACAAACTTTGACGGGCGCGATGCAGGCCGTATCCCAGCCGACTTACTCAGCGTCTGCGAGGACGAGATCTGGGTGATTGTGCGGGAGACACCGCAGGCACCGCGCGCGCCGGGAGTGAACTATGACACGCCCGGGTCGGGGGCGATGCTGGTCCAAATCCAGGAGAAGAAGGTGCCGCTGCCGCTCAAGCATACGGATGTCAAGGGGAAGGTCAGCGGGTATATCGCCACCGTCGAGGTTGTGCAGCAGTTCCAGAACCCGTTCAGCGAGAAGATCGAGGCGGTGTACGTGTTCCCGCTGCCGGACAATGCTGCGGTCAACGAGTTCATCATGGTGATCGGCGACCGGCGGATTCGCGGCATCATCCGCGAGCGGCAGGAGGCCGAGCAGATCTACATCGAGGCCCGCCGCCAGGGCTACGTCGCGTCGCTGCTGACCCAGGAGCGGCCGAATATCTTCACCCAGAAAGTCGCCAATATCGAGCCGGGCAAGCAGATCGACGTCCACATCAAGTATTTCAACACCCTCGCTTACGCGGACGGCTGGTACGAGTTCACCTTCCCGATGGTGGTCGGCCCGCGCTTCAACCCGCCGTGCAGCACCGACGGCGTAGGAGCGGTTGGCCGGGGCCACACGGGCCTCTCCGGCCAAGCGACCGAAGTCCAATACCTCCGGCCCAACGAACGCAGCGGTCACGATATCTCCCTGGCCGTCGATCTGGACGCGGGGGTCAAGATCGAGGAAATCGCCTCTTCCAGCCATGCCATCGACAAGCGTCGGGCCGGCTCCGAGAAACTCCACGTGCAGCTCAGCCCGCTCGACAATATCCCGAACAAGGACTTCGTCCTGCGGTTCCGCGTCGCGGGCGAGACGATCAAGTCGGCCCTCGTGACGCACCGAGATGAGCGCGGCGGCTTCTTCACCCTGATGCTCTACCCGCCGCAGGGCCTCCAGTGCGTCAAGCGTGTCCCGATGGAGATGGTCTTCGTCCTCGACTGTTCCGGCAGCATGAACGGCCAACCCATCGCCAAGTCCAAGGGGGCGGTCAAGCGCGCCCTCCGCAAGCTTGGACCGGATGACACGTTCCAGGTCGTCCGCTTCTCGGATAGCGCGTCGCAGTTCGGCTCAGGCCCGGTGGCCGCGACCGCTGAGAACGTGCGCAAGGCCCTCGCCTACGTCGATTCCCTTGAAGGCGAGGGCGGCACGATGATGATCGAGGGCATCAAGGCCGCCCTCGGTTTCCCGCACGACCGCCGGCGGCTGCGCCTAGTTTCCTTCATGACCGATGGCTACATCGGCAACGAGGCCGAGATCCTGGGCGAGATCCACCAGCGGCTGGGCGAGGCGCGGATCTTCAGCTTCGGCATCGGCTCGTCCGTCAATCGCTACCTGCTCGACCGCATGGCCAAGCTCGGCAAAGGGGCCGTCGCCTACATCGGCCTGAACGACAACAGCACCGAGGCCGTGGACAACTTCTACGACTGCATCAGTCATCCCGCCCTGACGGATGTGCAGATCGACTGGGGCAAGATGGAGGTCTCGGAGGTCTATCCGCGTCGGCTCCCCGACCTGTTTGTGGGCCGGCCGATCATCCTGACCGGCCGCTTTGCGGGCACGACTCACACGACGATCCGAGTCGCCGGCTGGGTGGGCGGCTCCGAGAAGGAAATCCGCATCCCGGTCGAGTTCGACCGCTCCGCCCCGACGCATCCCGGCCTTGCCTGCGTCTGGGCCCGCCAGCGAATTGAGGACCTGGCGACCCGGACCGCGTACGACATGAACCCCAACCTGCCCGGCGAGATCAAGCAGGTGGCCCTCCAGTACGGCCTGATGAGCGCCTACACCGCCTTCCTCGCGGTCGATTCCAGCCGCACCACGCAAGGCGATCACGGCGTGACCGTCGCGGTTCCCGTCCCCGAGGGCGTCCGCTACGACACCACGGTCCAGGACTGAACCGAAAGATGCTTAACCGCCGAGGTCGCAGAGGTTCGCAGAGATGAAGAAGCCGGGTGGCATGGGCAAACTCGTTTGCCCGTGGAGCCTCGCATGGGCCAGGGACCTCACGCACCTAAGCCTTCCAGCCGAGGGTGCCTGACAACCATGTAGCGCAGCCGCCCTCGGCGGTGTAGAATTCGGACGTCGGGTGCCAAGCCTGTGTGCACGTACCTATCTCTCAGCCGACAGAAGGAACATGCCTGCGCAAGCGTAGATATGGCACCCAGGCTCGGTCAAAACGTTTTGAAGCCAGGAAAAGGGCCGCTTCTCCTGGTTGGTTAGGTGGCCTTTCTATGCACTGGTGCATTGGGATACAGAGTGACGGGTGGGCTGCGACTATGAAGAAACTCCTTCCGTGGATCATTGCGGCTGTACTGCTTCTGGCGCTTGTATTGTATGTCGCATCATGGTTCCACATGGGTACAGGCTCCCGTGTATTTGCACGCATGTGGCGTAAGCAACTGCTCCCATGTCAGTCGTTGGATGAAGTCAAGCGGCATTTCAATTGCATTGCGATGGAGGGGAAGGGCACGATCGTTGATGTAACGAAGTCTAAGTTCGGCCGACCACGGGCTTTCATCAAGAGCTTTCCGGATGGCCGGTGGATCGCCTGCGCGTATGGCGACAGCCACAGCGGGTGGGGCGGCGGAACCATTGTCACACGGGATAGCTTGGGTGAAACCCACATATTTTTTTGTCACGTTTGTGGGAACGTCTATGCGAAAGGCGAGACGCTGGAGGAGTTCTACACAAGCCTTCGGAACTATGAATTTAGGCCGAAGGAGGTATTCCTTAAGTAGTGGCGCCGCCGGCCTCGCCGTTTCTATTGCTATTATCGTGCGGCTGTCTGTGGGCAGGCAGCGTATCGCTTTCTCCAGACGATGGGTTCACTGGACAGGGTGAAATACACTTTCAAGGTAGATGTGTCGAGACAATGCGGAACTCATGAAACCATGTGAGAATAGCGATCAGAACCGGTAGATAGGGAGGATGAGCAAGAGTCAGCTCGGTTCCTGCCTGACTCCATAGCTTCAGCTTCGGATCGGATACTCCTGAACGCCAAATTGTGATTCCGGGGCCGTCTGCTTTTTCGGCGCTCCCGATGTGGCGGGCGCAGGTGGCGTAGCTGCCTTGAGTTGCTCATCGATCTTCTTCATCACGTCGTTGGCATCCGCCCCGCGAATCCCGGCGAGCTTGGAGCCGGGCGCCGTCGCGGCGGCCTTCAGGGGCGGCGTCGCGAGGACGAGCTCGCCCTCCTGCAAGCCGCTGACGATCCGCACCAGGCTCTTGTCGTCCAGGCCAATCTCGACCTGACGCTGCTCCGTCTCGCCGTCCTCGTTGAGCACGTAGACCGTGGGCTGTCCACCCACCCGCAGGACGGTCTCGACGGGGACATACACGGCGTCGGCATGTTGCTCGACGATGATCTCGGCCTTGCAGTTCATGCCGCTGCGCAGCGTCGGATCGTTGCTGTCGAGCGTGATCTCCGTCTTGTAGATCTTCAAATCCGGGTTCATCCACATGCTCTGCGGATCGGGCAGCGGCGCGATACGCGTGACCGTGCCCATCAGCTTCTTGCCCGCGAGGGCCTCGACCGTCACCAGGGCCGGCAGACCCGCGTGCACTTTCTGCAGGCTCGCCTCGTGCACGTCCACCTCGGCCACGGTCGAGGTGGACCGCGACAGATGGATCAATTCCTGCCGCTCCCAGACCTCGACGCCGTCCGCCAGCGGTGGGCGATTATCATGGCTATGGCCGCCGGCGCCGCTGGTGGCGTAGACGACCATGCCCTCGGTCGGTGCGACAATCTTGCCCTTGGTGATCTGATCGTCGATCTTCGTGAGCTTGTCCTTCTGCCGCTGGTACTCCTGATCCTTGGCCGACAGTTCCGCTTTGGCCTGCGCGATGTTGGCGCGGGCCTTCGCCTCGGTTCGGTCCAGGGCCATCCGTGCCTGGTTGACGTCGCTGGTGAGCTGCGCGATCTGGCGCCTGTAGGTGTACTTCTTCAGCAAGTTGGCGTCGTTGCTCGCCACCTGCAGGTTCAAATCCGCGCGTTGCAGGGCCAATTGGTCCGCCTGGAACTGGGTCTTGGACAGGTACTTCTCATCGAACAGCTTCTCGGACCATTCCAGGTAGTCCGCCGCCTTGGTCTTTTCTTCCGCATTGAGCTTGATCTTGCCCTCGGCGGCCGCGAGCAGGTTCTCGTAGTCCCCGCCCTTGCCCGTGTACTTGTCCAGATCCTGCCGGGCGAACGCCAGCTTGAGCTTGGCGAGGTCCACGTCGCTGGCCGCCTGGCTCTCGGTGATTCCCAGGGTTTCGCGGGCGTTGATGAAGCTGGCCTCGGCGTTCTGCACCAGGATCACCTGGTCGACCCGGGCGTCGACCAGCGTGCTGACGTCCAGTTCCACCAGCAGGTCCCCCTCCTGAACGCGGGTGCCCTCGGGGATGATCGAGATGACCGTGGCCCGGCCTTCCAGACTGTTGCGGATAATCTCGGGGTCCTTGGCCTTCAGCATTCCGGTGGCCGGGACACTGATGGTCAGCGGTCCCTGTCGGGCGGCCACTGTCTCCACCGTGCGCGCGGGGTCCTCGCCGCCTCGAACCCCGGTGAACCAGAGGACGACCAGAGCGAGCGCCGTAGCGAGGACCGTCGTACCAATGATCACGTAGGGTTTTCTCTTGCTGGTTCTGCCGTTGCCCTTGTCGGCGTTGTCTGTTGCCATATCACACGTCCTCGGAGGAATATTCGCGCACCAATCCTTCTTTGGTTATCACAGGCAGGTTCAAATCTCGTTGGAATCGCAGCTCCATTATACGGCAACCTGCCATGGCCGCAACTGTCTTCTTGCCGTTCGTGGATTATCCTTCGTTAGAGTTTCCTTATGGGCGGGCCGCCTTGATGATCCCCTGGGGGGCCCGGGCCCCGCGGACCAGTTTGAGGATCTCGAACCACAGGATGCTCGCCGCACCGGCCAGCAGACAGAGCGCCAGGTCCAGCCCGTTCAGCGGGGCGAAATGAAACAGGTTCTGCAGGACGGGCACGGAGAGGACCAGCCCCAGGAACACCACCGCGCCCCCGATCACCCACCACAAGGCGGCGTTCGGCTCCCGGAACGTGGCCGCAATGGTGCGGAACCACGAGCGATTGGTGAGAATCAGGGCGAGATTGGCCACGACCAGGGCCGCGAACATCAAAGCCCGGGCGTTGTTCTCGCTGTGGCCGAGGTACCGGGCGACCAAAAAGACCGCCAGAACGATGCCCAGCACGCTGGCGCCCTGCAGCAGGCTGAGCGACACAGACCGCAGGCCGAACAACCGCTCGCGCGGGTCGCGCGGGGGACGAGTCATCGTATTGGGCTCGGCTCCCTCGGCCTCAAAGATCAGCGTGCAGGACGGATCGATGATCAGCTCGAGGAAGACGATATGGACCGGCAGCAGAATCAGGGGCCAATCGGCGAAGAACACAGGGATCAGGGACAACCCGGCGATGGGCACGTGAATGGCGAAGATATAGGAAATCGCCTTCTTGATGTTGTCGAAGATCCGCCGGCCGAGCCGCGCTGCCTGGACAATGGAGGAGAAGTCATCGTCCAGCAGCACCAGTCCGGCGGCCTCGCGCGCCACGTCCGTGCCGCGACCGCCCATGGCAATGCCGATGTGGGCGGCTTTCAGGGCCGGAGCATCGTTGACGCCATCCCCGGTCATCGCCACGATCGCGCCGGCAGCCTTCAAGGCATTGACGATGCGCAGCTTTTGCTCCGGGACGACGCGCGCGATGATGTTGGCGGCGGTGAGGCGTTGCCGGAGTTGTTCATCGTCCATCCGGTCTAGCTCGGGGCCGGTGACAATCTCGTCCACCGACCGCAGCCCGATCTGGCGTCCGATGCTCTGGGCCGTCGCGGGATAGTCACCCGTGATCATCACCACGCGAATGCCGGCGGAGTAACACTCCTGAATGGCCCCCGGCACACTGGGCCGAATCGGGTCCGCCAGTCCCACCAGACCCAGGAACGTGAACTCGAAATCATGCTGCGTCTGCGGCAGAGTGCCTGGTGCTACGGGATGGCCCCGGGCCACTCCCAGAACTCGCAATCCTTCCCCCGCCATTTCGTTGGCCCGCTGCAAAAGCTTCTGACGTCGCGCCTCCTCCAGGTGGCACAGGTCGACGACCGCTTCCGGTGCCCCCTTGGAGGCAATCATGATGGCCCGGCCATCGGGTGATTTCCACACGTGGGACAGGGCCAGCAATTCCGGCGACAGCGGGTACTCGTGGGCCAGGCTCCAATTCTCATGCAGGTGTTCGGTCCGGGCCAGGTGCCTGGTCCCCAACTCGCGCAGGGCCTTCTCCATCGGGTCGAACGGATCCTTCTTGCTGGCGAGGATCCCGAACTCGACCAGCCGGTGGAACTCCTCCGGCAATGATGTGCTGCGCGGATCGTTCGCATCAAAGACCTTGCCGTCGGCGACCAGCTTGCTGATCGACATGCGGTTCTGCGTCAGCGTGCCGGTCTTGTCCACGCAGAGCACCGTGGCCGCACCGAGGGTCTCGATGACGGGAACGCGCCGCGTGAGCACGCGCTTTTGCGAGATCCGCCAGGCGCCCAAAGCCAGGAAGATGGTCAGCACGGCCGGAAACTCCTCGGGCAACGTGGCCATCGCCGTGGCGATACCCGCCAGGAGGCCCTGTTTCCAGCTCAGCGCCGTATTGCCGCGGGTCAACCCGTAGAGGACAACCACCATGACGCACAGCGACAGTCCGACGAGAGCCATGGTGCGGACCAGTCGGCCTGTCTCTTTTTGCAGGAGCGTCTGTTCAGGTTCCAGGGTCTGCAGGGCTTTGCCGATTTTGCCGATCTCTGTGCGCAACCCGGTGGCCATCACCTCGGCCACGCCTTGCCCTTGCGTGACCAGGGTGCCCGAGAAGACGGCCGGCAGATCGTCGCCGCCCGGCTTGGCCAGCTCTTGTGCTTCCGCGGCGGCGACTTTGCGCACGGGCACCGACTCGCCGGTCAGGAGCGACTCGTCCGCCGACAGATTGACACAATGGCGCAGGATCGCATCCGCGGGTACACGATCTCCCTCGGTCAGGATGATTCGGGAGCGCCGAAAAAGCAGACGGCCCGCGATGCGTTGTTGTTGACCGTCGCGAATGACCAGGGCACGGGGACTGGACAGGTCCCGCAGGGCATCCAAGGCCCGTTCGGTTCGCCTCTCCTGGACGATGGTAATGCCCATGATGACGAAGACGAAGCCCAAGAGCATCAGCGCTTCTTTGGGCTCGCCCAGGAAGAGGTAGACCACGCCGCAGGCGACCAGCAGCAGGAACATCGGCTCACGGATCACCTCGAGTGCGATGGCCAGACTGTTCCGGCGGCGGCTGGACGGCAGCTCATTGAAGCCTTCCTCCGCCAGCCGCCGCGCGGCCTCGGTCTGGGTCAGTCCGGGTATTTGATGGATATCGAACGGGTTCAACATGCTCGTGCTTCCAGTGGAGTCATTGTGCCGTCCCGACCGCGCGCAGAGCGCCGGGGCCGGGTATCAGTCAGTGGACCGGTGGAAGCATCAGACGGATAAAGGAGACTGCCGAGAGACAGCAGCGTCCCGTGGAAAGCAGGGATCTCTGGGAAGGATAGGCACAAGCACGCTCTGGGGCCAGTGTCGTCGCGGGTCCACGGGCGCGGCGTGGAAACCGGCGGTGCAGAAGATCTGGCGGTGTTGGCAACTGCACACAAGATGTTCATGCGCAGGCACTTATGGTCTGGTTCGTTCTCTGCGGCAAGATCCCAGGCGACAGCGCCGCTGCCGGCGAATAACAAGAGCACAAGCCCTCCTATTGTCCAACAGCCGCCCTTCACCGATCCGATCCTTTCCGCCGGCCGTGTCGTTCAGGCGCGATGGCCTGGGTCCGGACCGCCGGCACTCAAAAACCAAAAAGATATTATACGCAAAGCTGCTGTTGAAGTTCACAACAAAGCTGTATCCGACGGCATGCGACGTGTGCGCTGTACGGCTACAGAGGCATCCTCTCGACGGCTACAGCCCGAGAAAACGCCCTTGGTGCGCCACGGCCGTGCCGATAAGAGGAGTGGTTTTTCTACCTCTTTGGTCTTTTTATTGGGCCGTCCCATAAAGGGGTAAAGTTTTTGGGAGGCATGTGCCGAAAG
>JAMCWO010000232.1 GCA_023481165.1 Planctomycetota bacterium | reverse complement strand
CCCAGTCCGGCGACTACACCTTCGTCATCCGTGTAGCTCTCAAAATTGTCCACTTGGATGAAATTGGCGGTGGTGAAGCTCCAGACGGTGCCCTTCCAAGGACTGTCAGCCTCGCCGGCGTTGATCTCATCGACGCGCCAGTAGTAAACCTTACCCCACTCCAGGTTGCCGGCGTCAAGAGTCGTGCCGGCCTGCTGACCCTTGTACAGCGGGCTCTTGGTGTCCGCCGCCGCGACGGCCGCCTGGTCCTCGCCGAAGTAAACATCGTGTTTCTGGGCCTTTTCGCCCGCGCTCCAACTCAACGCTCCCGACTGCGGCGCATCGACACCGCCGTTGGCGGGGTTCGGCGCGAAGGCCTGCAGCGGCGGCAAAGCGAAGGTGTCCACGTACTCGGCACTGATGATCATCTGGGTGGCGATCCCCGGCCCCTGCCAGGAGACCGCGATGTTGTCGCCGCCGGTCCCATCCTTCTGCAGAGCCTGGATATAGTATTTCTGGCCGGCTTGCAGCGTGATGGCGGCCGACTTCTGCGTCGGGAACTTGTCCCACTGTTTCGAGCTTGTCCAGCCGCTGACACTGGCGATTACCTTGGTGTTCGCCGGGGTCGCGTCTGTGCTGAGCCGCAACTCGGAACTGTCGTCCGAGGCGATCCAGAAGGTGTAGTCGCCGGACTGGGGCGGCGTGAGCCAGCCGTAGAGCCGGGTACCATAGTTGTCGGCAAAGCTGACCGGTCCTTCGAACGTGTCCAGCAACGCCGTGCCGGTCGGGTTGTTCGGATAGTTGGCATTGCCCGTCAGATTGGTGACAGCGGTGCCGGTAATGCCGGTCCACCACTGACGTACGATCTTCTTGGCGATGGCGTCAGCCGTGGTGAAGCTCCAAACCGGGCCCGGCTCGGCCGTGCCGTCGGCCTTCACCTCATCGACGCGCCAGAAGTAGGTCGTGGAGGCCCGCAGAAGCGGGGCGGCAAAAGACGTATTGGTGACCTCTCCCTGGCCCGCTGCGGCAGCCGCGCTATTGACATCCGCGAAGTTCGCGCTGAGGTACATGCGGTGTTTGATTGCCTGCTGTCCCGGGTTCCATTGCAGAGTGGGAATGAAAGAGACTCCGCCTCCCTTATCCGCCGGAACAGGTTGCCAGGCACTCAGCGGCGTCATAGTAAAGCTCCAAACGTCGCCGGTGTGGATCGTGGTCATGTCGAGCTCGACCTCGTCCACACGCCAGTAGTACGTGGTGCCCGGCACCAGCGGCTGCTGGTGGAAATACATGGCGAACGGCTGAAGCTTCGCGCCCAGATCCGCCTCGGTCAATTCCGGCGTCGTGCCGAGGTAGACGTTGTGAAAGATCGCGTTCTCCCCCTTGGTCCACTGGAACAGCGGACTGTTCACACCGACAGCGCCGTTCGCCGGATTCGGCTGCCAGGCCTTCGGCCACGTGGGGTCGGTTCCGTTGGCCGCCAATTCCTTGACCTGCCCGGCGCTGGCGCCCCGATCGTAAAGCCGGACGTCATCGACGACGCCCTTGAGCCCGCGGTTCGCCTGCTGCGAGTTGTCGCCGATGTGCAGGTTGTACGTGCTCACGCTGATCTGTCCGGTGGAGGCCACGCGGGCATCCTCGATGCCATCGAGGTAGATGATCTTGTTGGCGCCGTCATAGACAAGAGCCACATGGTGCCACTCATTGTCGGTGACGATCTTGTTCGCGTTCAGATTGCCGCCGGTGGGGCCATTGAGGCCAAAGTGGATCGAGTTGCCGGTCGTGGCGCTGCGGCTCATCCGGTACGAGTTATCGCCTTTGGCGATGATGGCCTCCCAGTTCCGGGTGAACGACGCGATCTTGATCCAGCAGGCCAACGTGATCTCATCGCGGATATTCAGCGGGGCCGCATTGCCGCAATCGACGAAATCGCCGTCGCCGTCAAACTCGAGGGCCCCGCCGATCTTGCCCGGCACCCATTTGGAATTGCCGTTGAGGGTACCATTGATTCTGTTCGGGCCGGAATCGCTGGCGATTGTGCCGCTGGTCTCATCGAGAGTCCAATGGGCCACCAGGCCGGCCGAGGCGCTGCCCGCGCACGACAGCAGCAGCGCCGCAACCATCCAGTGTTGCAGATTTCGAGACATCGTTCTTCTCCTATACGAAAGTTGGTCCGAATTGCGTGTCGGCCACACACCAGACACCCTGACGACCCGGCTGTGTGCTCACGAGGGTCGTTGCACAGACTTTGTGAAGTGAGCCACCTCCTTTCCGCAAACGCTGTTCCCTGTGCCACGGGGGATATTCGAACAGCTTGTTGCACCGTGAGACGTCCCCTACGGCGTCTCCTTGCTCCGGGTTGCGTGAGGCTACCGAATTGAACCAAACGTCGCGGTAATGACCTGCACAGCACCTTTGCGACGGTTTATCTTTTGTACCATATCGACCGGCCCACGTCAAGACTTCAGATGCATTCTCGGACCCACAAAGAATCAGGGCCTGCATGCACGGACACAGGCCCCGAATTCCGTCTTGGAGTAGGCGTGTTAGGGTTTCGTGATACGGATGTCGTCGATGTAGATGCGGCCGGCGCCGCCTGCGATCGGATTCGCGCGATCGCCCACACCGATATACATCTTCTTGACTTTGGTCAGATTCACATCGGTGAAGCTGCTCAGCGGAATCTTCCACTCGGTCCACTGCGTGGCACTCGCGAGGGCCTTGTTGGGATGCGCGGCGATGCCAACCTTCTTGGACGCGTCCTCGACCGCGACATACACCTGGGCCGATGCGTTACTGCTCCGGCCGCGAACGAACAGGACCAACGTATCGGCCCCGCTGACGGTCCAGTCCTGCACCGGCGCGAACTCTCGCTCGGCCTCGCTGTAGAAGGGCGACTTGACGTTGTTGTAGTCGAGCGGCATCGCCTGCTTGCCGCCGTGGACGGTCGTCTGCTCAGCGAACGGGGCGGTCGCATTGCCGACTACAGAGCCGCTCAGACCATTGGTCAAGCCGTCGATCCACGTATCGAAAATGGCGCTGCCCAGATCGTCCGTGTAGCTCTCAAAATCGTCTACGGACAGGCACGTGACAAAGGTCCAGATGGGGCCGGCCTTCACGGCACCGCCCGCCACGGCCTCATCCACGCGCCAGTAATAGGTCGTCAGGCTCTCCAGGGCCCCCGGCGTAAAGGTCGGATCGGTCACCTCGCCTTTGTCGGCGCCCGCCGCGCCCTGCTGGACGGCATCGTTGCTATCGCCGAAGTACACGTGATGTTTGGTGGCGGCCTGACCCGGCAGCCACGTCAGCACGGGACTCTGCGCCGTACCCACTGCGCCGTCCACCGGGGTGGGGTGATAGGCCGTCAGGGCCTGGGCGACAAAGCTCCAGGTGTCGCCGGTCGTGGCCACTCCGGCCGCGTCAATCTCATCGACCCGCCAGTAGTAGGTCGTCCCCGGCTGGAGTCCCTGGACATAATAGAGCATCGTCATCAACTGGTGCGGCCCGACCAGATTGGCCGCCGCCAGTTCCGGCGTCGTGCCGAGATAGACATCGTGAAAGAGCGCCGTGTCGCCTTTGGACCACTGCAACAGCGGCATGCTCACACTGAGGGCGCCGTCCGCCGGAATGGGCTTGCGGGCCTTGAGCTTCGGCGGGGCCATCGCCTTGATCTCGGCGGCGCTCAGGGCCACATCATAGATCTTCACCTCGTCGATCAGCCCCGTGAAGTACCGGCTGTCGAGCGTATTGGCGCCGATGACGAAATCGGCCTGGGCGTTGAGCGGACCGGTATTCGAATGGGGGATGCTGTTGTCGAGTTTGCCGTCAATGTAGATGGCGATCGTCTTGGCCTGCACGTCCCGCACGGCGGCAACGTGCATCCACTCGCCCGTGACGAGGTCGCCATTGGAGTTCACCGACAGGTCGGGGTTCCCGCAGAAGAAAGACAGCTTGGTGCCAAGCGCCGCGATGACGAAGTCGTTGGCCACGCCCGCGACGTCGGACCAGAAGATGCCGCTGCCTTCATAGGCCTGGGCGCCGGCCCGGCCCGGGACATCCGTCTTGATCCAGCCGGTGATCGTGAAGTTGTCCTGCACCGGTCGCTGGAGCTGGACGTAGGCGTCGGTGCCGTTGAACTGGAAGCAGTTGCCGAGATAGCCTTGGGCCAGCGTGATGCCTCCGTTGATCGTCCCATCGTTGCCGTGACCCGATTGGTCGACCACGGCGCCGAGGTCGTCAAAGGAGTAGTAGACGATGGGGTCTGCTCCCCGGACCACGCCCGGCGCGAGCACCACCATCAGCAGGGACAAACAAGTCAGAACGGCCTTCGTGGACATGTGTTTTCCTCCTTCGTATGACCATAGGGTTGTCAAGGTTGCTCAGAAGGATTATACCCCCTCCGGCGCTGGGGATTCAAACAAAAAGTGTCCCGCGTCCCGTGCCCCGCCACCGGCCGCGAAGGCCCCGGGTAGAGGAGGGCCCGGAATAAAGATGTGGGCGCATAAAAAGAGCCTCTGCGTCAGGGACGCAGAGGCCAACTCGGAAAGAAACTCACATAGCCCCCCCAAGTTCGTCGTGCGCGGTTTGCCTTCCGAGTCTGGGTTCGCAGGTCAGCCTGCGGGGTCTTTTCCCGTCCGACCTGACTTTCCTGCCCGTGCGGCGGATCCGTGGCCCGCACTCAGGCGCCGTCCCGATCCCCCGGCCTGGCGCCCTTGTCCCCCCATCAACTAAAGTCTACAATGAAAGGCGGGAAAAGCAAAATAGGATAGGAAGGTAGGTGTGCGGTGCACACCCTACCGGCTTCACACTTCAAACTTCCTGTACCGTCGCCTTGCTGCGCAGGCCGTCAAGGTAGTCGCCAAGGGCCTGCTCGTGTTTTTGCTCCCGGACCTCGTCGATGATCTGGCCGCGGATCGACGTCAGCGGCGCGAGCGCGGGCGGCTGGCGGTCATAGAGCTTCGCGACGTGAAAGCCGAACCGCGTGCGGAATACGTCACTGACTTGGCCGGGGCGGAGGTTGAAGACTACGTCCTCGAACTCCTCCACCAGTTGTCCGCGCGTGACGTAGCCGAGGTCGCCGCCGTTGTCCGGGCAATCGGTATACTTGCCCACGACCGCCTCGAAGGCAGCGCCGCCCTGGATCTCCTGGTGCGCCCGCGTGACGGTATCCAGCGCGGTCTCCTCATCCGTCTGCCAGTTGACGTATTTGACGATGTGGGCGAGGCGGATCTGCTCGCCCGTGGTGTAGCGCTCCTTGTTCTGGTCGTAGTACGCACGAATCTCGCCCTCGGAGGGCTCCGGCACGGCGGCGTAAATACTGTGGATCTTGCGCTCGACCTTCATCTGGACCTCGATCATCGCCTTGATCGTATCGTCCGTGATCGCGTTGAAATCCTTGTAGAGGTCCTCCGGTTTTTCGTAGCGCTGCCGGAGCCGGGCGAACGCCGCATCGATATCGGCGGCCGGAATGGCATCGCCGTTCTTTTTCGCTTCCTGGCGCAGCAGGACCCGCTCGATCACGTTCTCTTTCGACCAGTCCTTGAGCTGGACCTCCCGCTCGGCCGGGTCCTTGTCAGCAAAGGCTTGCTCGTAGCTCGGCCGCAGCCGCTGCACTTCCTGCTCGATTTCCTGGTCTTCAATTCGTTCGCCATTGACGATAAGGGCCATCGTGTACTCCTGCTGCTGCGGGAAGTCTGATTTTTGATGTGTGATTTTTGATTTAGAAATCAACCATCAAACATCCCACTTCTTACTTTCTTTCATCCTCGGGCCTTCGCGAACCAGTCGGGGTCGCGAGCCAGTTTCTCCCGGGCTTCCTGTGTCATCATCTCGAACGCCGGATGATGGCTTTCCCAGGCCCGTTGCGTGAAGGGGGTCCGGCGCATCTTCTCGACCTCGACCGCCGCTTCCCGGAAGTAGCTGCCGTAAATGTGCAGCGAGTCGCTGATATCCACGTAGCGCCCCACGCGGACCGGCTCGCCCCGCTTCTGGGCGATCGCCTGGGCGATGGTCCGCTGGAGGTCCGTCAAGGCGTAGACGTTCATGAACCACGCCTTATATAGATCGCGGCTGCGCCAGTGCGTGTTCATATGCAGCACCCAGCCGCCTCCATCCTCCGCGACCAGCCGGCACCAGATCCGCTGCAAGCACGGTGGATCGTCCGTCTTGGGATCGGCGGTGGGCATCCAGGTGACCGCCTGGGCCCGGCGGGTGTGGCCGGCCTTCGATAGCGCTTCGATGATGTACTGCACCTGGTTGACCGGCTGGAACGGCTTGTGGCCGTTCGGGTTCCGCAAGTCCTCGACCGGCCGGTAAGCGAACAACCGCTCGTGGTAGGTGTAGGTCCACTTGCCCGCCGCCGGATCGATCCAGTGGTCGTGGATGCCGCCGACCACCTCCTGGCGGTAGGCCTCCAACTCCTCCGGGCCGCCGGGGAAGTTCTTGTGGATGCGCGGCTCGTGGAACGGGTCGGTCACCGCGATCATCACCGTCGCATCCTTGCTCGGCGGATCATCCGGCTTATCATATTGGGTCTTCACCTCGAAGCCCCGATCCCATACGGCCAGAACCGCCTTCTCCCACGCCTCCGGCAGGCAGTCGGCAAAAATCGAGATCACGGGAATCGTTTCCGCGGCAGTTGTCGTCATCGTTGTACAGGCTCCACTCTGATAGCTTGAGTTCCTTGTCTTGGTTTGAGAAATCGGCTGATGTCCATTTCCTGCGGCGTGATGTTGAAGCCGCCGACCCGGCTTGACGTGGAGATGTCTTCGAGCATCCGCTTGGCTTGGAAGGCATACGAGCTATCGGGCCACCGCGTCAGGATATCCCGGCAGGCTTTCACCATCGGGCCGTAGGACATCATGGGCAGCCGGCCAATGCTCCGGCCGGTCGCGGCCCAGGGCAGCAGTTGTTGGGCCGCGATATCATCCTCCTCGCTGAGCGGCTTGAAATACAGGGTGGTCGTCTTCGTGATGCTGCTCGGCAGAACCACCCCGCCGGCAACGGGTTGGGCCGGGGCTGGAGCAGGCGGTTGAGAAGGCGGCGGCGCGGGCGGTGTCACCACCGCCGGCTGTTGCTCTACGGGCTGATCCTCCGTCGGCTTCGGCGCCGTGGCGAATTGCTTATCGCGGTCGGCCATGTCGGAGAATGTCCGCGGCCGTTCCGCCGAACGGGACTCGGCCGGTGCGGCAGGACCCGCCGCCGGCTTGTCCGATTGGAACCGGCCAACCACCACGATCACAACGACTGCCAGAACCGCAATCCCTGCGATCTTCAGCCAAATCGAACTCATAGCATCTGCTCCTTTCACCCGGAACCACCGCGGTCTCATCCATCGCCGCGGGCACCCCCCTTCCGCCGCCGCGAGTCCGTTCGTAGTGACGCCGGGAGGCGTTTCTTTCTATCTATGCCCTTACGGGCACACTACGAACGGCTCTCGCCGCCGGGTCATCTTAACACGTCCGGCTCTGGCGACAAAAAGGAATTTGACACGAGGGGGTGGGGAAACATAGCATAGGGCTACAAGCTCAGGGAGGAGTGTGAGCGTGGTGAGAGATCATCGGCTATGTTTACAGGACTCATAGAGGCGGTTTGCGAGGTGAAATCGCTATCGCCTGGGACCGCCTCGGGTGGGACCCTTGTGGTGGATCTGGGCGGGTTGGCACAGGAGTGCCGGACCGGCGATAGCATCGCCGTCAGCGGTGTGTGCCTGACCGTAACCCACTTGGCGGCCACGGCAGCGACCTTCGGACTGAGCCCGGAGACGCTGGAGCGCTCGACGCTCGGGCTGCTGCGCCCGGCGTCAAAAGTAAATATCGAGCGGGCGATGCGGCCGACCGACCGGCTGGGCGGCCACATCGTACAGGGCCACGTTGACGGCATCGGCACAATCAAGGCGGTCAAACGGCTCGGTGAGTTTGCCGATATAGAGTTCGCCGTCAAGGGCCCGTTGCTGGAGCAGATGGTGCTCAAGGGCTCCGTGGCGGTGGATGGCATGAGTCTGACGATCGCCGGGATCGGTCCGGACGGTTTTCGGGTTGCGGCAATCCCCGAAACGCTGAACAGAACGACGCTGGGCAACGCATATACAGGTGGGCGAGTGAATGTGGAAACGGATATTCTCGTCAAGATCGTCCGGCGGCAACTGGAGGCCATCCTGCCGCCCCAGCAAGCGTTGACAGTGGAACGGCTGCGACAGATGGGGTACTGACGACAGGCATGAACAAGAACAATCATCATAATTCGATCTCCGAGCAAATGGTCATCGGGGTGACCATGGGAGATCCTGCGGGCATCGGGCCGGAGGTGGTGGTCAAAGCACTGGCCGACCCGGAGGTCCGGCGGGCGGCCAAGTTCATCGTTTTCGGCATGAACGAGCAGCTTTGCTACGCGGCGGACCGGGCCGAGATCGAGCCCTTCTGGGGCCGGCACCAACACGAGAAGATCAGCCGGGAGTACCCGTACAAGATGGTCGTGGCGGATTACGACGAATACAGCGTGCCGCCGTGGCTGAGAGAACCGAGCCGGATTGCGGGCGAGGCTTCGCTCAAATTCTGCTCCGACGCCATCGCGGCGGCCAAGGATGGGATCGTCGATGCCATCGTGACCGCCCCGATCAGCAAGGCAAGCTGGAAGATGGCCGACGCCCCCTGGCCCGGCCACACGGAGATGTTCGCCCAGAAGTGCAAGGCCCCGCGCAAGGCGATGATGTTCGTTGCCGGCCCGCTGAAAGTCGCCTTGGCGACGATTCACCTGGGCCTGTTCGACGTCCGCAACAAGTTCACGATCGGCTGCGTCTTCGAGCCGATCGATCTGCTCAACGATGCCCTGAAGGAATTCTTCGCCATCGACAACCCGCGGATCGGCGTGGCCGCGTTGAATCCGCACGCCGGCGAGAACGGCCAGTTCGGTGATGAGGAGCAGCGGATCATCGCGCCGGCGATCCTGCTGGCTCAGGAGCAGGGCATCAACTGCGTCGGTCCGATCCCCGCCGACACCCTGTTCGCACGAGCGGTCCGGGGTGAATTCGACGCCGTGGTCGCCATGTACCACGACCAGGGGATGATTCCCGTCAAGCTGCTCGATTTCGAGCACGCGGTCAATATCACGATCGGCCTGCCCCTCGTCCGTACCTCGCCGGCCCACGGGACGGCCTTCGACATCGCCGGCCGCAACCAGGCGAACCCATCGAGCATGAAGTCGGCGATCCTGATGGCGATCCAGATGGCCAAGCTCCGCCGGGCCGTCCCCGTGACTCCCAACGGCCGCTCGGCCAACGGCACGCCGGCCGAAGAGGCAAGCGACTTCGGACAATAGGTCTTATGGGACCTATGCAGACCAAGCGCCAAATCCAGGAACTGCTTTCCGCCGCGGGCGTTTCGCCTAATCGCAAGCTTGGCCAGCACTTCCTTATCGATCTCAATCTGATGCGCCTGCTGGTCGATTCGGCCCAGATCGGTCCCGGCGATGTCGTCCTGGAGATCGGCACGGGGACCGGCTCCCTCACGGAGGCCCTGACCCAGCGAGCGGGTCACGTCGTCACGGTCGAACTGGACCGGACCTTGGCGGGGATCGCCGAGTCCCAACTGGCAGAGGCCAAGAACGTTCGGATCATCAACACCGATGTCCTCTCGGGCAAAGGCACGATCAACCCGGCTGTCGCCGACGCCGTGACAGAAGCCCAGGCTCGGCTCCACCGCACAGGTCCCATGCAGGTCCGCCTTCTGCTTGTGTCCAATCTGCCCTATGATGTGGCCTCCTCGGTGATGATCAACCTCGTGAAGGGCCCGGTGACAGCCGATGCCATGTTCGTGACGGTCCAGAAGGAGGTGGCGGAGCGAATGACGGCCGGGAGCGGGAACCGTGATTACGGAACACTGAGCATCTTCCTGCAGGCGACCGGCGCAGTTGAGATGATCCGCCGGCTCAAGCCGAGCGTCTTTTGGCCACCGCCGGGAGTCGATTCTGCGCTGGTACGCTATATCCGCGACCCGAACGAAAGTCGCCGGATTCAGGACATGGACCTTTTTGGTGCCGTCATCGGCCTGTTTATCGGCCACCGGCGCAAGATGCTTCGCGCCTGCATCAAAGAGGCGCCGTCGGAGTTGGGAGGCCGCGACCTGTGGCCCAAGATCTTCGAACAACACGCCATCGATCCCACCCGCCGTCCGGAAGAGCTGTCGCCACAGCAGTACGTGGATCTGGCCAATTCCTGCTATAAGCTCATCCACGACCACGCGCAGTGACGCCGAGGAGCAATCCTAAACCTCGCATCCACAAGGTTTTACGCAAACAGCAATGGGAGCGTCCGCAACCCGTTTGCAGTGACGCCGTAAGGCACTATCTTCTTGTGCTCTTACGAGCACACTACAAACCACGGACTTCGGCATTGGGCTGCCCTCCATCTTCTGTCCTCCGTCGTCCGTCCTCGGTTCTCCGGCTTGGCGGCGATTTAGGAGATTTACGGGCTTTAGGTTTGCATTGCGCCATGGCGCGGATTATAATACCAAACGTGAGTGAAAGTGCGCTCTCGGCACAAAAGGGTAGAAACCGGCGGAACAGGATGCCCCTGGGGAGCATCTTAAACGGGTAGGTGATCGTCTTTTTTCCTCATGGGTGAAGGAGTGTGGAAATGAGTAAGCGGCGCGGATTCACGTTGATCGAATTGCTGGTCGTCATCGCCATTATCGCACTTTTGATGTCAATCCTCATGCCGGCCCTGCGCAAGGTCCGGGAGCAGGGCAAACAGGTCAAGTGCCTGGGCAATATCAAGCAGTGGAACCTCCAGGCCGCCATGTTCACGCAGGAAAACAACGGCCAGTTTTGGAAGTCCGAGAATGGGGCGTCCTGCTACTGGTTCATAAGGTACATGGACGACAAGCTCAAGGATTGGAAGGCGAATCAGACCTGGATGTGTCCCTCGGGTCAGAAGCCCGTGCAGATGGCGAACGGCACGATGATCGCGAGCTTCAACATCTACAACGCCTGGGGCATCTTCACGGGCAGTGGGCTCGGCCCCAACGGCATCGCCGGCAGCTACGGCATCAACGGCTATTGCCTGGTCCCGCAAGGCAACGTCCCTCCCACAGCCACGTATGAGAGCGGCGTTCAGGTCCAGTACGGCTGGAAGACGGCGGGCGAGCCGGGCAGCAGCAACGCTCCGTGGTGGACCGAGGCCCTACGATTCGACCTCTGGCCGCGGGAAACGGAGAAGCCGGCCGATAGCGAGTTTGCCGCCTGGTCAGGCAACCTCATGGGCCGGTGTTGCATCAACCGCCATCAGGGCACGGTCTCCACAGGCTTCATGGACTGGTCGGCGCGGCGCGTGGGCCTGAAGGAACTCTACACCCTCAAATGGCACAAGCAGTTCAACACGCGCGGGCCGTGGACCATCGCCGGCGGCGTGAGCGATGCGGATTGGCCGGACTGGATTCGGCCGATGAAAGACTATTGATCGTCGATCGGTCCGAAGCGGCCAACCTTCCTGGTTGGCCGTTTCGTTGTGTAGCTCGTGGCAGAAGGAGGTTAGTTCGCGTCGTTTTGGGAGGCGATGGGCTGCGATGAGGCACGAAAGGACGAGAGAGCACCGCAGGGTGGGCTTCACGCTCATCGAATTGCTGGTCGTGATCGCCGTGATCGCGATTCTCATGGCGATCCTGATGCCGGCCCTGAACCGGGCGCGGGAGCAGGGCCGCCGGGCCGGCTGCCTGGGCAACCTCCAGAACCTCACCCTGGCCTGGATCATGTACGCCGACGACAACGACGACAAGCTCGTCAACGGCTCCTCGGGCGAGTACGGCACCGAGGCAACCAACGGGCCATACTGGGTGAAGTTGGATTACAACAGAAACATGACGGTAGCGGCGAAGAAGCAGGCCATCATGGACGGAGCGCTCTATCCCTACACCAAGACTATCAGTCTCTACAAGTGCGCGACCGTGATCAACCAGGCCGCCGTTGCCACCAACAGCGTCAGTCCTCCTGTTCGCTCCTACTCCATTGCCGATTCCATGAACTGCAAAGGGTGGGAGAGCCAGATGAACGCCAAGGTCAAGGCGCTCAAGAAGCGGATGCAGATCAAGGATCCGGCCAATCGCATGGTGTTCTTCGACGACGGCGGGACCTGTCCCTCCGCCATGGGCGGCTGGACCGTGTGGGCGACCAAATTCTCCTGGTGGGACCCCCCGCCGGTGCGCCACGGCGACGGCACCCAGCTCTCCTACGGCGATGGACACGGCGAGTACCACAAATGGCAAGACCCGAGGACCCTGGAGTTCGGCAAACGGATCCCTGTCGCAGCCAACAACGGGGAAATCCAGGATGGCAACCCGGACTTGGTATGGGCATCCCTGGTCGTCTGGGGCCAGGAAGCCACCATGATTCGCTGAGGTGAGCACCATGGGGAATACCACGATGCAGAGATCAAGAGGTTTCACGTTGATCGAGCTTCTGGTGGTGATCGCGGTGATCGCGATTCTGATGGCGATTCTCATGCCGGCGCTGAATCGCGCGCGGGAGCAGGGCAAGCGGGCCGCCTGCTTGAGCAATCTCAAACAGCTCGCTCTGGCCTGGAACCTATACGCGGACGACAACAACGACCGCATGGTCAACGGGGATTCGGGCGAGTACACCTCGATGTACAATCAGGGCGGCGGGCACTACCGCGAGACCTCCTGGGTGCTGCGGGACTGGAGCAGCGGCATGACCCTGCCCCAGAAGAAGGATGC
Source organism: Planctomycetota bacterium (assembly GCA_023481165.1). Taxonomy (GTDB): domain Bacteria; phylum Planctomycetota; class Phycisphaerae; order Sedimentisphaerales; family Anaerobacaceae; genus PLanc-01. Next base: position 6,998 of record JAMCWO010000232.1, on the reverse strand, counting down.
CATCATGCAGGGCGCCCTGTATCCCTACACCCAGTCACTGAAGTTGTACAAGTGCCAGACGGTGGGCTTCGACGTGGGCCAGCGGACGGCGAGCGAGATCATCCGCACCTATTCCGTCTCCGATGCGATGAACTGCAAGGACTGGCCCGACATGAAGGCGGTGATGCTCAAGAAGCGCTCGCAAGTCAAGGAGCCGGCGAACATCATTGTCTTCGTCGATGACGGCGGCACGAACCCGTCGGCCCTGGGCGGCTGGACCGTCTATACGAACCAGGCGAAGTGGTGGGATCCGCCGCCGGTGCGTCACGGGGAAGGCACGAACTTCTCGTTCGTCGACGGCCACAGCGACTATCACAAGTGGGTAGACCCCCGCACGATTGAGTTCGGCAAACGCGTGCCCCCCACGGCGTTCTCCGAGATCCAGAACGGGAATGAAGACCTGTACTGGGCGGCCTATGCCATGTGGGGTCACGATGCGGCGATGCTGATGCCCCGGTAGCTGGAACATCGTTGATTTATGATTTACAAATCAAAAATCAAAAATTCCGGCGGCTTCACGCTGATCGAGTTGCTCGTCGTGATCGCCGTGATCGCGATTCTCATGGCCATTCTCATGCCGGCCCTGAACCGGGCCAAGGAACAGGGAAAACGGGCCGGCTGCCTGAGCAACCTCAAGCAGCTTACGCTCGCCTGGCTGATGTACATCGACCAGAATGATGAGAAGCTCATCAACGGGGACACCCGCGAGTACACAGCGATGTACAGTCCCGGCCGGCCCTTCAATGATTCCCACTACAATGAGCGACCCTGGGTCGAGACGGATTGGCGTACCGCCATGATGGAGCAGCAGAAGAAGGACGCCATCCTGGCCAGGGCTCTCTACCCGTATGTCAACACCTTGAACATCTACAAGTGCGCGACCGTCGAGAGAAGAACGGCGGATGCTTACGGCGCGATCAGCGCCACCTTCCGGACCTACGCGATCATGGATTCCATGAACTGCAAAGGATGGACGGACCGCAGTCCCGGCATGAGGATGCTCAAGAAACGAGGGGAGATCAAGGAGGCCGCGTTCCGGGCGGTGATGTTCGATGACGGCGGCACCGGCATGTCGGCCTTGGGCGGCTTTACCGCCCGCGACCTGGGAACGATTCGCGGCGGCAACCAGTCGTGGTGGGATCCGCCGCCGGTGCGGCATGGCGAAGGCACCAACTGGTCGTTCGCGGATGGACACGCCGACTACCACAAGTGGGAAGATCCGCGTACGGTCGAGTTCGGCCAGCAGACCCGGCCGACGGCCAACTCGCCGCAGCAGCCGGATAACCCAGACCTGACCTGGGCCGCCCAGGTCGTTTGGGGCAATAACTGACAGTCCGGGCGCTGCCGGCAGAGGACAAGAAGAGGAGTGGAGCGGACCGCCAATGTTGACGGTCCGTTGCTTTGTAGGCAGAAATGGTTTCTGTGTGGGAAGGTGCTATGAGCAAGCGTAGAGGTTTCACCCTGATCGAGCTGCTCGTGGTTATCGCCATCATCGCCTTGCTGATGTCGATCCTGATGCCGGCGTTGTCGCGGGTCAAGGCCCAGGCCCGGACCGTCGCCTGTCTGGGCAAGCTCAAGCAGTGGGGCTTGTGGTTCGCCATGTACGCCGAGGACTATAATGGCCGCTTTTGGCAGGGGCACACCATCTCCAGGCAGCGCGCCATTCAAGCTTTGGCCAGCTATCACAAGTGCGATGACGACATCCTCACCTGTCCCAACGCGACGAAGCCGTGGGTCGACGCGCTGGGCGTCAATAGCATGATGGAAGGTTCCTACCTGGGCTCCGTATCCGCCTGGGGGTATTATACACTGGATGGCCTGCCGAAACCCATCAAGGGAAGCTACGGTATCAATGGCTACAGCAATGACCCTCCGAAGGGCTCGGAAGGACACAGCCGGCCGGCGGAGTCCTTCTACCGGGGGCCGAACGTCAGGGAGGCCTCCTACGCGCCGCTGTGGATGGACGCGATCCGTTACAATGGGTACCCGCTGGAGACGGACACCCCGCCTCCGAACGACGGCGAGCGCTGGAACGATAACGCCCAGATGGGCCGCTATTGCGTCGATCGGCACAGCGGCTTTGCCGGCTGCCTGTTCCTCGATTACTCGGCTCGGAAAGTGGGCCTGAAGGAGCTATGGACCCTCAAGTGGCACAAGCTTTATAATCAGGCCGGCCCCTGGACCAAGGCCGGCGGCGTCACGTCCGCCGACTGGCCCGACTGGCTTAGACCCTTCAAGGAGTATTGAAGCACCATGAGAAACACCTTTGTGAGAAAGTCCCCAGGTTTCACGCTGATCGAGCTTCTGGTGGTAATCGCGATCATCGCGCTGTTGATGTCGATCCTGATGCCGGCGTTATCCCATGTCAAAGAGCAGGCCCGGACCATCGGCTGCCGGTCGAACCTGCGCCAATGGTGTCTCTATTTCCAGATGTACACCGAGAACAACAACGGCCGGTTCGAGGCCGGCGTGGGCAACGGGCACACGCATCACTGGGGCAACGCCCTGCGGTCGTACTACAACAACGATCACAAGATGGCTTGTTGTCCCACGGCGATGAAGCCGCTGATCGGCCCCAATGGAGAGGTCGGCGGGCGCTGGAACATCAACTCGGCCTGGGGCATCTTCAAAGGCGAAGGGTACGCGCCGGAAGGCGATTACGGCAGCTACGGGATCAACGGCTGGGTGGAGGACCCGCCTTCCTCGTACGCGACGGTCTACGAGAATTTCGAGACGGTGAACAACTGGCGCACGCCGAACGTGAAGGAGGCGGGTTACGTTCCGCTCTTCATGGATGCGCTGCGGTTCAACATCTTTCCCCGGCACATCGACTCTCCGCCGCCCTTGGAAGACCAGCCGTGGGAGGGCATGCAGCACATGCGCCGCATCTGCATCGACCGCCACAACGGGGGCATCAACATGGCGTTCCTGGACTGGTCCGTCCGCAAGGTCGGCCTGAAGGAATTGTGGACGTTCAAGTGGCACAAGGCCTACGAGCAGGCCGGGCCCTGGACCCGCGCAGGCGGCGTGACGACCGCCGACTGGCCGGAATGGATGAGACCGTTGAAGGATTATTGACGGAAGGGCACGCCATGAGAAGGACACGGGCATTCACGTTGATCGAGCTGCTGGTGGTCATCGCCATCATTGCCATTCTCATGGCGGTCCTGATGCCGGCCCTGAAGATCGCGCGCGAGCAGGCCCGGGGGGTCTCGTGTCTCTCGAATCAGCGCTCGTTGTGCCAGGCGTACATCATGTACTGCGACGAGAACGGCGGCTCCATGCCCGCCGGCTGGGCGGCGTATGCCCCGGTGAATCGCATCCCGGCCTGGGTCATGCCGCCGCTGGATTACGCCGGCAACCAGATCGTGCAGATGCCCACGGGGGACGTGACGCTGCAACAACGGTACAACGGCTTGATGGCCGGGGCTCTCTACCCCTATCTCAGGACCGTCAAGGTCTACCATTGCCCGGGCGACAACCGTCTGACGCAGGGCACCAGCCTGGGACGCAGTCTCGCCTACTGTATCTACCGCAGCTATTCCCTCCCGGACTACCTGCGGGCCACGGAGCCGGTCGACCCCAAGAAGCTGTCCAGCTTCAAAGACCCCGGGAACAAGATGCTGTTCATCGAGGATATTTACGACGGCGGCGCGGGCAACTATAACCACGCCGGCTGGTCGTACATCCCCTTCAGCGGCGCCCTGTGGGACCCGCTGGGCATCTTCCACAGCGACGCCTGCACGTTCAGCTACATGGACGGCCACGCCGAACGCAAGAAATGGGCCGACAAGCGCACCATCATTTACTGCCTGAGCCGGGCGGAAGCCACCGCCAAGGGTTTCGGCAAAGGCGTGAAGTTCAATCCACCCAATGAAGATCTGACCTGGCTCGACGAGCACTACCCGGGCCCGAGCGACCTCCCCGGCGAAACGCCGCTGGCCCGATGAGGACCGGATGACCAGGCAAAGACAGAACGGCGCAAACTCGATGTGGACCGGAGACCTCAAGGGGGCTCGCGACGGCGGCCCCGGCTTCACACTGATCGAGTTGCTGGTGGTTATCGCCATCATCGCGTTGCTGATGTCGATTCTGATGCCGGCGTTGCAGCGGGTGCGCAAGCAGGCCCGCGCCGTGGCGTGCCAGTCGAACCTCCGGCAATGGGGTATGATCTGGGTTCAGTACACCGACGACAACAACGGCTTCTTCCCGAAGCGCACGTCCACCACCGGCCGCTGGATCGACGTGCTCTTCTCCTATTATTACCGGGACAACAAATTTCGCCTGTGCCCGTCGGCCACCCGAATCGCGGCGCCGCAGGGCGCCACCGATACTTTGACGCTGGGCGGCGATGCCGAGACCGCCTGGGGCGTTGTGGCCGCCAGCGGCGGCCGACCGATCGGGACCTACGGCAGTTACGGCATCAACGGCTGGGTTTATGTCAACAGCGAGCCGGGCGGCGTCCTCTACGGCAAGCCCGCCCAGTTCTTCTGGAAGACGCCCAACGTCCGCGAGGCCGCCCAGGTGCCGCTGTTTCTGGATGCCTGGTTCTGGTGCGGCTGGCCGGACGACACCGACACGCCGCCCAAGTTCGAGGGCCGCGAAGCACGCTACCCGGGCGACGACAACGCCATGAACCGCTTCTGCCTCAATCGCCACCAACAGGCGATCAATGCCGTCTTCCTGGATTATCACATCGAGAAGGTGTGGCTCAAATCGATGTGGCATCTGAAGTGGAGCAAGCGCTTCAACCCCAACAATCCCGGCCCCAACTGGGCCACCGAAGCCCCCTGGATGAACTCCTTCAAGGGGGACTGATGCTTCTGTCATCCTGAACGGAGCGCAGCGAAGGGAAGGATCTGGACTGCGAAGAAGAGAAATCTCCCACGTGATGGCCAGATCCTTCGGCTACGCCTCAGGATGACAAAGTCAGCGCCGCGCGTGAACTTACCCTGTCATAACTCCGCGCTGCGATGGCGGTGGCTGTGACACTCGATGTTGACGGCGACGGGCAGCGAGGCGATGTGGCAGGGGGCGGTCTCGATCAGCACGGCCAGGGCCGTCGTGTCGCCGCCGAGGCCCTGGGGACCCAGACCCAACGCGTTGATTTGCTGCAAGAGGTCTTGCTCCACCTGCGCGTAGAAGGGATCAGCGTTGGGTTCGTCCAAGCCGCGGAGAAGGGCTCTCTTGCTGAGCAGGCAACTGTGCTCGAAGTTGCCGCCGATCCCCACGCCGACGACGAACGGAGGACAGGCATCCGCGCCGGCCTCCCGGACGACGCCGGCCACCCACTCGATCACCTGCTGGCGGTCGGCGGTGGGCCGGAACATGTGGAACTGGCTCTTGTTCTCGCAGCCGCCGCCCTTAGTCATGACGGCCAGCTTCAGGCTGTCGCCGGGCACGATAGCCAGATGGATGATGGCCGGTGTGTTCGTGCCGGTGTTCTTCCGCTGATGGAGCGGATCGGCCACGATGCTCTTGCGAAGGTATCCCGCCTCATAGCCGCCGCGGACGCCCTCGTTGATGGCCTCGATCAGGGTCTGGCGCCCGGGTCCGGCCGGGGCAACCACGACATCGGACCCTGCTTCCGCGAATACGACGGTCAAGCCCGTATCCTGGCACAAAGGGATTTGGTCCTGAACCGCGAGGCGAGCGTTCTCAATCAACTGCCGCAGAATCCGGGCAGCACGCGGATTCGACTCCTTCTGGGCCGCCCCCTCCAGTGCCCGCACCACGTCCGGCGGCAACTCGTGGCAAGCCTCCACGCACAGCCGCTCCACGGTCCGAGCGATCTGTTCGAAATCAATGGTCCGCATCCGCACCCCAGAAGCCCGAAATCCGAATGACCGATGAGAAGTATGATTTTTGATATGTGATTTTTGATTTACAAATCAACAATCAACCATCGCACTTCACACTTCCGGCTACTTTCCTTGCAGGTTCAGCTCGAAGCTCTTGTACGTCGCGTTGCCGACGTCATCCACGATCCGCAGGGCCAGGATGTGCTCGCCCGGCTCCAGATCCTCGATCGTGATCGCGAAGCTTTCTTCCGTCGTGTCGCAGACCAGATCATCCGGCAGCGTCCCTTTCCACTCGGCGTTGCTGTCGATCGTGTAGTCGAGCTTGCTGATGACACTCAGCTCGTCCGCGACGTCCAGCTTGATGACGGCGGTCCGGCCGGTCTTTTCGATGGCGTATTTGCGAATCGCGGGGCCGGTGTTGTCCACCACGATCGGCTCGCTGATCCGGCTGCCCGTCAGTTTGGTCGCCACCGAGTTGCCGCGCTCGTCGCTGGCGGTCACGCGGATCTCGTAGCGACCATCCTCGACGGTCTTGCTGTCCCAATCGAGGGTATCCGTCTCGATCTTGTCTTTGATCTCGATCCAGGTCGTCCGGCCGATCTTGCGGAAGTCCAGCTTGTAGATGAGCTTATCATCGTTTTCGTCCGTGGCCTTGTAGGCGATCTTGAAGATGCCTTCCTTGCCGGGCGCTTGCATCCGGGCCACGTCGATGGATTCGACGCGCGGCGCCAGGTTCGGTACGGTGCTGGCCACGGCCACCTCCCGGATGATCGGCGTCTTCTGGCCGTCTTCCGTCTCCAGTACGAGCTTGTACTGGCAGAACCGGCCGACCGGGCAGCGCAACTGGACCGGCTCCGTGATCGCTACCGGGTCGGTCCAGTCGGAGAACGTTGGGTCATTCACGTCCTTGACGTTGCCGCTGCGCGAGGCCACGAGGACCTTGCAGCCGCGAGGAATATCGGCGTCCATCTGCAGTTTGCCCCACCGGGCCGGCTGGCCCGCGTCGATCAGGTCGGAGGTATAGGTCCCCTGCGCGGCGTAACGCGAGGAGAGCAGCACGAGCCGCGCGGGATTGGCGGTGCCGATATAGATGTCCTGCTCGGACACGTTCAGGGCCGTTATCTGGCTGGCCTTGGGATCCTCGTAGAGAATGGATTG
>JAMCWO010000329.1:35575-66318 GCA_023481165.1 Planctomycetota bacterium | reverse complement strand
ACCGATCACGCGATAACCCTCGACGCGTTCAGCTCCGATGCCATTCCGGTCCACCTGTTGACGCGGGAGGCCCTGGCCATCTACCTCCAGAAGCTCGCCTCCGGCGGGATCATCCTGTTCCACATCTCCAATCGCTACGTCCAGCTTGAGCCGGTCGTGGCCAATCTGGCGCTGGACGCCGGCGCCGCGGCCTTGATTGAGGAGTACGAGCCCACCAGCGAGGATGAGGCCACGGTGGGCGCCTCGTCCTCGACCTGGGTCGCAGTAGCCCGCCGTTTGGCCGATCTCGGATCGCTCACCACGGATGACCGCTGGCGGCCCGCCCTCACGAATGCCCGCCTCGGCGTCTGGACCGACGATTATTCCGATATCTTCAGAACTCTGACCTGGGGCGTCGATGACTTCGTAAAAAGCCTGAAGACGGCCTGGGGTAAGCTCTGGCGGAAATCCAAGTAATGCGCTGAGCCGGCGGAGCGGGATTATGTTAGCGCGGGATTAACTTTGCGCTAATTTCCTGTAGGGTGCTTTCGCTCGGCGCACCGCCTCGGTAGACTGTCGGCATGGCGTTAGAGAGCCACAAACAAAAGCGGCGGCCGAAGATCCTGTTTCTGTGCACCCCCAATTCGTGCCGGAGCCAGTATGGAAAAGCCAGCGATTCTGGTCGTGGATGACGAAGAAGACATCATCGAGCTCGTGGAGTTGAATCTCACGCGCGAGGGTTATCGCGTGATCGGTTGCACGACGGGCGAGAAGGCCCTGGAGATTGCCCGCGCGAAGCTGCCCGACCTCATCGTGCTCGATCTCATGTTGCCCGGAATCGATGGCCTGGAGGTGTGCCGGAGGCTCAAGAGCGGCCCGAAGACCCATCGTATCCCTGTCGTGATCCTCACCGCCAAAGGAGAAGAAGCGGACATTGTTATGGGGCTGGAGCTCGGGGCGGACGATTATGTAACGAAACCCTTCAGCGGCAAAGTACTAGCCGCCCGCGTCCGCCGGCTGCTGCGTCGGGCGGCGCAGCCGCCGGGCGCGCAAGAGGTAGTCAAGATTCACGATCTGACCATCGACCCGGGGCGGCATGAAGTGTGGGCCAAAGGCAGCAAAGTGAACCTCACGCGCACCGAGTTTGACATTCTCCGCACCCTGGCCAAGCGGGCGGGTCTGGTTCTGAGCCGCTATCAGATCGTGGATGCCATTCACGGCGATGAGTATGCGGTGACGGACCGAGCGGTCGATGTCCAGATCGTATCGTTGCGGCGGAAGCTCGGACCCTGCGGTCAGTACATTGAGACCGTGCGCGGCGTGGGGTATCGTTTCCGGGACTGAGCCATGAGTCAAAGAAGGTTAATCTGGCAGCTCTATCCCAGCTATCTGCTCATCACGCTGGCCGCTCTGATCGCCGTGACCGCCTACTACTCGCAGTATTCCCGCGAGGTCTACCGCAATCAAGTTCGCGATACACTGAGCCAATTGGCCGGGATTGCCGTGGAACAGGTCCGCACGACTCTGGAGACCGAAGGTCCGCCGGGCGTGGACCGTCTCTGCCAACGGCTCGCCGGCGGCCCTCGGCCCGAAGGGGCGCGGCACGGTGGGCACGGAATACGACTGACCGTCGTGGCCCCCGCAGGCCAGGTTCTGGGCGACTCGCACGAAAACCCCGCCGGGATGGAGAACCACATGGGGCGGCCCGAGATCTCAGAGGCCCTGCGCCAAGGTACCGGCTCCTCGGTTCGGTTCAGCCCCACGCTGGGGACACAGATGATGTACGTGGCGCTGGCCGTTCGGGGGCCGGATGGGCCCGTCGCCGTGCTCCGCGCTGCCAGCCCCTTGGCCGAAATCGACCGGGCTTCCCACAGCATGTACGTCCACCTGTTGTGGGCGGGCCTTGCCATTGCGGCCGGCGCCGCCGTGCTGAGCCTCCTGATCGCCCGCCGGCTCAGCCGACCCATTATTGGCATCGAGCGGGTAGCCGAACGGTTTGCCGCCGGAGAGCTGGACCTGCGTGTGCCGACGCCCGCTTCGGCGGAACTGGCCGCCCTGGCCGGATCGCTCAACCGCATGGCGGTCCAGCTTGGGGAGAGGATTACGACGATCACGGCCCAGAAGAATGAGCTCGATGCCATCCTCGCCAGTATGGCCGAGGGTGTCTTCGCCGTGGATAACCGGGGCTGCCTCGTCAGCGCGAACCCGGCCACCGCCGAGTTGCTGGGCTTGGACCCGGCCGAGGCGCAGGGCCGCCAAGTCGAGGAAGTCATCCGCAATGTGGACCTCCAGCAATTTGTGCGTCAGACGCTCGCCGGCGTGCAACCGTCCGAGATGGACATCTCTCTGCCGGTCGACGGAGCGCGGCCCTTGAGCGGGAACGGTCAGGCTTGGGGACCCGAATTGAGCCGATCTTTTACCCTGCACGGGGCCGGTCTGACGGACGCCCGCGGCCGGCGGACGGGCGCGGTCATCGTTCTGAATGATATGACGCGCATTCGCCGATTGGAGACCATCCGGCGGGATTTCGTCGCCAATGTGTCGCACGAGTTGAAGACGCCGGTGACCTCGATCCAGGGTTTTGTTGAAGCCCTTGTCGAGGGCGGCGTCAAAGAGCCGGCCCAAATCGAGAGGTATTTGAGCATCATCGCCAAGCATGCCGCCCGGCTCAACTGCATCATTGATGATCTGTTGACGCTTTCGCGGCTGGAGGAGGCCGGAGAGCGGCGTGCGCTGCGTTTTGAAGCCGGCCCGCTGAAACCGGTGCTGGATGAGGCCATCGCGCTCTCCGGCGTCAAGGCGGAGGAGAAGCGAATCGCCGTGGACCTTGTCTGCGCCGACAAGGTGGAGGCTCGGATCAACCCCCCGCTGCTGGAGCAGGCAGTGATCAATCTCATTGACAACGCGATCAAGTACAGTCCGGAAGGCAGCCGCATCCACGTCGAGGCACACCAGGACCAGAGCCGGGTCTCAATCACCATCGCCGACGAAGGCTGCGGCATCCCGCCGGAGCATCTGCCGCGCATCTTCGAGCGGTTCTATGTGGTCGATAAGAGCCGTAGCCGCAAGCTGGGCGGCACCGGTCTCGGTCTGGCCATCGTCAAGCATATCGCCCAAGCCCACGGCGGCCGCGTCGCCGTCGTCAGCACTCCCGGCCAAGGCAGCACATTTACCATCTCCCTGCCGATTTAGCGCGCAATTAGCACAATCCTGATTGTGACGTAACGGAGGCCGAGTATTTTCCTGCGCAGGAAATGGCTACCGCCCGAGACAGGCTCGGGACCGGCGGTCATCAGGAGTGCTCTGGAGACACAATCATGAAGGATGTGCAACGACAACCATGGAATCCCCCTCTGGTGGTCCTGTGCGTACCCGTGCTGCTGTGGCCCATAGCGGCCCTAGCAGCCGGCGGCGTTCCGGACGTCAATCAGCTCAAAGCGGAGCTTCAGGCCCAACGCCAGCGACAGGCGGAACTGGAAGACAAGATCAACCAATTGGAGGCCCAACAGAAGCTCAAAGAGCGGGCAATGAGCGAAAAGACCAACCAAGCGACCGTGGCACAAGAAACGAAGCAAGAAGGTAAGAAGAAAGAGGGAGCCATCCCGGAGATTCTGCAATGGGCCAGCCGGGTGGGATTGTACGGCGACTTCCGCTATCGCTACGAGGTTATTGACGACAAGAGCAGGGACTTCGATCGCAGCCGCAACCGGATTCGGGCGCGCCTGGGCCTCAATGCCAAGATCAATGACGAGTGGAATTTGGGCTTTCGCTTGGCCACCGGCGAAGGAATCCAGGAAGGCGACCCGGTTTCTACGAATCAGACCTTGGGCGGCTCCTGGGGCAAGAAACCCTTCTGGCTCGATCTGGCCTTCTTGGACTACCATCCACAATGGGCCGAAGGGTTGGACCTGCGCGCAGGCAAAATGGAGTTCCCGTTCTATAAGCCGGGCAACGATCAGTTGATCTGGGACAGCGATCTGACACCGGAAGGTGGCGTGGTCTCTTACGTCCTGCCGCTGGGCGAAAAGACTACCATCAATCTCAGTGCCGGTGGCTTCTGGGTGGTCGAACGATCCGACACCCAGGACACGGCGCTGTGGGGCCTGCAGGGCTACGGCAAGCAGCAAATCAGCGGACCCACGTACGTGCTCGGCGGGGCCAGCGGGTACTGGTACGGTAATCTGCAAGGCGAGCCGGCTCTATCCTTGCAGTGGGAAGCGCCCACGAGCAATTTCTTCGGCAACTCCAACGCCGGCGGTGTCTATACGAGCGAGTACAACCTGTTGGAACTGTTCGCCGAACTGGGCACCAAGGTCTGGAACATGCCGGTGGCGGTTTTTGGCGACTACGTTGTGAACACCGCGGCCATCAACAAGAACAAGGACACCGGTTGGCTGGCCGGCTTCGTCGTCAGTAAGATCAAAGATCCCGGTTCCTGGCAGTTCGAGTACGATTATCGCGATATCCAAGCCGATGCGGTGGTCGGGCAGTTCAATGACTCCGATTTCATCGGCGGCGGCACCGGCGGTCGGGGCCACCGGTTTGGCTTCAGCTACGGGTTGACCAAGAACGTAGTGCCGGCGCTGAACTACTACCTCGCTTCGTACGAAGGGCGTAACAACAACGCCGACTACAATCGGCTACAGGCTGACATCGTGGTCAAGTTCTGACGGCGGGAATTTTCTGGCCAGGTTAATCGCAAAGTAACAAAAAGCTAACCAAATCCCAACGGTATTCGCGTATACATCAAGAAAAGGAGGTTCGAACATGAGAAAAGCCATTGTCAGTGCAGTTGCGGTCGCCCTTGCGATGAGCACAGCGGTTCGCGCCGAAACGCTCCGGATCGAAGGTTCCACCACCGTGGGACCGATCGCGGATGCTTTCGCCGAGTATTTCAAGGGTGTCTACCCCAACCTGGAGATCACGGTGAACAAGAACGGCAGCGGCAACGGAGCCACCGCCCTGATCGAGGGCCGTTGCGACATCGCGGCCATGAGCCGCTTTATGGAACCGCAGGAGTTCAGCAAGGCGGTCGCCAACAAGGTATATCCGGTCGCCTGGACGATCGCGATGGATGGCGTGTGCGTGGTCGTCCATCCCTCCAATCCGGTGAAGACCCTGACGAGCGCCCAAGTCCGCGAGATCTACATGGGAAAGATCACGAACTGGAGCCAGGTGGGCGGCTCCCAGACACCGATCGTAGTCATCAGCCGCGATAGCTCTTCCGGAACTTACGAGACGTTCGAGACCCTGATTATGAAGAAACAGCCGATGGCCCAGGGCGTGGAGTACGTCAACGCCAATCCGCAGGCCCAGGCTCGCGTCCGAACAACACCGGGGGCTATCGGCTATGTCGGCTTGGGATTCCTCGAAGGCGTCAAGGCCGTGCCGATAGACGGCATAGCGCCGACCCGGCAGACGGTCGCCAACGGCACGTACCCGCTGAGCCGACCGCTGTTCCTGTTCACCAACGGCTTCCCGAAACTCGGCTCGATTCCCTTCAAGTTCGTAACCTTCTACCTGACCGAGAAGGGCCAGGATTTGATCGAAGCCAAAGATTTCGTCCCGATGACGAACTACTGATGAGATGGCGATGAATGATTCGAACGCAGCGTTCACACTGGCACCGGCGGCCGATTCCCCTCGGCCGCTGGCCCTTACGCCGGGCCAGGACCTGCGCGGCTACCTCAGCGCGCTCCTGGGCCGGGCGGTTCTCTTTTTCATCACCTTCAGCTCGGTTCTCGCCGTGCTGCTGATTCTGGTCTTTGTCGTCATCCGGTCCGTGGGCTTCTTGTCTGGCTCCAGCATCGTAGAGTTCCTTGCCAGCCAGAATTGGCGTCCTACCGCCGAGCCCCCGGTCTTCGGGGCTTTGGCCATTATCGTGGGCTCTCTGTACGTCTCCTTCGCCGCCCTGGTGTTTGCCGTCCCCTTGGGCATTCTGGCGGCGGTTTTTCTGAGCGACATCGTCTCCTGGAAGGTTCGCAACGTCGTGAAACCCATCGTGGAGATCCTCGCGGCCATCCCCTCCGTCGCCTACGGGTTCTTCGCGGTGCTGGTCCTGGCGCCCTGGCTCCAGAAGCAGTTCGGCTTCAGCACGGGGACCAACGCGCTCAACGCGTCGCTGATTCTGGCCATCATGGCCCTGCCAACGATCATCAGTGTGGCGGAGGATTCCATCTCGGCACTGGGCCGCGAGTTGCGGGAGGCTTCCTACAGTTGCGGTGCCACGCGTCTGGAGACGATCGTGCGGGTGGTGATTCCTGCGGCCCATAGCGGCATCATTGCGGCGGTGGTGCTCGGCATGATGCGGGCGATCGGCGAGACGATGGTCGTCTGGATGGCCTCGGGCAACGCCCCTCAGATTCCACACCCCTGGTGGGACCTGGCGCAATCGGTTCGGACGTTGACCGCGACAATTGCCGGCGAGATGGGCGAGGCCCCGGAGACCTCCCTGCACCGCGGGGCCCTATTCGCGATGGGCGTCCTCTTGCTGCTGATGACATTGGGCATGAACCTCGTCAGTGAGTACTTCCTCGCGCGGGCGAAGAAAGCCGGGGGGAGGACATGAGAAATCTGCACGTGCGCGGCCAACTGGATCGGGTGTTCACGGCAACGACCGCGTTATCGATCGTGCTGCTGACCTTGGTCCTCGTCGCCATCCTGGGGCCGATGGTCTACCGCGGCAGCAGCGCCGTGTTCTTCCAGGGCACGGTCGAATTTCGCAAGATGCAAAAGAACCTGTTCGGACGGGGCAATGAACAGGCCCTGAATGCGGAGGTCGCCGAGACCGACCAGCTCCGCCGACAGGTCTATCAGATGATCGACGGCTTCAAGAAAGGCGTCGACGTCGAGGCTTTGTCGGAACAGGTTCGGGAAATCTACCGGCAATTCGGGCAGGAGTTGCGCGACAAGAACGTCCCGACGGGTCAATACACCAAACTGCGGGAGCTAACGCGCCGGATTCGGGACAAGCTGGAAACAGCATTCCACAGCCAGGATATCAACGAGATCAAGCGGGCGGTGGCAGAGGTTCTGAAAGAGGCGGATAATCCCCACCTCAAAGGCACTTCCGCCGAGAAGTTCTTCGCGCTCGCGCGGCAATTCCTCCAAGCGGCCGGGCAGATCGACCTGAGCAAGCACCAGGAGTACGCCGCCGCTGTGCAAGAGGTCGAGGGAATCCTCTTTCACTCCGATTCCTTGCCTGGCCTGTTGGGGCCACGGCCGGGGGAACCGCCCGCGCCCCTGACGATGCTCCGCTACGGAGCCACGCGTTGGGATCAGGCACAGGTTCTACTGGATCGGTTTCTGTGGGTGGACCAGTGGGTCCAGGAGAAGCCGGGCGAACCGTTGGTGCTGAAGCGAAGGCCAAGGGCGGAGCTGTTCCCGGAATCCTTGCGACCGCTGTTCGCCTATGTCGAGCAGAATGCGGATAAGATGCTCCATCCCCGACGGACGATCTATTGGCAGTTCCTGATCGACGACAACATCAATAGTCACTATTTCGGCGGGATTGGCCCGGAGATCTTGGGCACCATGCTCATCACGGTCGTCGGTATGCTCTTCGTCATTCCGCTGGGGATCATCTCCGCTGCCTACCTGGTCGAGTGTGCCTCGGACGGCTGGACGATGCGAATCATCCGCATGGGCATCAATACGCTGGCCGGCGTGCCCAGCATCGTCTTTGGGCTCTTCGGCCTGGCCTTCTTCGTGCTGTTTCTCTTTCCGGCGCTGGGCTTTGAGCCCAAGCCTTGTATCCTGGCGGCCTCGATGACGTTGGCCGTTCTGACCTTGCCGGTGATGATTCGGGCCAGCGAAGAGGCGATCCGCAGCGTCCCGGCCTCCTACAAAGAAGGGTCGCTCGCCCTCGGGGCCAGCCGCTTCCATACGTTTGTCGCGGTGACGTTTCCGGCGGCCCTGCCGGGAATCTTGACCGGGGTCATCTTGAGCCTCAGCCGCATCGCGGGGGAGACGGCGCCCATTCTGTTCACCGGGGCCGTCTCGCTGGGCGCTGTACCGCACTCCGTCTTTGATCCGACGCGGACTCTGTCTTACGGCAGCTACGATATGGCGGTCGGCGACCGCCTGGCGATGATGGTGCCGCACAACCAATACGGCATGGTTGTCACGCTGGTCCTGCTCATTCTGATCTTGAATGGCGCGGCGATCGTGCTGCGGACCCGCGTCTTCAAGAAGCTCAGAGGACATTAGGGATTGACCCCATGCCAGAGGAAAAGAAAGAAGATATGCCTACTTCCGTACTGAGAGACGATCGCAAGAAGCCGAACGTGCGAACGACCATTGTTACCATCGATAGAAAAGAAACACCCGCCCAGCCGGTCGGCGATGGGTGCGAGGCAGCCATCATCCGTTCCGAGAACTTCAGCCTCTACTACGGCTCCAAGGCGGGCGTCAAGAACATCACTATGGACATCTACCCGTACAGCGTCACGGCGATCATCGGTCCCAGCGGTTGCGGCAAGAGCACGTTCCTGCGGAGCATCAACCGAATGAACGATCTGATCCCGCACGTCCGCGCCGAGGGCAGGCTCCTGGTGGACGGCCACGACGTGTATGAGAAACGCACGAATCTGGTCCATCTGCGGCAGCAGGTCGGTATGGTCTTTCAAAAGCCCAATCCCTTCCCCAAAAGTATCTTCGACAATGTCGCCTATGGCCCCAGCCTGCAAGGGGTCCGGAATAAGGGCGAATTGCAGAACGTGGTCGAGCAGAGTTTGCGGGCGGCGGCGCTGTGGGAGGAAGTGAAGAATGACCTCAAGAAATCCGCTCTGGCCCTTTCGGGCGGCCAGCAGCAAAGGCTCTGCATCGCCCGCGCCCTGGCCACCAAGCCGCGCGTGTTGCTGATGGATGAACCGTGCTCGGCGCTCGACCCCATTGCCACCGGACGGATCGAGGACCTGATGGGCCAACTCCAGCGCACCTACACGATCGTGATTGTCACGCACAACATGCAGCAGGCGGCCCGCGTCAGTGAGAGAGCGGCCTTTTTCTGCCTGGGCGAGCTGATCGAGTACGACGAGACCGCCAGGATCTTCAGCAATCCGGCCCAGAAGGCGACGGAAGACTATGTCACAGGTCGATTCGGCTAATGGAAACCATAGACGGGAGGCCGCACATGCCGGTGCATCTGTTCCGGGAAATCGAGAACCTCAAGAAGGAAATCCTCACGCTGGGTGCGATGGCGGAGACGGCAGTGCGTGATGCGACCTCTGCCATTGAGAATCGGGATGAGTCGCTGGCCCAAGAAGTGATCCGCAACGACGACAGGCTCGATGAAATGGAGGTCCAGATCGAGGAGAACTGCCTCAAGACGCTCGCCCTGCACCAGCCGGTCGCCATCGACCTGCGGTTCATCGTGGCGGTCCTCAAGATCAACAACGACCTGGAACGCGTCGGCGATCTGGCGGTCAATGTCGCCGAGCGGGCGGCGTTCCTGGCCACCCAGCCGCCGGTGGATATCTCCTTCGATTTTCAGGCCATGGCGCGCCAGGCCCAGGAGATGCTCAAAAAGAGCCTCGATGCGCTGGTGAATCTCAGTGCCCAGCAGGCGCGCGAGGTCCTGGCCAGCGACGACAAAATCGATGCCATGAACCGCCAGATGTACCTGATTGTGCAGGACGCGATTCATGCCCACCCGGACCAGACGGGCTCGTTGATCCATATGCTCTCGGCTTCCCGGCACCTCGAACGGATCGCGGATCATGCGACAAATATCGCCGAGGACGTCATCTACATGATTGAGGGCGTCATCGTCCGCCACAAGGCCGAGGAATACCGGGCGCAGATGTTCCGCTAGGGTGCTGCCGGCCCATCATGCCCGGTCCTTGAGCATTGGAGAAGATCTTTCTACGCCGCACTCACGAGAAGGCGGCCTATCAGGAGATAGGCGGCCGCCGAGATGACCGCCGCGGCCGGTATTGTGAGAATCCAGGCCCATACGATGTTGCGGGCGACGCCCCAGCGGACGGCGCTGAACCGGCGGATCGATCCCACGCCCATGATCGCTCCGGTAATCGTGTGGGTAGTACTGACCGGGATGCCAAAGCCGGAAGAAATCGCCAGGGTGGCCGCCGCACTGGATTCGGCGGCAAAGCCGTCCACCGGCTTCAATTTGGCCACTTTCTGACCCATTGTCTTGACGATCCGCCAGCCACCGAGCATCGTGCCCAATGCGATCGAGGCATGGCACAGAAGCACGACGTACAGAGGCACATGGAATTCGCCACGAAGCACACCGGCACTGAAAAGGAGAACGGTAATAATGCCCATGGTCTTCTGCGCATCATTGCCCCCATGGCCCATACTGTACAAAGCCGCCGACAAAAGCTGACCTCTGCGAAAGAGATGGTCTACGTTGCGCGGGGTGGCGTTCCGGCATGCCCAGTAGACGGCGGTGCCCAGCACCGTGCCCAGAATAAGACCGAGAATGGGAGAAACGAAGATGAAGACTACGGTCTTTGTGATTCCGTTCCAGACCAAGGCGCTGGAGCCGACTTTGACCAGCGCTGCGCCGATCATTCCTCCGATGAGGGCGTGCGAGGAACTCGTGGGCAGGCCCAAGTACCAAGTAATCACATCCCAGGAACAGGCGCCAACCAGGGTAGCGAAGATCACGGCCTGATCCACGATCGCGATGTCAATAATCCCCTTGCCGATCGTATTGGCGACGTTCAGGCCGAAGAACAGAAAGGCGATGAAGTTGAAGAACGCCGCCCAGACGACGGCCCAGCGCGGCGTGAGGACCCGCGTGGAAACCACCGTGGCAATGGAATTGGCCGAGTCGTGAAAGCCGTTGAGGAAATCAAACACCAGCGACAGGAGGATCAGGAGCAAGACGCTCAGCGATATGTCCATGATTACGCCTGCTTGACCATAATGGAATCAACCACGTGGGCCACGTCTTCGCAGACGTCCAGCACGGTCTCGGCCTCCTGGTAGATGTCCTTCCATTTGATCACCGAGATCGGATCCCGCGCGCTGGCGAACAACTCGGATAGAGCATGATCGCGCATGGCGTCGCCGACGTTTTCCAGGCGATTGATCTCCACGCAGGCTTCGAAGACGACCTGGCCATCCTTATGGTTCCGCAACCCCCCGATCGCGCGCGACACGGCCCGCACGGACTGGTCGATAATCCCGGAAAACTCCACCAGGTTCTTGTCCACAACGGTGATATTGTAGACCCGGAGCCGGTTCAGGATGTTGTTGATCATATCGGTGATGTCATCGAGTTGGCTCGCCAAGGCGTGGATGTCTTCCCGATCGAAGGGCGTGATAAACGTCTTATTCAGTTGGTCGATGATCTTGTGCGCGACTTCATCGCCCTGGTGCTCGATCGCGGTCATGCGGCTCGACGCATCCTCCGAGACGCCGCCGTCGGCGACGATCTCCTTGAAAAGACACGCCGCCTCGACGGCATGACTCACCTGTTTCTCAAACAGGTCAAAGAAATTGAAACTCTTGGGAAAGAACCTGAAAGCCATGCACTTCTCCTTGTTTCCAGCCACAAGAGGCTGCTTAAGTCGTCTGGCAACCTCCAACCTTGCTCGCGCTACAGAAGACAACTCTGCGCGACGGTCTGCCATCCCCTGGGCGGCCTCATCTTAGCAGAATTCTGACAAAGAGCTAACAAATTCCTAATTCGCGCGTGGTAGATGTATGGCCGAAGCGTGGCCCAAGCGGGCGACGCCGTGCGCAGGTATCTACTTGTACACCATTTAGATTGCAGCCGGTCCAATGGAGTGTTAGGATCGTTTCTCGATGAGCCTGAGAAGTCAAATCTTCTTGATCATCACCTTGGCATGCATCGCCCTGAGCGGGTGCGGAGAGAGCATTGAACCGAATGAGCCACAGGGATTCATCCAAACCAAGGGCTCCGACACCATGGTCAATGCCGTGCAGATGGTGGCGGAGGAATTCATGAAGGAGTATCCGCACATCTTCGTCGCCGTCACCGGGGGCGGCAGCGGCGTGGGAATCGCCTCGCTGATCAACAAGACCTGCGACGTAGCCTCTGCCTCGCGCGAGATCAAGCCGAAAGAGATTGAGATGGCCCTCAAGCGCGGCGTCAATCCGAAGGAATTCGTGGTGGCCTATGATGGCGTGGCGGTGATCGTCAACAAGAACAACCCGATCAACGAGTTGACGATCGACGACCTGCACCGCATCTTCACAGGCAAGACCACCAACTGGAAGGAATTCGGCGGGAAAGATATGCCCATCGTTACTCTCTCGCGCGAAGTCAGCTCGGGCACGCACATGTATATCAAGGAAGAGGTTATCCAACTGGGTGGCAAGGACAGCAAGGCGGAGTTCTCTCCGGGAACGCTGCTCTTGACCTCGTCGCAGGCGATTGTCGAGGAGGTGACCGGCAATGAGGCCGCCATCGGCTACCTGGGGATGGGCTACCTGTCCGACCGGACCAAGGCGCTGCGCATCGGCCGGGGCCAAGGATTCTACGCACCCGATGTGGAAGATGTCCTCAAGAAGACCTATCCGCTCTCGCGGCCGCTATTCATGTATACGAACGGCGAGCCGCAGGGAATCACCAGGCTGCTCATTGATTTCATCGTGGGCCCGACGGGACAGAGGCAATTCAAAGAAGCCGGCTTTGTGCCGGTAGGAGCGACCGTTGCCCAACAACAGCAGTGAATCCATCGCGTCGCACGCGGAACCGCGCCGGTCGGAGGCAGGGATGCTTGCGTCCGTGACTCGTTGGCGGCGGAAGATCGGTGAGCCGATCATCGAACTGTGCATCAGATTGAGCGGCATTTTAGTTGTCGTATTCGTTTTTCTGATTTTCCTGTTCCTCCTAAGGGACTCGCTTTCGCTATTTCGCCAGTACCCCCTCCGCCGCTTTCTGTTTGGCACGGCTTGGCTGCCCATCTCCGAGCCGCCGCAGTTCGGTGTCGTCCCCCTGCTGCTCGGCTCGATCTACGTAACGCTCGGGGCAATTGTCATCTGCGTGCCGCTGGGCGTGGGCTCGGCCATGTTCATCGCGGAGGTCGCGCCCAAGCATCTGAAGAACGTGCTCAAGTCACTGGTGGAGATTCTCGCCTCGATCCCCAGCGTCGTCCTGGGATTCCTGGGCATCATCTGGCTGGCGCCGGTCCTGCGGAACACGTTCCACCTGTCGACGGGCATGTGCGGACTGACGGGCAGCCTCCTGCTGGCCTTCATGGCCCTGCCTACGATCATCAGCATCTCCGAAGATGCCCTGATAAGCGTGCCGAGGACCTACCGCGAGGCGGCGTTCGGCCTGGGCGCGACCCGCTGGCAGACCCTCTGGCGCATCGTCTTGCCCTCCGCCTCTTCGGGCATCCTGGCCGCCGTGATGCTGGGCATCGGCCGGGTCGTCGGGGAGACGATGGTCGTCCTGATGGTCACGGGCAACGCGCCGGTGATCCCCCGCTCGCTCCTCCAGCCGCTACGAACGCTGACGGCCACAATCGCGGGCGAAATGGGTGAGACGGTCGGCGGCTCCGACCACTATTACGCGTTGTTCGCCGTCGGGCTCGTCCTCTTCGCGATCACGTTCACCATCAACCTTGTGGCCGACCTGTTCTTGCGGAGGGCCAGGAAATGAACGGCGCCAAGCTCCGCCAGCAGATTGCCTTCTCCGTCTTGGGCGCGATCACGCTGCTGATTGTCGTGCCCATCATCCTGGTGATCCTGTACATCATCATCAATGGGGCGGGGTCCATCACGTGGCAGTTTCTGACACAGGCGCCCCGCAATGGCATGAAGGCCGGCGGCATCTTTCCCGCCATCGTGGGCACGATCCTGCTGGTCGTCGGCACAATGCTGTTCGCCCTGCCGCTGGGCGTCCTATCGGCCATTTACCTCGTGGAGTACGCTCGCGATGACCTGTTCACGCGGATGATCAAGCTGTCCGTGGTGAATCTCTCCGGGATACCCTCCATTGTGTACGGCCTTTTTGGCTTCACGGCGTTCGTCCTGCTCCTGCACTTCGGCACCTCGCTTCTGGCCGGCTCGCTGACCCTGGGGATCATGAGCCTGCCCGTCATCATCACCGCCTCCAAGGAAGCGCTGGAATCCGTGCCCCTCACCTATCGCGAGATCAGCCTGTCGCTCGGCGCCACCAAATGGCAGACGATCCGGTACTGCGTGCTGCCGTATGCGATTCCCGGCATCCTCACGGGCACGGTCCTGAGCCTCAGCCGTGCCGCGGGCGAAACCGCCCCCATTCTCTTCACGGTCGCGGCCTTTTACCTGCCGCGTCTGCCCCACTCCGCGTTCGACCAGGTGATGGCCCTGCCGTATCATCTGTATGTGATCGCGACCCAGGTGCCCAACATCCCGCTCTCCATCAGCTTTGCCACCGCGTTGGTGTTGATCGCCCTGGTTTTCCTGATGAATCTCGTCAGCATCATCCTGCGTGCCCATTATCGAAAAAAGAGGTTATGGTAAGCGAACCGGTCATCAAAACCGTCCATCTGGACTGCTTCTTCGGCGCGCACCAGGTGTTGCGGAATATCAACCTCGAGATCCCGGCCAATGAGATTCTGGGGATCATCGGTCCGGCCAATAGCGGCAAGACCACCTTCCTGCGGGCACTGAACCGGCTCAACTACCTCCATCGTACCTACTCTCAGAGCGGCGAGATTCTCCTGGACGGACGTGACATCCGCCAGATCAGCGACAATCTCCTGCGGAAGAAGATCGGAATCATCTTCGCCCTGCCGCAGGTGTTGCCGGTCAGCATTCTTGACAATGTAGCCTATGGCCCTAAGGTCCACGGCGTGACCAACAAGGAGACCCTCGCTCGGACCGTGGAAGAGGCCCTGAAGCGGGCTTATCTGTGGGAGGAGGTTAAGGATCGTTTGCAGGAGCCGGCGGTGCGTCTTTCCGGCGGTCAGCAGCAGCGGCTCTGCATCGCACGCACACTCGCTGTCGGGCCGCAGGTGATCCTGTATGATGAGCCCTGCTCGGGCCTCGACCCGATCTCCACCGCCAAAGTGGAAGACGCCATGCAGCAGTTGAAGGCCGATTACACGCAGATCCTCGTCACGAACAATACCAAGCAGGCGTCCCGCGTCAGCGAGCGCTGCGCGTTCTTTCTGATGGGCGAACTGGTCGAGATCGGCCCGACGCATGACCTGTTCACCTACCCGCAGGATAAGCGAACAGATGATTACATCACCGGCAGATTTGGATAGGAATTCTTAGATCGCAGATCTCAAATCGTCAATGGAACCGCAAGCCAAAATCGAGACCAAAGACCTGAACCTGTTCTACGGGACGTTCCACGCGCTGACCGATGTGAACATCAGGATCCCCGCCCGGGCCGTCACGGCGATCATCGGACCCTCCGGCTGCGGCAAGTCCACCCTGCTGCGCTGCTTCAACCGGATGAACGACCTGGTCGAGCACACGCAGGTGACAGGGCGGATCGCCATCGACGACCAGAACATCCTCGAACCCCAGACCGATCTGATTGCCCTGCGCCGCAAGGTCGGCATGGTCTTCCAGCGGCCCAACGTCTTTTCCCTCTCGATCTACAACAACCTGAAGTTCGGCCTGCGCATCCATGGCATGCTCAGCCGCAGGAACGAGATCAGGCAGAGTGTTCGCACCGGCCTGGAGCAGGTCGGGCTCTGGGACGATCTCAAGGACAAGCTCAGTGCCAACGCCCATACCCTGACGCTCGAACAGCAGCAGCGGCTGTGCATCGCGCGGGTGCTGATCCTCAGGCCCGATATTATCCTGCTGGATGAGCCCTGTTCCGCCCTCGACCCCATCGCGACCCTCCGGGTCGAGGAGTTGCTCCGCGTGCTGTGCAAGGACTACACGCTGGTCATCGTCACCCACAACATGCAGCAGGCGGCACGCGTCTCGGATTTCACGGGCTTCATGTACCTCGGCCGCCTCGTCGAATTCGCCGACACGCAGAAGATTTTCACGAACCCTGCCGAGCAATTGACCGAAGACTATATACGCGGATCGTTCGGATGATTTGCAGGCGGCGATTCGGCGCGCTGGTTCCGATCGTAAATCATCTTTGCGGATCTTGAATAGGAACTCAGAAATGCCACGAGAAGGCTTCTACAGACGCATAAAGGAGTTGGAGCACGAAACTCTGGAGATGAGCGAGATGGTCTGCGACGCCATCGGCCGCTCCGTCGAGGCGCTCAAGAATCTGGACGCCGAAGCGGCCCGACAGGTCGTCGCCAACGATGCCCAAGTCGACAAGAAACGCTGGCAGTTGGAAGACCGGTGCGTCGATCTGATCGCCACGCAGCAGCCGGTGGCCTCGGACCTGCGGGAGATCATCGCGACGTTGAGCATTGTCCGCGATCTGGAGCGGATCGGCGACTACGCCGAAGGCATCGGCAAGATCGTCCTCATGCACGGCCATGAGCCGCTCGTCAGACCCCTGACGTATCTTCCGGTCATGGCCGAGAAGGCTGTCGGCATGCTCCGTCGCAGCCTGGAGGCCTTTGTCCAACGCGATGCCAAGGCGGCCCGCTTGATCTGCGATGAGGATGATGATGTGGACCGGCTCTATGACCAAGCCTATCACGATCTCATCGGTCACATGATCAAAGACCCGTCCGTCATCACGCGGGCCACCTACCTGATCTGGGCCGCGCACAACATCGAGCGGATCGCCGACCGCGCCACCAACATCGCTGAAAGCGTCGTCTATCTCGTCACCGGCACCCCTACAGAGCTGAATGTCTCCAAGTACTGAGTCCGTGGGACAAAAAAACACCCCGGCAACCGGGTGGGTTGCCGGGGCAAATTGGAAAACTCACATTGTTGCAGTCGATCCGCACCCCCTTTCCCGGTGTGGCCCACACCGCGTCACCGGGTCGGCCGGCACCGCTTGTCTACCTTCTCTACGGGTCCCGGCCCCCTTCTGTGCGGTGCATTCCGCGCGGCCCGGCAACGGATCCTCAGGCTGCCTACAAAACGCGCGCCGCGGTAGCTAGCGCCGGGCACCTGCCTTGTTCAATACGTCCCGGACGTGATCGTCCATCTGGTTTTGGTCGGCGGTGAAGGTGGTCAGGCCCGCGAGATTCATCAGACTATCGAGCCCGATGGTGCGCTGGGCCAGCGGATCGGCCCAGTTGCTGAGCTTGGGAATCTTACCCTCCGCGGTGCTCGTGGCGATCTGGGCGTCGGTCCAGCGGACGAGAAAGTCACTGCATCCGCGGTCCTCGAAGAAGGCCACCAGGCTGTCCGGGTCAAAGCCATCGAGATCTTCCTCGCCGAGCGCATCGACGCAGCGAACCACCTCCTCGTTGATGTACCAGAGTGTGTCGAGCCCGATCTCTTCCGGATCGATATCGCCGTTGACGCCGGGGACAAGCTGCTGGCCGAGCTGACTCTCCAGAGGAGGCAATTGGTCTTTTCTGTCGCGCAGCTCCCGTGCCACCTTGGGAGGCGCTGTAATCACGTCAATCCCCGCCAGATTCACATATTGGTCCCAGGAGCGGAAACTGGCACCGATCTGGCGGGTCTCGAACCCTTTGGTCTCGCGCAGCGAATGGATCGCCTGCTGCGAGGCAAGCGTCGCCCGTTCCCCCACGTAGTCCCCACTGCCCAAGTCGTTCTCGGCGATGAAGCTGCCGAGCCGGCCCAGGAAGACGTTCACGAAGCTGGGTGCGGATAGCCGTGTGATGACATAGTTTTGGCGTGCGGAGAACCCCAGAGTGTGATTGACGGGGATTCCCTCCTGCCGCGCCCGGCGGGTCGCCAGCAGCCCGGCGGCCGTGAACGGGATTTTCACGTAGAACCGCTCGGGGCAGATCGCATAGTAGCGTCGGGCATACTCGACCGCCCGGTCCACGTCATACGCCAGGTCGGTGTGCTCCTCGACGGACACGAAGGCATCGAACTGCTCGACCAGCCGCAGAGCGTGTGTGGCGTTGAGGATGAAGGCCATCTCCAGGATGAATTCCCGCTCCGTCAGGTCCTCGAAACTCCAGAGGAGGTCGGCCGCCTCGGTGATCAGGTCATCGTAGGTCCCGCGCTGCACTTGCTGGTTCAGCAGTGTATTGTTCGTGGTCACGGCCGAGAACTCCCGGGTCCAGACGCTGCGCACCTCGTCGAAGTCACCGGAGTCCAACCAGAGCTCGGTTCCCACCTCGACGAACCGCCGCCATAGATCTTCCGAGGCAAATTCTGTTTTGCGGCGGCCGTAGTGCGGCGTGAAACCCCGGCGGACAAAATCATGGACCTGTTCGCTCAGCCTGGAACCCGCTCGTATCGTTGCGGTTGTCATAGGGGTTGACCTCCCAATCATCAGCGGCGGGACCCCACGGGCGCTCTGGCGCGCATCGGGGCCCCGATCAGTTTTTGAAATGTCTTCTCATTGACGGTCCTGATGTTCTTTGTTCTCGCTTCCTCAAGCTTGCGTCCCGGGTCGCGACCGACGACGACATAATCGACCTGGTCGCTCACCGTCGAGGCCGTGAGGCCGCCGCGCTGCGCCACGAGCTGCTGGGCCTCTTGCCGTGTGTACTGCTCCAGCTCGCCTGTGAATACAAACCGTTTGCCTTCCAGAGGACCCGGACGCCGACGCGCGGCCATGGGCTCGACCTCCACGCCCACCTCGTACAACTGATGCAGCGCCCTGCGAGTCTGGTCCTGATGGAAGAAATCGTAAAGGCTTTGGGCGGTCACGGAACCAAGCTCGGGGACGGCTTCGAGGTCCGGGAGACTGGCTTTCTCCAGCGCGTCGACGCTCTCAAAGCGCCGGACTACCGCCTGGACGGCGTGCTGGCCGACCCGGTGGATGCCGAGCGCATACAGAAAACGGTCCAGGCGCACTTTCCGGGCCCGCTGGATCGCCTCATACAATTGCCGGGCCGATTTTTCCGCAAAACCCTCCACCTGCTCCAAATCCTCCACCGACAAGCGGTACAAGTCGGCGATGGACCGGACCATTTCCCGATGGACCAGTTCCTGGACCGTCTTGTGGCCCAGCCCTGCGATATCCAGCGCATCGCGCGAAGCATAGTGAACGATGCGGGCGACCAACTGGCCCCGGCAGGACAGGGAATTCGGGCAATAGTGATAGGCCCCCTCCTCCTGGACCTGGGTGCCGCAGACGGGACAGTGTCTGGGCATGGAGAACGGCTTGCCGCGCCTCTGGCCCGGCTGATCGATGCGTGCTATCACCTCCGGGATGACGTCGCCGGCCCGCTCGACGCGAACGGTGTCGCCGATGCGGATGTCTTTCCGGCGCACCTCGCCGGCATTGTGGAGCGTGGCGCGACTGACGGTGACGCCGCCGACGTTGACCGGCTCCAGTAGGGCCACGGGCGTCAGGACCCCCGTCCGGCCGACCTGCACGACGATGTCCTTCAGGGTCGTAATGTCACGCTTCGGCTCGAACTTCCAGGCCAGGGCCCAGCGGGGACTGCGCTGCCGCATTCCCACTTTCGCCCGCAGGGCATAGTTATCGAGCTTGATAACCACGCCGTCGATCTCGTAGTCCAGCTTGTCCCTTTCCCTGGACATGGCGGCGTGGTACTGCTTGATCTGCTCCAGGCTCGAGCATTTGCGGTTGTGGGGGTCGGTGCAGAGGCCCCACTTCGGAAACTGTTGGAGCATCTCCCAGTCCGAGGCGAAAGAGCGGCCTCGGATCTCAAGGATATCGTAGAAGACGATGTCCAGGGCCGTGGCGGCCACCTTGCCGGGGTCCAACTGCCGTACCGTCCCGGCGGCGGCGTTACGCGGATTGGCGAACGGCTCCTCACCCTTCTCGATGCGGGCCTTGTTGAGCTTCTGGAACTCGTTCTTGCGCATGAAAATCTCGCCTCGGACGGCCAAAAACGGCGGGATGTCTTGCTTGCCGTTCCTCAGGCGTAGCGGAACGGCACGTAACACTTTGATGTTGTGCGAAATGTCCTCCCCGGTCTCCCCATCCCCGCGAGTCGTGCCACGGGCAAAAGTCCCCTTCTCATAGACGACCTCGACCGAAAGCCCATCGAACTTCGGCTCGGCGGTGTACTCGAGGCGTTCCGATCGCGCCTCCCGGCTGACCATGCGCACGAAATCCTCCACCTCTTTCTCGCTGTAGACCGAGTTCAGGCTCAGCATGGACGCTGTGTGACGGACTTTTTCGAGCCGGGCGGCAGGCGCACCGGCCACGCGTTGGGTGGGAGAATCCGCCGAGGCAAACTCGGGAAAAGCCTGCTCCAGATCTTGAAGCCGGCGGAAGAGCTTGTCATAGGTCTCGTCGGAGATCGCCGGCTGATCCTTCACATAGTACAGGTAATCATGGTACTCGATCCCCTCCCGCAGCGCATCGATTTCCTGCCGCGTCTGCTCTTTGCTGAGCTTCGCGATGTCCTTGAAATCCGTTCTGGGATTTTTCTTGAAATCCATCTGGCTACGAAACGAGCTGCGCCACCGCTTTACGACTTTTCCGTAAGAACTTCTTGAGTTCCGTCACGCTCCTGGTGTTGATAACGTCGTCCGCTTCCAACCAGCCTCTCCGCGCCTGCCCGACACCGAACCGCATGTAATCGAGGTTGCCGAGCCGATGCGTATCGGTGGACAGCGCGACCTTCACGCCCATGTCTTTGGCCATCTTGCAGTGGACATCGTTGAGATCGAGTCGGTCCGGGTGGGCGTTGACTTCGAGGATACAGCCGGTGCGTTGGGCCGCCTTCATGACCTTCTCCATATCCACCTGGTAAGGCTCGCGCTGGCCGATCAGCCGGCCGGTGGCGTGGGCCAGGATCGTGAAATAGGGATTCTCCATCGCGGTGCAAATCCGATCGGTCTGCTCTTTGAGAGACAGGTTGAACTTGTAGTGAACGGAGCAGACGGTCAGATCCAGCTCCTGGAGAACCTCATCGGGCAGGTCCAGTGAGCCATCCTCCAGGATGTCCACTTCCGTCGACTTGAGCACGGTGAAGCCCTTGAGCTTCTTGTTGATCTTGTCGATCTCCCGCACCTGCTCGTGGACCTGCTCGGGCTTGAGACCATGGGCCACCGTCACATGCTTCGAATGATCCGTGATGGCAAGGTAGTCGTACCCGTGCCTCCGTGCCGCCTCGACCAGTTCCTCTATGGTGTCATGTCCATCGGTGCGTTTCGTGTGCACGTGAAGATCGCCGCGAATGTCCCGCACCTCCAGGAGCTGGGGCAGTTTGCCTTTCCGCGCGGCCTCGATCTCGCCGCGATCCTCCCGCAGCTCCGGCTCGATGTAGGGCAGGCCGATCTTCGCATACATCTCCTCCTCCGTCCGTCCGGCCACCCGTTTGTCTCCCCGAAACGCGCCATACTCGTTGATCTTGAGCTTCTTCGCCAGGCCGATCTTGCGAACCGCGATGTTGTGCTCCTTGGAGCCGGTGAAGTACATCAGCGCCGCCCCGTAGCTGGCCTGCGGCACCACGCGCAGATCCACCTGGACGCCCGTGCGCAGGATGACCGTGGAGCGTGTCTGGCCCTGGGAAACAACCTGGCGGACATCTTCATAGCCGACAAACCGGTCCATGACTTTGCTGCCCTTGCCGCACGTGGCCAGGATATCCAGGTCGGCAACGGTCTCTTTCTGCCGTCGGTAACTGCCCGCGACGATGACATCCTGGGCCCCCGGCGTCTGCTGGAGGTACTCGACCAGCGGCCCGGCCACCTGCTCGGCGACGACCAAGCTGATGCGCTTCGCCTGGGTCTGCTGCAATTTGGCCGTGTCCTCCAAGATGCGCTGCTCGGTCTTTTTGCCGAATCCTCCCAGGGCCTGAATTCGCCCCTGCTCGGCCGCCTGCGCGAGGTCGGTCAAGGTTGTTATTCCCAATTCCTTGTAGAGGATGGCCACGCGCTTCGGCCCCAGCCCCGACACCTTCATCAGGTCCGTCAAACCGGCGGGCAGCTCGCCCTGCAACTCTTTCAGAAGCAAGAGAGTCCCCGTCTCCACAGACGATCGAGGATAGTCCCCCAGATCCTTGCCCACACCGGGCAGCTCGGACAAGTCCTGACCCGTGTGGACCATTTCCGCAACGCTTTGAGACAGTCCCTGAATGGTCCGCGCCGCATTACGGTACGCTCTGACCCGAAAGGGATTCTCGCCCTTGATCTCCAACAGATTGGCGACCGTGTCGAGAATCTCTTCTATGTCACTGTTATGAATGGGCACTGGCTCATCCTTGTCCACGGGCGGGTGGCAGCGGCAAGCGTCAGCGTGCCGATGGCTCGTGTCTACGTTGACACACCATCGGCAAGCTCCGAAGAGGGTTCCCAATCGCGATACATCGCGATTGGGGGCCCAGACTCCGCCGGCCGCTGCCACCCAACCGCTTCACGCCCAATACTTGGGGCGGCCGTAGTAATCATATAGTCGCATCTCATACTCCCGGTTCACAGGAGCGGAAGGATCGTATGGGGGACTATCCTCGATCGTCTGTTTGGGGACATCAACCCGCACCTCCCTGTCCTCCCAGCCGATGTCCCGCACCCACTCCGGTGAGATCAGAACACTCTTGCCTGACAGCCAGTTCCGGGTATCCACGGCCAGATAACGGATCATCCAGTCGTCATCGCTGATGATGAAATCCGCGACATGGCCGATCGGACCATCCGTAGCGTGAATACGATAACCTGTGACTTCCCGAGTGCTGCGCAGCTTCGACTCGCCCGGCGTTTCCACCAGGATGGCGGTCCCCGGCCCCTGCTGTGCCTGCACTTCCACGTGGTGCTCCGGGGCGACGGCGAGGCCGTGGACCGGCCCCCAATAGGGCGCCCAGCCATAGTGGCGGTGCAACTCGAGTTCCCGCTGCCGCGCTACAGGTTTCTCGGTGTCAATCTCGGGTGCGTTGCGAACCTGCTCCTGGCTCAGATTGACATGGAAGACCCGGCCCTGCCAGTCCGGCCGAGCCACGGCATTCCGAGCGATGAGCACTTTTCGCCCCGGCCACCAGCGGCCCGTGTCCACGACGAAGTAGCGGACGTGCCAGCCGGGGGCCTCGAAAAGGAACGAGTACACCGTACCTACTTCGCCCCCCTTCGCACCTAACGCGAAACCCACCAGATGGTTAAGGCTACGAAGCATCGCTCTATGGTCTCCTATCGACGGTTGGCGCTTCAAGCACGTTGATCCGTGCGTCACTGAGCAACAGTAAACCGTGAAGCACAGGCCGCCCAGCGCCGGTTTTCTCCCCGATTCGTCCTTCAGATTTGCTCATTCGGGCCGGTTCCGGGCCATCTGTCAGAGCGCATCGGCGGTTGCTCTTCCGGGCACATTGAGCAGATTGCCCATTTGCCGCAGCGCTCGGAAACGCTATTTCGTGTATTTCGTGGGGTCAACAGGGAACCCTCGAAGGTCAGGTGCGTATGAGTAACGCGTGGAGGTACGGCTGAGCATGGACAGTCAGGCCCAGAAAATCAGTTCCAGCGCCATGGTCAGCGAGGCCGCGGCCCGGATGAAGGCATTGGAGGTCGATCGTCTGGCTGTAGTGGAAGACAACGAAATCATTGGCGCGATCACGGACTGCGACATCGCCCGGGCGGTTTCGGCGGGTCTGAACCTGACGACGACCCCCGTGAAGTACGCCATGACCCTGGGCGGGACGGAGGATCATCCTGCGGAGGCCCTCGCGAACGCGGCCGGAACCAGGGAGGATGGTTGACAAGGAGAGCACTATGAAAGCCCGCGTGACGGAAGACTGCATTTCCTGCGGCCGGTGCGTGGAAATCTGCCCGGAGGTCTTCGAGATGGGAGAAGATCGCGCCCATGTCAAAGTGGACGAGATCCCCGAGGAATACCAGGATGCCACCCAGGAAGCAGCGGATGAATGCCCCACCTCCGCGATTGTTGTGGAGCGGTGAGGGTCCCGAAAGGAGTCAGGATATGGCAGAGCGAACAGCCAAGGCCGTGTGGCAAGGCAACCTGAAAGAAGGTACCGGCACCGTGGCGCTGGGCAGCGGCAGCTTCCAAGGCCGGTATTCCTTCCAATCGCGCTTCGAGTCCGGCCCCGGCACGAACCCGGAGGAATTGATCGGCGCCGCGCACGCCGCCTGTTTCTCGATGGCCCTGGCAGGCAATCTTGCGCAGGCAGGCTATACTCCAGAGGCCATCGAAACTACCGCCCGGGTGTGGATCGAAAAAGGAGGTGATGGTTTCGCCATTACCCGAATCGAGCTGGATACCCAGGGCACGGTGCCGGATATCGATGAAGACACGTTCCTGGAACAGGCTGAAACGGCCAAAGAGACCTGTCCGGTCTCCAAGGCGCTGGCGGCCACGAAGATTGACCTCAAGGCCAAGCTGACTGCGCCACAGGCAGTGTGACAAGCAGGCTTTGCGGCATGGAGTGGACCGGCACGGCATTCTGCGCGCCCACGCGTGCAGAAGCGGCCGGGGGTCGGCTCATTCCAGAGTGAGGCACCCGTCCCAGGTACTCTAACACTGCTTGGCGCAGATCGAGCGGCCGCAGATAGCCTTTCGCCCCGACCCGGATCGGAGCCTCTGCCGGCAGCAAAGCGAAGGCGTGTGTCTCTTCCAGGCCCGGCCCACCGTGAGAGCCGCTCTCCATGGAAAAGGCACAAGCGAGCCCGGAGCGATCCCAGCCCCAGAGTACGAAGTCTCCCGCATCAGGATGCCGGCACACAGCCATCAGGTCGGCTACCAGGTCCGCCAGAAACGGATGCTCGCGGGGAAATACGAGTGCGGCATCATCAGGCAGGATGAACTGCCCTTCTTTTGTCCACACCCGAACATGATCCCGGTCCTCGACGGCGGCCACCGTGGGGATTTGCGCCCGCTCGATGAGAGACCGGGCGAACCGGCTTCGTTCCTCAGGGTCCAGTTGCTGATCGATATAGACATGCCCGATCGGTCCCATCGCGGCCACGATGGGCTCACGATGCTCGATGAGGGGTTTGCCGCTCTCGCGCGAGCGCGTCACGCGCGGCCGGATGCTGGATCGGCCCGCCAGCGATCGACGGGTTCTGTGGAAGGGTGTCCCGACGACATCGTGTTCTCCGACAAAGGTCTGGAAGGCTCCCCCGAAGACCGCCGTGATCGCCTCCTGCAAAGTCCGCCCGGTCTTCTGCAGGTAGGAGACGGTCGCTTCGCTGCCATGGTCGGAAAAGACCCACACGCCGTAGGGCCGCTGGGAGGACCGCTGGGCCGCTTTCCAAATTCGGGCAATCGCCCCGTCGATGCCTTTGAGCGACCAGTGCGCAAAGCGCGAGCCGGGTCCGCGGCGGTGGGCCTGCTCATCATAGCCGACCAAGTCCAGGTAGATTACCGGCAGGCCGCGTGCCACGTCGATCTTGGCCCCGATGGTCGCCAGTTCCCGCATCAGGATCGACACCCCGACACGGGAGGGAACAAATTTCAATTCCTTCCACAGATCCTGGCCGGCAATCAGGCCGCGGGCACAGTCGAACAGAGCCAGGAGGAACTCGAGCGCCAACAGAACGCCCACGCGTATCAGACTGTAGACGCTGAAGAGCAGGATGATGAACAGCCGCAGCGGATAGCGCCGCCGCAGCAGATCGTCCAGGGCCATCGTGCAGGCGCAGAAATGGGTCTCGGCCGCCCCGCCCGTGTAGATACAGGCATAGGCGCTGCCGCCCACCAGCAGGGGCGGCCCTTGGCCCCGCAGCCGTTGATCGACTTGGCGGGCCGGCCGGGCGTCGAACATCCGAAAGATCGCCCGGTTGGGCCGGCTGTAGAAACTGAAGGAAGGGACCGCGCCTTTCACCCCGTACAGAAGTTCTGCGGTCATCGCCGGCGTGCTCGACGGCATGCCGCTATAGAGGGAGTGCAACCTGTACCCCCGCTCCCGCAGGAGTCGGGCCAGAAAGGGAAGATGCCCCTCATCCAGCGCGCGTTGGAACTGGCCCCGGGAAAGCCCATCGATCTGGATGAGCACCAGCCCGGGTTCGCCCGCCGAACCCGGCGTCTTGGCCAGTCGCAGCAGACGGATCAGCCACTCGCTACGACTGAACCAACGCGGAAATGGGAAGTGGGAGGTGCGATGATCCATTTGCGGCTCCGCCATCAGATATCAAACCTCAGATTTCGCACTTGCTTCTTTGCGGATCGCGTGGCCGACCGCCTCGGCCATGTTCTTGAGCAATTCCCATTCCGCCTTGATCTCTTCCATGGCGTGATGCCAAGAGCTCTCGTCCTTCGGCTCGCGCGGCTGTTGGCTCACCAGGTTGTCATAGAGGCGCACGAGCCGGCGTCCGCATCGGTCCATGGAGAATTGCTGCGCCGTCTCCCGCGCCGCCGCCTCCAGCCGGCGGCGCTCCAGAGCAGAGGCGGACACGATCCGGCCAAGGGCCGCCGCAAAATCCTCCTCGCGCTCGGACAGGAGCAAACAACCGTTGTACCCATCCAGGACGACTTCCCGAACCCCGGGCCCATCCAGCGCCACCACCGGCTTTCCGGCCGCCATGGCTTCCGTCAGCACCATGCCTTGCGTCTCACTGCGGGAGGCGAAAACGAAGACATCCATCGCGTGATAGGCATCGACCAGATCCTGCCCGTCCAGGGAGCCTACCAGGTGCAGATGCCCCCTCTGACCGCTTCTCGCAAAGAGCACCGAAATGCCCCGGGGCGACAACCCCGACCCCACCACGAGGAAGTGCCCGCAGTGGGTTTGGGCAATCTGGGCGCTCACCGCCTCCGCCAGAAAGGCGAGATTCTTCTCCGGCGCCAGGCGTCCAACGTAGCCAGCGACGAAGGCCCGCTGGGGGATGCGGTGCGCGCGGCGGAAGCCCGGACCATCGCCTTGCGCGAATTGGCCGAGGTCCACGCCGGTGGGAAGGACCTCAATCGGGGTCTGGACGCCGCGCTCCCGGAGAATCGAAGCGACGCTCTGGCTGGGGGCAATGACGCAATCGCACAGGTTGCAGTACCCGGTTACCAGCGTGATCACGAACTCGCGCAGCCGGCTCGCGCCGGTCGGCACGTAGTGGACATACTGTTCGTACGTCGTATGGTGGGTAAAGACCAGCGGACGACTAAACCGGCTCGCGATCCGGACCGCTGTATTGCCCAATAGATGCGGATGATGGGAGTGCACGATGTCCGGCGGGCATTCCTCGAGATGCGGCGCGAGGATCCCCGGCGCGGGCAGGGCCAGCGAGAAGTCGCTCCCGTTGAAATTCTGGAGCGCCGGCACGCGAATTACATCCTCCTCTTGGACCGGCATTCCCTCGAAGACCGGGGCCACAATCATGACGCGATGACCGGCTTGGCGGCACTCGCGTGCGAACGCCGTCACGGACCGCGCCACGCCGCCTACGAACGGCGTGAAGGTATTGGTCATCATCCAGATGTTCATTACCGTGTCGCTGCGTTCTTATCCGTCAGGCGGGTTCCTGTTCCGCTTACGGCGGACCGGATAAGAAAGATGCGTGGCTTTTCGGCCACGCATCTCTCTGTTAAGAAGTGCCGCGCCATTTGTCTGATCTTGCCTGGCGCAGGCAAGAATCTGATCGTATCGACTGCTGATCATTACCCCACTGCCCTATACTACGGCTCTGGCCTGCGCCCTGCAACTAAGGAATATGCTCAATTCTGGCGGATGGCCTCGCGCCCTTCGTCGTCCTGCGCGTAAAGTATTACTACGCAAGACGCAACTCCGTGTTTGGCGGAACATTCCTGGGATTTTCCTCATGGCGGGCACCCTTTGCCAAGCGTAGTTTGCCGGAAAGGGCTCCCCCACGATTCACGCCCGGCGCTGCGACGCTGCGAGGACTGAATCGTGCGGTGAGACTTGGCCCGACGCGCAGCGGCGCTGCGGGGGAAAGAAAGGTGCACAATGGATATCTCAGGGGATCGCAATCGCAGAATCCAGGTCCACCGGCGCCACGGCATCGTCGAACGGCGCGGCTTGTATCTGAGCCATTACGAAATTCATTCCATGTTCGACGAGATGATTCATCGGCCTTGGGGGGCTGTGCGCTGGAATCCGGCCGTCGATATTCGCGAAGACAAAGAGGCCTTCATCATCGAGATGGATTTGCCCGGAGTCAAGGCCGAGAATGTCCGGGTCCTGGTCGAAGGGCAAATCCTCGCCATCGAAGGCCAGCGGCAGTTGGGGCCATGCGAAGAGGTCACGACCCACCTGTGCGAGAGACCCGACGGCCGGTTCGTGCGCACCTTTGAGTTCGATGCCAATATTGAAAACAGGAAGATCGAGAGCCGTTGGCACGAGGGTGTGCTGACGGTGACCGTACCCAAAAACAAAAAGATGCAATGATGGGAACCGCGATCATGGATCATCTCCAGCAGAACGAGACGCAAGACACGGCAACTCTCGATTTGGGATACCAGCAGCTTCAGACGGCGGTACCCGTGGCGGAATTGCCCGCCCGGGATACGGATCCCGCCGTCGACTGGAAGGCCCTGAAGTTCCAGACCACGGCGGAACTGGATGGGGCCGGTTCAGGAGACCACCGGCCAGAATCGGGCCATTTCCGGGTTCGAGGTGGGCTTGGGCGTGCCGGAGCGCGGGTATAACATCTACGCTGCCGGACTGACCGGGACCAGCAAGATTGAGACGATCAAGGACATGCTGCAGAAGCGTCTCGAGGGATCCCCCCCGCCGGACGACTGGGTGTACGTGCACAACTTCGATGATGCGGACCAGCCCTGGGCCATCCGCCTGAAGCCGGGCCAGGGCCGACAGCTTGAAAAGGAGATGGAGCGGCTCGTCTCACGGCTGAAAGAATCGCTGCCCAAGGCGTTTCGCCAGCAGGATTTCCGGGACGAGAAAGACCAGCTCAGCCGCAAATACGAGAAGAAGCTCGAGGAATACACGAACCGGCTGACCGAGATGGCCAAGAATCGCGGGTTCGAAGTCGTGTTCACGCCGAACGGGCAGATCTCCTTCCTGCCCTACATCGGCGGCAAGATCGCCGAGAACCCGGAGCAACTGGAAACGCTGGCACCGGAAGAGCGGGAGCGGATCGGCGAGGGGGAGAAGGAATTGGCCCGGGAAGTCGGCCGAATGATGCAGGACCAGCGCGAGATGCTGCAGAACCTCGGCGAAGAAGTGCGCGGCGTCGAGCGGCAGTTCGCCAGTTATGTCGTCACGCCGCTCATCGACGCCATCAAACAATCGTACGCCGACAACGAGCGTTTGCTGCAATACCTCGACCGCGTGCGGAATTACGCTCTCGACAATCTCTCCGATTTTCGCGACGGCGGCACGGCTCAGGCGGTCCCGCCGCAGGTGCAGGGCATGCTCGCCACGGACGGCGAGTACCAGCTTCTCGAATACCAAGTCAACGTCATCGTGGACAACAGCCAGGCGAAAACGGCGCCGGTTCTGGTGGAAGAGGCGCCCACGTACCGCAACCTCTTCGGCAGTATCGACCGCACGGTCGACCGACGGGGCCGCCTCGTGACCACCTTCACCCAGATCAAGGCCGGCAGCCTGCTCCGCGCCAGCGGCGGCTATCTCGTGTTCAACATCGAGGACGCGTTGACCGAACCCTTCGTCTACAAAAGCCTCAAGCGCGCGCTCAAGAGCGGCTGCATGGAGATCGAGACCGTCAACCCCTGGATTCCCTTCAGCATCGGGGAGTTGCGTCCCGAGCCGATCCCGATCAATACCAAGGTCGTCGTGGTCGGCAATCCCATGCTGTACTACATGCTGCGGTTCTACGACGAGGAGTTCGGTCTCGTGTTCAAGGTCAAGGCCGATTTCGGCACCGAAATGCCCCGGGGCGAGCAGGAGCAGATGCAGTACGCCCGCTTTGTCGCCACGACCGTGCGGGACGAGCACTTGCACCCCTTCACGCGGGAAGCCGTCGGGGAGATCATCCGGTTCGGCTCCCG
The DNA here is from genome assembly GCA_023481165.1 of Planctomycetota bacterium. Lineage (GTDB taxonomy): Bacteria > Planctomycetota > Phycisphaerae > Sedimentisphaerales > Anaerobacaceae > PLanc-01. The sequence goes on along the minus strand of JAMCWO010000329.1, from coordinate 36,539 downwards.
GGAAGTGGGCGATAAAAGCAAGCTGCTGACCCATTTCGGACAAACGGCGGACCTGATCCGCGAGGCGGACTACTTCGCGCGCAACCAGAACTCCGAGCTGGTGGAGGCGCTGCACGTCGAGCAGGCGTTGAAGAGCCGTGTCTACCGGTCCGACCGCATTGCGGAGAAAATTCGCGAACTGATCGAGGAAGGCACGCTGCTGGTCGATGTGCAGGGAAGCAAGATCGGCCAAGTCAACGGCTTGGCGGTGATCGACTTGGGCGATTACGCGTTCGGCCGGCCCACGCGGGTGACAGCTTCAGTGGGTCTGGGCTCGGAAGGTCTGATCAACATCGAGCGCGAGGCCAAGCTCTCCGGGCGGACGCATGACAAGGCGGTCCTGATCATCGGCGGCTACCTGCGCAACAAGTACGGGCGCAGCCGGCCGCTGACGCTCTCCGCGAGTATCTGTTTCGAGCAGACCTACAGCGGCGTCGAGGGCGACAGCGCCAGTGCGGCCGAGCTCTACACCCTGATCTCCAACCTCGCCCAGATCCCCCTTCGCCAAGACATCGCCGTGACGGGCTCCGTAAATCAATGGGGCCAGATCCAGGCCATCGGTGGCGTCAACGAGAAGACCGAAGGGTTCTTCGATGTCTGCCGCCAGGTAGGTCTGACCGGGCACCAGGGAGTCTGCATCCCCCAGAGCAACGTCCGGAATCTGATCCTCCGCAAGGATGTGCAGCAGGCGATCGCCGATGGCGTGTTCCACATCTACCCGATCCGCAGGATTGACGAAGGGCTGGAACTGCTCACGGGCTACAAGGCCGGCGCGCCGGAGGAAGAAGATACGATCCACTGGCTCGTCGAGCAGCGGCTCAGCCGCATGACGGAGCAGTTGAAGGGCTTCGAAGGACTCCGCGAGACCCGGGTCATCGCCACCGGCCCCAGCGTCCCCGAGCCCCCCGCCGGACGACTGGGTGTA
>JAMCWO010000329.1:0-35565 GCA_023481165.1 Planctomycetota bacterium | reverse complement strand
TGCTCTTCCGATCTCCCCGCCCCGCCCAAGTTGCCTGACGACGAGCCGCAGACCTAAGATCTCATCGTGCGCCGACAACGACGCGCTTAGATCGCCGCGCCCGCACCGGTCGCTTCTCCAGGTATTCTTTCAGCGCGGCGGCGTTATTGAAGCGTTCCTCGCGGGAGCCGAAGACGATCGTCAACGGGCCCGCGCGCATCTTCTGGCGCAGGAGTTCGATCTCCTCGGGATGGGTGTCGAGCTCCTGCCAATAGCGCCGGCGGAACTGGTCCCATTTGGCGGGATCGTGGCCGAACCATTGGCGCAGCTCCGTGCTCGGGGCCAGGGTCCGGAGCCACTGATCGAGCTTCAAGTCCTCTTTGCGGACCCCGCGCGGCCAAATGCGATCGATCAGAACTCGGAAACCGTCGCTTTTCTGCGGCTTTTCGTAGGCTCTTTTCAGTTGGATCGCCATAGTCATTACCTCACACAGCCTGCCGCACCGCTGCGAAGACCTCCCGACAGAAGGCCGGCAGGTCGGGCGGGTAACGGCTCGTGATCAGAGTGCCGGCTACCACCACTTCCTGGTCGAGGTACTCGGCCCCGGCCGCCTTCAAATCGTCGCGCAGCGCCGGCCAGCAGGTCGCTCGTTTGCCACGCACGACGTCAGCAGAAATCAACACCTGGGGGCCGTGACAGATCGCGGTGACGATTTTGTCCGACTCGAACATCCTTTTGGTGATCTCCACGGCCTCCGGCTGAAGACGGACCTTCTCCGGTCCCTTGCCTCCGGGCAGAAAGAGCAGGTCGTAATCCTCGGCGTTGGCATCGGCAAACGGCAGGTTGGCCTCCAGGCTGTAGCCGTGCTCGCCCAGGATCTTCTCGCCCTCCGGGCTGGCCACGTCCACTTCGATGTTCTCTTCCTTAAAACGATAATAGGGGTAGAATAATTCGCAGTCCTCTACGCCGCTGGCCGTCAGAATCAACGCTTTCATGTGCTCCTCCTGGTCAAAACTCCCGCAGCGCTGCGGCGCGTCGGGATTTGCTCCGGTAGGGGCGAATCATCATTCGCCCTTACGATGATTCCTGTCACGGGGTCAGTTATTCCTGTGCCGGGTTCAGCACGACATACAGACTGACCCGACCATCGGTGATCAGCAGCAGGAGACGGTTCCCCTCGCGCAGCGCCGTGGAAACCGCCTCTTTGAACTGCTGCTCGCTATTGATTTGGCGCCGGTTGACTTCCTTGATGATGTATCCTTCACGCAGTCCCTTCCGGGCCGCTTCGGAGCCGGGCGAGACCTTGGCAATGAGCACGCCCGTCCGCTCCTTGATCTTCGCGCGTTCCGCGGCCTCCGGCGTCAGATCCTGCACGCTCAGACCAAGCCGTCGGGGCGGCTCTTCGGGAGGGCGTTTGGGCGGTTCCCGGCGCTCGCCGCGGAGTTCCTCGGCGCTCGGGCGCTTCTCCAGCGTGACATCCACCGTCCGGCGCTGGCCGTCCCGCCAGACCACCATCGGGACAGTGACTCCCGGCTTGCGGCTGGCCACGAGGTTGCGAAATTGCGTGGCGGAGGCAATCGCCACCCCATCGAACTCCGGCACGATGTCCCCATGCACCAGGCCGGCCCGGCCGGCCGGCGAGTCCGGCGTGATCTGGCTCAGAACTGCCCCTTTGGTCCCCTTGAGTCCGAACGCCTCGGCCAACTCCGCCGTCAGGTCCTGCGGAATGACGCCCAGGTAGCCCCGCTCCACGGCACCGGTCTTGATGAGTTGGTCGGCAACCTCCCGGGCGATGTTGATCGGAATGGCAAACCCGATCCCGATATTCCCGCCGGCCGGTCCGAGGATGAACGTGTTCATGCCGACGGCTTCGCCGTTGAGATTGACGAGCGGCCCGCCGGAGTTGCCCATGTTGACCGCCGCATCGGTCTGGATGAAATTCTCGTACGTGGTGACATTGAAGCCGCTGCGGTGTTTGGCGCTGACGATGCCCGCCGTCACCGTATGGCTCAGACCCAGCGGATTCCCGACGGCCAGCACCCACTCGCCGACCTCCAAGGCATCGGAATTGCCCAATGCCACCGGCGTCAGGCCGTCGGCCCGGATCCGGACGACCGCCACATCGGATTCCGGATCGGTGCCCACGACCTGCGCGTCCATCGTGCGGCCGTCCACCAACTCGACCACGATCTTATCGGCGTCTGCGACGACGTGATTGTTGGTCAGAACGAAGCCATCCGCGGAAATAAGGAAGCCGGAGCCTTGCGCTTTCCGGGTATACTCCCGTCGCGCGGAGTCCTCCTGGGGGGCGCGCCGGCGAAAGAAATAGTCGAAGAAGTCCTCGCTGAAGGGGTCGAGGGGCCCGTCGGCGGGCTCTTCCGGCGTCGCCCGCAGGATTCTCCTTTCCGACTGGATTCCCACCACGCCCGGAGAGACTCGCTCCATCACGGAGGCGAACGCGCTGCCCATGCGTTTGAGAAGGGCGATGCTCTCCTGAGGGGCGGCGGCACGCGGAGAATCCCGGGCGGGGCTCTGTGGCCCTCCGTCGCTGGGCTGCACGGAAGCGAACAAGAGCGTGCCCCAGACGCCCAGGAGGGCACAATAGAATCCTATCCGGCTCGACCTGACCTTGTCGCCTCGCATCATGACTCTCCTCATAGGGTGAGATTCTCCTGCATCAGCCGACAGATGCTGGCATATCACATCGCCCGGCGCCGCCATATCGGGAAATCGATCAATCTTCCGGATGACATGGAGAAAATTGACGCGTAAATACCTTGAATGATTGACACCGCCGACAGGACGACTTAGTATGGGCCGTTAAGGACACAGTACGGTCGCTCCGAGGGCGCCGGTCCACTGGAAGGACGGGAATGCCCGACGCACAGGTAGAATTGGCAGTACGGCTGCGCGTCGGATTTGGCAGACCCGCGCAGAGAAGAGGGACGATGTTATGAGTATTCGAATCGTACTTGCCGACGACCACGCCATTGTGCGTCATGGTCTGAGCCGGGCCATGCAGCAGGAGGATGACATGGAAGTCGTCGGCCAAGCCAGCGATGGGCATTCCACGGTGGAGCTGGCGCGCGAACTGCAGCCGGATATTGTGGTGATGGATATCAGCATGCCGGACTTGAACGGCATCGAGGCCACCCGCGAGATCCAACGGGAAGCGCCCGGCGTGAGGGTGATCGCCCTGTCCATGCACTCGGCGAAACGCTACGTGACGGAGATGTTTCGCGCCGGCGCCTCCGGATACCTGCTCAAGGACTGCGATTTCGACGAGTTGGCACGGGCCGTGCGCACCGTGGCGGACGGGAAGACCTACGTCAGTCCCTCCATCAGCAACGTCGTGGTCGAAGACCTCATGCGCACCGAAGAAAAGATCGAGCCGACCGCTTTCTCGCTGCTCACCCAGCGGGAGCGCGAAGTGCTGCAACTGCTGGCCGAGGGCCGTACCACCAAGCAGATCGCCCTGCGGCTGCACATCAGCCCCAAAACGGTCGAGGCGCATCGACTCCGCGTCATGAACAAGCTGGAGATCGACAACGTCGCGCAGCTCACGAAATACGCGATTCAGGAAGGCCTGACTTCGTCGGAGCCGTAACGATCGTTCTTTCGCTCTCATCCTCGGAAGGGAGCCTCTACCGGGGTTCGCGGTTTATCCACGATCTGCACCGACGTCGCTTGGAGTCCTTTTTCCCCAAGCTCCGCCGTATAGCGGACGCCCAGGCCGATCTTGAGCCGATCGAACTCATCGTGCAGCACGCTGTTGCGGTGGAAGTAGATCTCGTCTTGCGTGTCCACCGTCCGCAAGAAGCCATAGCCCTCCTGCGGGAACAACTTGTGCACCACGGCCATGACCTGCTGCTCCGGGTGGGTCTTGATATCGCCCCGTTGCTGCTCCACGAGCTTGCGCAACTGCCGGGCCGCCGCGGCGAAGGCGTGCTTGATCACAATGTCCAGCGGATCGTGCATATCCCCTTTGCTGGGCTCGCGCCTGATCACCAACTCGTGGCCGGGGGGGACCGTCATATCAATGCGAACCCGGTAGGGATTCCCGACTTCCTGGTGCTCCTGTCTCTTCTCCACCGCGACTCGGCAATGGATCATATAATGGCAGGTTCTCTCGAGCTTGTCCGCTTCCTCCCGGATCAGAGCCTCGACCTCGTCCGAGTGCTCAATCCCTTTGAACACAATCTCTAGAGGGACTTTCATGGTGGGCCTCCCTCCCGAGCCGGCATTAAGGCCACAAATCCCGTATCGGCTCGGGCAAAATGCGTTTGACATCCTCAATCACGCCGCCGGGCATCCTGTCCTCGAGCACGCGAAACACGGTGCGGCAGGCCTCTTCCGGATCGTGCTGGCGCATCAAGCCCTCGGCCACCTTATCCAGAAACTCCTGCCGGGTGCGGATCTTCAGCGGTTTGCCCGTGGGGGTCCACCCATGATAATACACTCCCTGCAGGAGCATGGGCAGTTGCGCCGCGAATTGAGCCGCCTCCTCCACCGTCAGTCGATCGCGCAAGGTCTGCAGGACGGCGCGCAGGACCCGGAACGCCCGCTGCTCGTCATCGAGTCCCATTTGCTCCTGCACCGCCTGGAGCCACTCGCGCGTGGTCTCCAGAGATTGATCAAACGTTCTCACGCCTGTTGGTGTCGTTGTCATCACAAGCCTCGCTTTCCTGATGTAACGGCCTGTCCGGCCTCCGGGCCGCTCAATGGATCTCCAGATCGTTGTTGACCGCAATCACGCCGGGTGTGCTCTCGGCGAACTTCTGCGCGATCCGAAAAGCCAGGAGACTCGAGACAGCGCCGGACAAGGTTACTTCTCCGTCGTTGACACGCACGTCGATGGAGCCGACATCGTCGGGGACGCTCAACTCCAACGCCGCGACAATATTGTCCGCAATCCGGCCATCGCGATCCAGCCGGCTCACGGTTTGATTCTCGCTGTTTTCGCTCGAACGCATACCGACAGCCATGATTCGCTCCTTTCGCACAACCGCTGTCGTACGGACTATACCTATCTTCCGCTCCAATTTTATTTACTTTGGCGGCGCGGGTGTCAGAACTAAGGAAAGCGCTGATTCTCCCCGCCACGAATTCGCAGGCGACCGTCACCGGGAATACTGGTCGTAATACTCCCGCAGACTTTGCTGCAATTGCGGCGTGATCGGTTCTTCCGAGGCAATCACAGGGTTATTCAAAACCGCCTCTCGGGGTACGGACACCTGGATGCTTCTGGCCCCCACGTCGATCATCTGCACGTAGTCGGAGGCCAGCAGCACTCGGTGTCCGGACGACTCCAAACGAACCACCAGATATGGTACGGTCCAACCTTCGTCTTCCACGATTATGTCCTGCAGCGTTCCGATCTCGCCTCCCTCCGGCTGAATGCTATAGACCTCGATCAGATCGCCGACGAAGAGCAACTCCGGTCCCGCTTCCTCCGGTCCATCCGGATTCTCCGACTCCTGGACCGGCTCATCCCACAGGCCGCCGATGGGCGTGATCTCGTGCTCCTGCTCCCACCAGTAGACCGGCCAACCGTAGAGGTTGTGCAACTCCTGCTCATCCCGCCGCGTCAGCGGCTCCGCGCGGTCGAACGGCGGCGTATTGGCCACCTGATCCCGCCGGATATCGGCCGCAAGCGTGTGCTTCTCCCGATTCAGACTGCCCAGATAGGCCGAGAGCAGCAGCGCCTCGCGATCGAGGTCCTCCATGTCCACGACGATGTACCGCACGATCCACTCATCTTCGCGAAAGCACAAATCGGCGATTCGTCCGATCTCTCCGTCCGTGCCTTCCGCATAATAGCTTCTCAGTTCTGTCAGGCTGGCGAGCATCATGGGTCTCCTTGAGTTCAGATATACCAGAGAGCTTACCGGCCTGCGACCGGTTTACTCCCATAGGCAAGTTCCGCATAAATACGGTTGTGAATTCACGGCCCTTGACGCCGGACGAAAAACACGGTAAGCAGAAGCCCTCGCAGATGCCGCAGGTATTCTGCTTTAGGCTCGTAAAGATAAGGCGAGCTCTTGGGTCTCGGCCATGGTCGAGGTTCTTGGGCATAAGGAAATGGCAAAAACCCCTCTGCAAAGATGGAACTTGGATTTATGATGGATCAGAAATTCTCAATACCCCCCCGCCGCCCTTCGATTGCCTACTTCTCCATGGAGATCGGCTTGCGGTCCGACATGCCCACGTATAGCGGCGGCTTGGGCATTCTGGCCGGGGATACGATTCAGACGGCCGCCGACATGGAAGTGCCGATGGTGGCCGTAACGATGCTCGCCCGCAAAGGCTATTTTCATCAGGAGTTGGATGCCGCCGGCCGGCAGGTCGAAACGCCGGACTTATGGAATGTCGCCCAGCACCTGCGCCGGCGGGATGAGCAAGTCACGGTCCTCCTGGAGAAACGGGAAGTCAAGGTGCGGGCATGGCAATATGATGTCGTCGGCATGGCCGGCTTTGTCGTGCCGGTGTTCTTCTTGGACACCGACCTGCCCGCCAACGATCAACGAGATCGGGAGTTGAGCCATTACCTGTATGGTGGCGACCAACGATACCGGCTCTGCCAGGAATATGTGCTCGGTGTCGGCGGCGTCCGCCTGCTGCGCACGCTCGGATATGATCAGATCGACCGCTTCCACATGAATGAGGGCCACGCCGCCTTCCTGATCGTCCAATTGCTCGATGAGGAACTGAGCCGCTCCGGCGGCAAGAAGATCAAGCCCGAGCATCTCGAGAGCGTGCGCAGGAAATGTGTCTTCACGACGCACACCCCGGTGGCCGCCGGCCATGACAAATTCCCGATGGAACTGGTGCGCAAAGTCATCGGCCGGCACAAGATCTGGAACATCCAGGGAGAACTGACCGGCGACAGCCGTTTGCTGAACATGACTTATCTGGCGCTGAATTTCAGCCATTACGTCAACGGCGTCTCCCGGCGGCATGGCGAAGTATCGCAGGAGATGTTCAGCGAATATCGCATCGAGGCGATTACCAACGGGGTGCACGCCGCCACGTGGACCGCGCCGCCGGTCCAAAGGCTGCTGGATCATTACATTCCCGCCTGGCGGGCGGACAACTTCAGCATTCGCTACGCGCTGAGCATCCCGGCGGAAGAACTCTGGGAGGCGCACACGAAGTGCAAGGGGAAGTTGATCCGCACGATCGCCGCTCAAAATAAGGTGCGGCTCGATCCGGAGGTCTTCACCATCGGCTTCGGCCGACGCGCGACCGCCTATAAGCGGGCGGACCTGATTTTCCGGGATCTGGCCCGGCTGCGCACGATCGCCGCCAAGGCGGGCCCCTTCCAGATCATCTTCGGCGGCAAGGCCCACCCGCAGGATGAGCCAGGCAAGGAGTTGATTCGGCACATCTTTGAGGCCGCGCAGCGGTTGGAGCCGCAGGTCCGCCTCGTCTATCTGCCGAACTACGACATCGACGTGGCCAAGATCATGATCCCCGGGGTCGATCTGTGGCTGAACACGCCGCAACCGCCGCACGAGGCCTCCGGGACCAGCGGCATGAAGGCCGCCTTGAACGGCATCCCGTCCCTGAGCATCCTCGACGGCTGGTGGATCGAGGGCTGGGTCGAGAACCTGACCGGCTGGGCGATCAACGAAAAAGGCAAAGCACGAACGAGCCGCAAGATCGATTCCGTTTGTGCCTCTCCCCGGGCCCTGTACGACAAGCTGCAGGATGTAGTCATTCCCATGTTCTACCAAGATCGAGATCGATACCTGCGCATCATGCTCTTCGCCCTGGCCTTGAACGGATCCTTCTTCCACACGCAACGAATGTTGCAGGAATATCTATTGAAGGCATACATGCAGTAGGTGCGTATCACGCACCATTCCACTGAGAACTGGCAACGGATGATATGGACATCTTTTCGACGGCGTTGCTGCTGTTTCTGGTGATTGACCCGATCGGGAATATCCCGGCGTTCCTTGTCGTGCTTCGCAGCGTGCCCGAGGAGAGGCACAAACGGATCATCTTCCGCGAGCTGTTTATCGCGCTGATCGTGCTGGGGCTGTTTCTCTTCTTCGGCCAGTTCATTCTGGCGGCTCTGCAAGTCTCCCAGGGGTCGCTGGGCGCTGCCGGCGGTATCATCCTGTTCCTGATCGCCGTGCGGATGATCTTCCCGGTCCCCAAAGGGGTCTTTGGGGAAGAGGCGGAGGTGGAGGAGCCTTTTGTTGTGCCGCTGGCCGTTCCTCTGATCGCCGGCCCCGCGGCCATGGCCACCCTCATGCTGCTGATGGCCCACGATCCATCCAACTGGCCCCAGTGGCTGGCGGCTTTGCTGTTGGCGTGGTCCATCTCCGGCATCATCCTTTTATCGGCGGACCAACTGGCCCGGCTGTTGGGCCGCCGAACGCTCACAGCCATCGAGCGGCTGATGGGACTGGTCCTGACCGCCGTAGCGGTCCAGATGTTCATCGACGGCATCGGCCAAGCCTATCGGGCCATCACTCACGGCTCATAAGCCGTAATGCTCGCGGCATTCCCGCTCTCTACCCCGGATCACGCGTTGGCCGGCCAGCGGTCCGCGCTCGGCCGTCACGACGGTGCCTTGCTGCTGCTCGCCCGCCCTCTCGTAGTAGATCACGACCCAATCGTGCGTCTTGCCGCTGCGGTGGGCCAGGGCGGTGTTGGAAAATAGCGCGGTGAAGCTCCAGCCTTGGCGCTGGGTGCGCAGGACCGGCAGCCATGCCTCGCCCTCGGGATTGAACCGCTTCGGGGAGATTTTGCGCAATTGGTCCCGCTCGGCCTTGCGGCGGTACTGGTCATCGATCTCCAGGAGCAGATCGACGGACGGACGCTCTTGCCTGGGCGCCTCTTCCCGAATGGCCTGCCGCAGTCTCCGCCGCGACGACTGACTGAGCATGCCGGCCAGGGCCACACGGATACCCTCCGCCCGCTCCGGGCCGATTCCTTTCACTTGCTCCAGGCGTCCATCGTGCGCGGCCAGTTCCAGTTCCTCCAGGGTGCTGATCTTGAGTTGCTCGTGGATGCGCCGGGCCAACTCCGGCCCGATACCAAGCACCTGCGTAAAGAGCTGGCCGGGCCAGGTCTCGTGTTCGAGTCGCTCGGCCAGTCCCAGCCGGCCCGTGGTCGCAATCTCCTTGATCGAGCCCGCGAGCTTATCGCCGATCCCCGGCAGATCCTTGAGCAGGTGCTCTCCATCCTGCTTCATCAACTCACGGACCGGCGTGTCCAGGTCGCGGATCGTCTGAGCGGCGTTGCGATAGCTGCGTACGCGAAAACTGCTTTCGCCCTCCAGCTCGAGCAAATCGGCTACGTGGTCGAGCGTATCGGCGATCTCATCGTTGCTGCTCGCTGTCTTCTTCACACCGTCCTCCTACGTGTACGTGGCATCGACAAGCTTCATCTCGATCCCCATTTCCTCGATCCGGCGCATATCCTCCGGCGTGAGTTCCCATCCATCCATCTGTGCATTCTCCCGGAGGTGCTCGACGGAGCCGGCCTTCGGGATCACGATAGCCCCTTTTTGCAGCAGCCAGCGCAGGCTGACCTGGGAGGCCGACTTTCCATACATCTGTCCGATTCGGGTCAGCGTGGGATCGCGAACGACCCGGCCTTTTCCCAACGGGCAGTAGGCGGTCAGGGCCACACCGTGCTCTTGACAGAATTGCGGCAGTTCCCGGCGGGGCCGGTACGGATGATACTCCACCTGATCGTTGCAGACCGGGATGTCGGATGCGTCCATCGCCGCCCGCAAGCGGCCCACGTCGAAATTGCTCACTCCCATGCTCCGGATCATTCCCTCTTCGACGAGATACTGCATGCCCTCCATCGTCTCGGCGATAGGAACCTCGTCGTTTGGCCAATGAACCAGATACAGGTCCAGATAGCCGGTGCCCAGACGCTCCAGCGACCCGGTGCAGGCGCGAATGACATCATTCGTCCGCAGATTCGCACTGCTGACCTTGGACGTGAGGAACAGCTCCCCCCGCGCGACGCTCCGAATCGCCTGGCCGATCTCGGCCTCGTTGCCGTACAGTTCCGCCGTGTCGATATGCCGGTAACCCAGTTCGAGGGCCTCGCTCACGATGCGCTCGCAAGCTACGCCGACCAGCCGCCAGGTGCCCAGCCCCAGAACCGGCATCGAATAGCCGCTCAACAACTTATAACTCTGGTTCAAGATGCTTTCCATGGCCCTTCTGCTTTCCCGGCCGCAAAAGCCATGCTGTATGCTATACGGATTCGGTGAGGTTCGTGCGTGATACCGCCTTTGTCATCTGCGCTCCGTTCAGGATGACAAGCAGAACGCAAGAGCCAGTCAAAATTCGTATCACATGGTACCACAGGCTCAGAAGGGGCGGAACATAGGATAATTCCTGTGTACATGTAGACAACGTCCTGCGCGCAGGTCTAGCGGCGGCCGGTTATGATGAACGAAGATACATCCGCCAGGGAATTCGCGTTTATGACCAAGCAAGAACGGCAAAGGCGAATGCACGAACTGGATGAAGGGATTCGGGTCTGCGTGCGCTGTCCCCTGCATAAGAGCCGGACTCACGCGGTTCCGGGGGAGGGTCCGGTCGGCGCCGAAGTCTTCTTCATCGGCGAGGCCCCCGGCGGCAAAGAGGACCGGTTGGGCCGCCCGTTTGTCGGGCCCTCCGGGATGCTCCTCAACCGGCTGCTGGAGACGGCGGGCCTGAAGCGGGAGGAGGTCTACATCACCTCGTGCGTCAAGTGCCGGCCGCCCAACAACCGCACGCCGCACACGAACGAGCTGAATATCTGCCAGGCGACGTGGCTCGATCGGCAGATCGATCTGGTGGACCCATCGATCATCGTGCTCCTGGGCCGGGTTGCCCTGCAGCAGGTTCTAAAGGATCAGCGGAGCCTGCGGCAGATCCATGGCGAAGTGGTCGCGCGCGACGGCCGGCAGTATTTCCTGACTTACCATCCGGCCGTAGCCTTCCGCGTCCCCGAGACCCGGGACAGCATGGAGGAGGACATGGCCCTGCTCAAGCAGCTCCTGGCCACGCAACTACACGCTGCGCGAAAGTGATACGATTAGGAATAATTCTTGCGCTCTGTCTGTCATCCTGAACGGAGCGTAGCGGAGTGAAGGATGACAGAGTCGGTGCCATGGCCGCGCCCTGCGGCTATGGTGCCACGCCGCGCGGGGGGCGGACGGCTTGGTCAGCCCACGGGCCAGAGCAGGCCGCCGCGAACCGCTCCGCCCGGTTCAGATTGTCCAGGATATACTCGAACAAGACGATGGATTTGTTCTTGTCGCCGAATACCCCGATGTTGATGGCCAGCAAGGTTCGGCCCTCCGGCAGCGCCCCCAGCCGGATTTGCACCAGGTCCCGCTGGGCATCATACGCCCAGATCTCGCCCGATATCCCATCCTCGGCTGTCCGCACCACCTTGAGATTCGCCTCGACCGCCGCTCTTTGGGCGGCGGCGTAAAGCGTCCCGACATCGAGGTCGAGCCGCGCCTTGAGGGTCTGTATTCCGTACGTCGCTTTCTCGCCGGTGGCAGGGTCGTGGTAGGTGGAGCACCCTGGGGCCAGCAGACCGCCGCCGATTCCGAAGACGGCGAGCATGAGGGCGTGCGCTTTCATGGCCGTATCCTCCCGAGCGTCCCGCGCTCCTAGGTCCCGTGGATCACGAAGGTGACCTTCATGTCCACGCGGTATTCCGTGATCTTCCCGTTCTCGACCTTGACCTGCATCTCCTTGATCCAGGCGCCGCGGATATCGTCAACGGTCTCCGCGGCCCGGGCGATCCCCTGCTCGATCGCACCTTCAAAGCTCTTCGGCGAGCCGGCACTGACCTCGATGATCTTGGCGACAGACATGATCGCGTCTCCTTTCCTGGCTCTTGCTCCTTGACAGAGAAGGCGGATGCCCTGCCGCCACCCACATAGTCTAGGCCATTTCGGGGCCGTCACGAGTCAGGAACGTGCTCAATTGCCCAACAGGATTTCCCACGCGCCGCGGGCGACGACGCAGTCCCCGCCCCACACCCGGAGGGAATAGGGCAACTCCCGATGCCTAACTAGGCAAAATCCTTAATCGAACCTTCGCCGCTTGCACCCTGCCGGACTCGTAGGTAAATTGGATGATTAAATACTTCTGACGGGAGGAATTCGAGACCTATAGGATCTATAGGATTGGAGAGTTGGCATGGCTGGAGAAAAGGGCGACAAAACTCCCCGACGTAAACGGGAACCGAAGGCTCCGAACGAGCAAAGGCCGGACGAGCAGCCCGTCCAGGCGGGACAGCCGGCGGAGCCGGAGGCACCGGATTATAATCGGGCTCCCTGCCCCGTGGTGGGCGTGGGCGCTTCGGCCGGCGGCCTGGAGGCCCTCCAGGGCATGTTCGCCAGCCTGCCGAGCGAGCTGAACGTGGCTTTCGTCGTCGTGCAACACCGGGCCACGGACCGCACGAGCGTCATGAAATCCCTGATCGAGAAGCATACGCGCCTGGCCGTCAAGGACATCGAGGACGGCGTGAGAGTCGAGCCGAACACGATCTATCTGGCCCCGGCCGATAAGGACGTCTCGATCATGCACGGCGTCCTGTTTCTGGTGGAGCCTCCGCCCCATTCGGGCGCCCATCTGCCCATCGATGCGTTCCTTCGCACCCTGGCCCGGGATGAGGCCGAGCGGGCCATCGCCATCATTCTGTCCGGTACCGGCTCCGACGGCACCCTGGGCCTGCGCGAGATCAAGGCCGCCGGCGGCATGGCCATGGTCCAGAAGGAGGAGCAGGCCAAGTACGATTCCATGCCGCGCAGCGCCATCGAGACCGGCATGGTCGATTTCATCCTGCCCGTCGAGAAAATGGGCGAGCAACTGGCCCAGTATATGCGCCACCCCTATCTCGAACAGCGCAAGACCCCGGAACCGGAGGAGAAGTCCGAAGATCAGCTTCAGAGAATCTTTCTGCTGATCCGCAACCAGACCGGGCACGACTTCTCCCATTACAAGCGCAACACGATCCGGCGGCGGATCGCCCGGCGGTTGGCCGTGCACCAGATCGAGGACCTCGACCACTACATCAAATTGCTGCAGGAAAGGACCGAGGAGGTCGAGATCCTGGCCCGCGAGATGCTCATCACGGTGACCAACTTCTTCCGCGATCGTGAGGCCTGGGACGCGCTCGCCGAGCAGGTCATCCGGCCCCTGGTGATCGAGAAGCCACCGGAGGTTCCGCTGCGAGTCTGGGTGGCCGGCTGCGCCACGGGCGAAGAGGCCTACACCGTCGCCATTCTCTTCCACGAGCAGATGGCCCGGGACGAGAAACATCACCTGCTGCAGATCTTCGCCACCGATCTCGACGAGGAGTCCGTCAATACCGGCCGCCGGGGCCTCTATCCCAAGAGCATCGCCGCCGATGTCTCGCAGACGCGTCTCAAACGCTTCTTCATCGAAGAGGGCAACAGCTACAAGATCAAGAACAATATCCGCGAGACGATCGTCTTCGCCAAGCACAACCTCATCAAGGACGCCCCCTTCTCCAAGCTGGATCTCGCCTGCTGCCGCAATATCCTGATTTACATGGACAACACCCTGCAGAAGAAGCTGATCCCCATGTTCCATTACACGCTGAATCCCGGCGCGATCCTCTTCCTGGGGGAAAGCGAGTCCATCGGGACGTTCGCCGACCTGTTTGCGCCCGTCGACGCCAAGCACAAGATCTTCCGGCGTAAGCCCGTCGAGGCCGGTTACGACCCCGAGGCGGCGGAGCTGGGTTATCATCGGGAGCCGGACGTGGTGCGGGAGAAACCCCGCGCCGCCAAAACGAGGCACGATGTGGCCGAGGTCGCCGAACACGTGATTCTCCGCGATTACTCCCTGCCCTGCGTGCTGGTCGACGAAGAGTTCAACATTGTCTATTTCAACGGCGATACGAGCCCGTATCTCATGCAGCCGAGCGGCAAGCCCACCACCAACATTATCCAGATGGCCCGGCCGGAGATCCATTTCAAGCTCAACCTGCTGCTCAAACGAGCCTTCCACGAGAAGCGCCTCGCGATGGAAAAGGACATCCAGATCCGCGCCAACGAGCACTACTTCGAGACGGATATCGTCGTGCGACCGGTCGCCGAGGCCGGGGCCGACGACAACCTGATGCTGGTGGTCTTCAAAAGCCACCTGAAGGAGAAGAAACCGGAGAGCGCGGTCGCGGTTCCCCTGCCCACGGAGGGGCCCGGGCAGGAGAAGGGCGGCCGCATCCGCGAGCTGGAGCAGGAGCTGCAATCCTCCCGGGAGTACCTGCAGACGACCATCGAGGAGCTCGAGACGAGTAACGAGGAGCTCAAAAGCTCCAACGAGGAACTGCAATCGACCAACGAGGAACTCCAGAGCACGAATGAAGAGTTGGACACCAGCCGCGAGGAGCTGCAATCGACGAACGAGGAGCTGCGCACGGTCAACTCCGAGCATCAGCAGAAGATTGACGAGTTGTCCAAAGCGTACGACGATCTGAACAACCTGCTGGGGGCCACGGAGGTCGCCACGCTGTTCCTGGACCGGGACCTGCGGATTCGGCGGTTTACGCCGGCGGCCCGCAAGATCTTCCGGCTGATGGAACGCGATGTGGGCCGGCCGCTCGACGATATCTCCACCAACTTGCAGTGCCCGGATCTCCTGACGGACATCCGCAGTGTGCTGGAGACGTTGACGCGGGTGGACAAAGAGATCGCGTGCGACAGCGGCGAGTGGTACCAGATGAGGGTCATTCCCTATCGCACCACCGAGAACGTCATCGAAGGCACGGTGATCACGTTCGTCGACGTCAGCGATCAGAAGAAATTGCTCGAAACCTCCAAGCAGGCCGCCGGCTTTGCCGAGGCCATCGTGGAGACCGTCCGCCAGCCGCTGTTGATCCTCGACCAGAGCCTGAGAGTTGTCGGAGTCAACCCGGCGTTCTGCCGGCATTTCCGCGTCCGCCCGGAGGAGACCTTGGGCCGGCGGATCTACGAATTGGGCAACAATCAGTGGGACATCCCCGAGTTGCGCAAGCTCCTCGAGGACATCATTCCGCAAAACACCCGGTTCGACGATTACCAGGTGCGCGCCGACTTCCCGCAGATCGGCGAACGGACGATGCTGCTCAACGCCCGCCAGACGGTCCATAAGGGTGAAACCACCGGCCGCATCCTCCTGGCCTTCGAGGATATCACGGGACAAACCCAGGCATGAAGAAGCACAACGAAAAGCCCCCCGAGGCCTCCGAGGGCCTGAGACAGCAGGCCGAGCACAGGCTGCATCCCGAAACGGTCGCCGTCGAGGAGATGTCCGAGGCTGAAGTCGCCGTGCTCGTGCACGAGCTGCGCGTCCACCAAGTCGAGATGGAGATGCAGAACGAGGAGCTGCGCAAGACCCAGGTCGAGCTGGAGCAGTCGCGGAGCAGGTACGCCGATCTGTTCGACTTCGCCCCGGTCGGCTACCTCGTCTTCGACGCCGACGGCCGGGTGGTCGAGGCCAACCTGACGGCCACCTCCATGCTCGGCTTGGATCGATCCAGCATTGTCGGCCGGTCCTTCAGCCTGCACGTCGCGCCGGCCAGCCGGGATACGTGGCGGCTCCATTACAGCGCCCTCTTCAAGACCGGCAAGAGCCAACAATGCGAAATCGAGGTGATCGCCAAAGACCAGGTGCATTTGACGGTGCGGCTGCATAGCCGGCCGGTGCTGGCAGGCAACAAGGTCGTGCAGTGCCGCACGGCCATGCTGGACGTCACCGGGTTAGTTCGCGCCGAGCAGCGGCTGCGGGACTCGGAGCGGCGGTTCCGCACCCTGGCCGAGAACTCCCCCGACATCATCGTCCGGATCGACAGGGACCTGCGCATCGTCTACGCCAGTCGGCACGTGGAAGATGCCGTGGGTATTCCGGCGGAGGAAGTCATCGGCCGCACGCTGGGCGCGTTGGAGGCGCCGGAGGATCTGGTCGCGACTTGGACCGAGCCAATCCAGAAGGTCTTCGGCACGGCGAGAACCGGGCGGGCCGAGTTCCAGTGCGACTCGCCACGGGGTCTGCGCTACTACAGCGCCGCCGTGGCGCCCGAGTTCGATGAGGACCGGACCGTCCGAACCGTGCTCGTGACGATCCGCGATATCACGGACCGCATCCAGGCCGAAGAGAAGTACACC
Organism: Planctomycetota bacterium; assembly: GCA_023481165.1. GTDB lineage: Bacteria > Planctomycetota > Phycisphaerae > Sedimentisphaerales > Anaerobacaceae > PLanc-01. Next base: position 19,433 of record JAMCWO010000329.1, on the reverse strand, counting down.
ACCGTCATCCGCAACCTCCAGGACGGCTTCTGCATCCTCGACGCCGAGGGCCGCTACCTCGAAGTGAATGACACCTATTGCCGCATGCTCGGTCATAGCTGCGAGGACCTGGTCCGGATGAAGGTCCTGGATGTCTGGGAGCCAACGCAACGGGCGGAGGTGGCCCGGCACTTGCAAAAGACTCTCCAGGAAGGCGGGGACAAGTTTCTGACGCGGCACGTCCGCAAGGATGGCAGCCTGGTGGATGTCGACGTCACGATGCAGCGCCTGGATAGTGATCGACTCTTCGTCTTCGCCCGGGACGTGACCGAGCGGCGGATCGCCGAGGAAAAGCGGATCGAGGCCTTGCAGCGGCTGGAACTCGTCAGCGAAGCCACCAGCGACGGGATCTGGGACTTCGACCTGGCGACCGACACCTTCTGGCACAACGACGCCTACCTGACGGCCTTTGGCTATGCCCCCGAGGAAGTGGACGTTTCGCGTCAATGGTGGCAGGAGCATGTCCACCCGCAGGACCGGGCGCAGGTCGTTTCCTCCCTCGAGGGGGTTCTCCAGAACCACCAGGACCGGTGGTCGGCCCGGTATCGCTTCCAGCGCAAGGACGGGAGCTACGCCTGGGTGATGGCCCGGGCGCGGGTGCTGCGCGACGAGCAGGGTCGGGCCGTGCGGCTGGTCGGCTCCATGATGGACCTGACCGAAAAATTGGAATTGGTCGACCAACTGGAGACGGAGCGCTCGAAGCTGGCGACCATCCTCGACACCGCGCTCAGTGCGATCATCGTGGTGGATGAGCGCGGCGGTCTCAGTTACGCAAATCCGGCCGCTGGGGAGCTCACCGGGCGCTCGATGTCCCCGGGCGCAGGCCTCGAATCCTACCGGGACATGGGCGTCTATCATCTCGATGGCACGCCCTGTGAGCCGGACGATTTGCCGCTGGTCCGTTCGGCGCTCTACGGCGAAATGCACACCGAAGAGCAGCTTCTCGTCCGGCGGCCGGACGGCACGACCCGCCACACCCTGGTCAACACGAGCCCTCTGGTGGGGCGCGAGGGGAAAACCACGGGCGCCGTGGCCGTCATTCAGGATATTACCGAGCTCAAGCAGGCGGAGCGGGCCCTGCGCGAAGCGCATGACAGGCTGGAAGAGAAGGTGCAGGAGCGGACCACGCAGCTCGACCAGACGGTCGCCACGCTCCAGGAGGAGGTCGCCGAGAAGATCGAAGCCCAGAACCTGCTGCTGCGTCAGAACGAGGTCCTCCAGAAGATCATCAACAACATTCCGGTGCTGCTGTTCTTCTTGGATGCCGAGGGCTGCGTCGGCATGATCAACGAAGCGGTCACCCGGATCCTCGGCTATTCCCTCGGGGATTTCCAGGAGCACACGGCCCTGGATCTGTGTTTTCCGGAGCCCGAGCACCGGCGCGAAGTCTGGGAATACCTCCAGACCGCCGGAGGCAGTTGGCGGGACTTCTTCGTGCAAGACAAGGAGGGCGAGAAGATCATCAGCTCTTGGGCGAGCGTCCGGCTGGCCGACGGCTCCTATCTCGCCATCGCCATCGATATCCGCGAGCGGGTCCAACTCGAGACGTGCGTGCGGGAGAGCGAGCAGCGGTACCGCACGCTGGTCGAGATGTCGCCCGACGCCATCAGCGTGGAGCGCGACGGCGTCATTCAATTTGCCAACTCCACGGCCGTCAGCCTGCTGGGGGCCAAAGCGGCCGAAGAGGTTGTCGGACGGCCCCTGCTCGATTTCATCCACCCGGACCACCGCCAGCGGGTGGACCGCCAGTTCGCCCGCCTGCGCCAGCGCCGTAAGCCCATACCGGTCACGGAAGAGAAGATCGTGCGGCCGGACGGCACGGCGATCGATATCGAGCTGGCCGCCATGCCCATCATCTTCGAGAACCAGCCCGCCAACCAGGTCGTCCTGCGCGACATCACGCCGCGCAAACAGGTCGAGACCAAGCTGCGTGAAAATGCCACCAAGCTGCAGCAGCAGGCCCAGTTGCTCGACCTGGCGCACGACAGCATCGTCGTCAATGACATGGAAGGCCGGATCGTCTTCTGGAACCGGGGGGCCGAGCAAACCTACGGCTGGACCCAGCAGGAGGCCGTCGGCAAGATCAGCCACGAGCTGCTCAGGACCCGCTTCCCGTTGAACCTGATCGAGATCACCGCCAAGCTCCTGGACCAGGGCCGCTGGAACGGGGAGCTGACCCACACCACCCGCGGCGGCGAGACGATTGTCGTCTCGACCCGCTGGGCCTTGCAGACCGACGAGAGCGGCCGGCCCAGCGGCATCCTCGTGATCGACCGCGACATCACGCAGCAGAAACGCGCGGAGCAGGCTACGATCGAGGCTTGGCGGTTCGCCGAGAGCGTCACCGATACGATCCAGGAGTCGCTCCTGGTGCTCAATCAGGATCTGCGCGTGGTCTCGGCCAACCAGACGTTCTATCGCACGTTCGGGGTCGCCCGGGAAGAAACCATGGGCCGGCTGATCTATGAGCTGGGCAACCGCCAATGGGATATCCCGGAGCTGCGCCGGCTTCTGGAGGATGTCCTGCCGCACAGCAGCAGCTTCGAGAGCTACGAAGTCGAGCACGACTTCGAGCACATCGGACGCCGGACCATGCTGCTCAACGCCCGACAGATCTACCGCCAAAGCCAGCAAACCCAGATGATCCTGCTGGCCATCATGGATATTACGCTCCGCAAGGAGCAGGAGCGGAAGATTCAGGAACACCAGCGGGAGCTGGCCACGCTGACCGAGGAGCTGCTGCTGACCGAGGAGCGCGAGCGGCGCCGGCTCGCCCTGCTGCTGCACGATTCCATTGGCCAATCCCTGGCCTTCTCGAAGCGGGAGATCGGCATGCTGCAAAAGAGCACTCCCGAAGAGGTCCGCCAAGCCCTGGAATACGTCAAGGAGCAGATCGACGACGCGATCCGCCAGACGCGCAGCCTGACGTTCGAGCTGAGCCCGACGACGCTGCACACGTTCGGACTCGAAGCGGCGGTCGAGGAATTGGCGGAGCAGTTCGCCCAGCGCGGCGGCTTCCAGTACCACTTCGAGACCACCGAGGAGGACAAGCCGCTCAGCGAGCAGATCAAGGCCCTGCTCTACCGCGCGTCGCGAGAACTGTTGACGAACATTTCCAAACACGCCCAGGCGTCGAACGTATTCATCCGTATTGACCGGGTCGACGAGAGTATTCGGATCATCATGGAAGATGACGGCAAGGGATTCGACATCGCGCGGCTGGAAGAGATCATTCACCAGCGGCAGGGCTTCGGCCTGTTCAGTATTCGCGAGCGTCTCACCCACGTCGGCGGCGCGTTTGCCGTCGAGTCGGCGCCGGGCCAGGGAACGAAAGTGACCCTGGTCGCGCCGCTGCAGGGCACCCCAGCGTGATAACGCGCGTCGGGGAGCCTGGATCGGCCAACCATAGAGCCGGTGAAGGGAGTAGCGAACGGACCAAAGGAGTCGGCAGTCTGACGTCCGCAGATTTCACGTCTTGACAGTTCCTGCCTCAGGCTCCAGACTCAACATTCTCAAGAATCTGCCGCCCATATGAGGAGTGGGAAAAATGAGCATCAGGGTATTGATCGTAGATGACCACGGCATCGTGCGGCACGGGTTGGCGCGCTCCATCCAGCAGCAGGAGGATATGGAGGTGGTCGGCCAGGCGATGGACGGTCATTCCGCCGTACAACTGACCCGGGAGCTTTCCCCCAACGTCGTTCTCATGGACGTGAGCATGCCCGACCTGAACGGGATCGAGGCCACACGGGAGATTGTCCGCGAGTCTCCCGGCACGCGGGTCATCGCCCTGTCGATGCACTCGGCGAAGCGCTACGTCCGCGAGATGTTCCGGGCCGGTGCTTCGGGCTACCTGCTCAAAGACTGCGAGTTCGAGGAACTGGTCCAGACCATCCGTCTGATTGCCGAGGGCCAGACGTACATCAGCCCGTCGATCAGCCAGATCGTCGTCGAGAGCTATATGCGCAGCTCGCCGGAGGATAAGGAAAGCGCGTTCTCCGTGCTGACCCAGCGCGAGCGCGAGGTCCTGCAGCTCATGGCCGAGGGCAACAGCACCAAACAGATCGCCATGCGGCTGTTCATCAGCCCCAAAACAGTCGAAGCCCACCGCCTGCGCATCATGAATAAGCTCGACATCGACAACGTGGCCCTGCTGACCAAGTACGCCATCCAGGAGGGCCTCACCCCGCCGGAACCGTGATGATTGGAATACTGGAAAAGTGGAATAATGGGGAACTCGCGCGACGCACCCAACATTCCGTTATTCCATCATTCCACCAATCGAGTCTTCTGCGCTTGATCCAGAAACCCGAGATTCACGCAGCAAAACCGGCGAAAACCTCGCGCGTGTATTGCGTGCTCTTCTGGAACGCTTCCACCGCATTCATCGTTTTCGGCGACCCTGCTTCCACCGCCTGTTCCAGGACCAGCAGCGGCTTGATGCCGAGGTGGAGCAGATACTCGGCCAGACGCGGGTAATCGATGTCGCCGGGCCCGAAGGCCTCCGTCCAGACGCCGCTCTGCGACTGGCGCAGGTGCAGTTCCGTCACCCGCGGGCCGTAGAGTTTGAGGACGTCGAACAGGGCCACCTGCGAGTTGCCCGAGCCGCGATAAATCCAGTGTGCATCAAGACATAGAGTCACATGAGCCGGATCGGTGCCGACCATCATGTGGTGAAATTCGCGGGCGGCGTTCCGCAGCTCGATGTCGTGATTGTGATAAGCGAGGACCAATCCCATCTTCTTGAGCCCGGCGCCGAGCTTATCCAAGGCCGCCGCCTGAACCTTGAGCTGCTCATCGGTCTTGTTCTCCGGTCCGCCCCAGCGGAGCGGACTGGGATTGGTCACGATGATCCGCGTGCCAACGGCCTTGGCCTTCGTCGCGGCCGCCAGGACCTCTTCCATGCTTTTGTCCACCTCGGCCGGGTCGTGCAGCGTGCTGTTGACATACAGCGACCGCATTTCCAGTCCATGCTTCTTCAGCAGCGGCACCATCTGCTCGATCTGCTGCAAGCCCCCCACCCCCGGTTCGAACCCATCATTGCCGCTGGCCTTGACCTCGCCCAGACCCGCATCGAGCAGCACATTGAAGTCCTTTTTTTCGCGCGCGTAGAAGGTCCCCCAGGGATACTGGTTGCACGCCACGTGCAGTCTGCCGGAGCCGGCCCGCCCTACCCCTGCCATTGCACCCGCCAGCGCGGTCGCCAACATCGTGTCTTTGAGAAACTCCCGCCGGGAAGAGACCTGATTTGCCATAGCTCAAGATCCTCAATAGAAAGTCTGCCGTTTGCATCAACGACGCCGCTGCCCATCAATGACATCAGTATGAGCCTTGCCGTCCGGGCAGGCAAGCGGAATCCGCTGCCCGCGACCACACATCCGGCCGGGGGCTGGGCGGAACTCAGTGGCGATCCGCGCCCCTCAGAGCCCCTGGGATGGTCCCATTCGTGCAACAGTCCAGAACCGAAAATGGGCCGGCGCTAAGATTTTTTTTATTGGCGTCAGGACAAGGACTTACGGCGATCTCGGGAGGTGGCGCAATCCATTTTTTTGGACCGATTCCTGCAACACGGCGGGTAATAGGGGGAGGCATATGGATTAGGAGAAGTCTGAAGTGCGAAGTTTGATATTGCAAGTAAGGGGTGGCCGTGGACCCATCGTGCGAAACAAAGCCAATTTCCGGCCGGATGGCAGTACGCAAGGGTTCGCAACACTGCCGGCACCGGCGATACTTATCGTGCAAAACGAAGCCAATTCAGCCTGCCACCTCAGGGCGACGAAGGGCAAAATGCGCGAAACGAACCCAATTTCGGGGAGCCCATTGTGCAAAACGAACCCAATTTCGCCCGCCGGGACGGGGCCAGAGGGGCGTGGGATGAGGGCAAATGTGCAAAACGAACCCAATTTGGCCTGCCTCCTCAGGGCCACGGAAGGCGAGATATGCAAAACGAACCCAATTTGCGGTGGTTCCCAGGAGACGTACTGAAGGTTACAATCCGCCGTAGGTGACAGACGAGTATCCTGCTGGAGGATTCGCCGATGCTGAAGTCAAAGCTTCTTGGTTGCGTCGTGCCGGCGTGTCTGATCTATGGCGTGGGCATCGCCGGGGCGGCGCAGGGGATCACGCTGAGCACGCGGCAGAAGGAAGTCGGTAAGTACGAAAAGCTGGAGTTGGCTATCGAGGTCGGGCGGGAGTACCGCAATCCGTTCGATCCTTGCGAGGTCGAGGTGAATGTGCTGATCGCCGGCCCGGGCGGCCGGTCGCTGGTGCTGCCGGCGTTCTATGGACAGAACTACGAGCGGCAGGATGTGCCGCAGGGCGGCCGGACCGCGGCGTGGTACTATCCGCAGGGCACGACGTCCTGGAAGGCGCGGTTCGCGCCGATGGAAGTTGGGGCGTATGTTGCCCGGGCCTCGTTGCGGGATCGGCAAGGGGAAGTCACGTCGGCGCCCCTGAAATTCGACTGCGTTGCATCGTCGCGCAAAGGTTTCGTGCGAATGGGCACGAAGGACCCGCGGTTCCTCGAATTCACCGAGGGGGAGCCGTTCTTTGTCATCGGCCAGAACGTGGCGTTCGTCGGCGAAACCCAGTACGTTACGCCGGTCAAGGCCGAGCAGGTGTTCGGCAAGCTGGCGGCCAACGGGGCCAACTTCGTGCGCCTCTGGACCTGCTGCCAGGACTGGGCCTTGGCGATCGAGGCCCAGAAAAGTGCGTGGACCCGCTCGTGGACACGGGAATCGCCTGTGGTGCCCGTGCCGGACGCTGCGAGCGATTCCAATGGACGCAAGTGCATCCGGCTCAAAGGCGACAAGGGGGCATCCCTCACGGCCTCCCCTTCCCACCCCATCGGCCTGCGACCCGGCACGCGTTACGTCTTCGCCGGCAGGTTCCGGGCCGAGGGCTGCAAGGCCCTGCGCGTACAGGTTGGCAACAGTAGTTGGGAAGTGTCCGCCTCGTCCGGTGGCAGTCCCGATTGGCAGACGTTCCGCCAGGAGTTTGGGACGAGCGGCAACGAGCGTTGGCTGGGCCGCGTGGCGTTCAGCCTCGTGGGACCGGGCACCATTTGGCTCGATGCTCTCTCCTTGAAAGAAGCGGCGGGCGGTGCGGAACTGCTGTGGGAAGCGGATGTCAACAGGCCGAGCCGGGGCTACTATAATCCACTCGACTGCTTCATGCTGGATCAGATCATCGAAGCGGCCGAGCAAAACGGGATTTACTTAATGCTCTGCGCAATCACGCGGGACCTGTATATGAACGCGCTATCCAAGGTCGATAGTCCCGAGTACCGGCTGGCCGTCACGGACGCCAAGAAATTCATGCGGTACGCGGTGGCGCGCTGGGGCTATTCCACGAGCGTAGCGGCGTGGGAATACTGGAATGAGATGGACCCCGGCAAGCCCACGGACCGCTTCTACGCCGAGGTCGGCAACTACCTCGCGAAGATGGACCTCTACAACCACCTGCGGACCACGAGCACCTGGGCCCCTTCCGCACGAGACTGCCGCCATCCGCAGCTCGACATCGCCCAGGAGCACCACTACATGCGGCCGGGTGACGATGACTTCAAGGATGAGGTCGAGTCCATCATTCGCCAAACGCGCTTCCTGCGGGACAACGCGCCGGGCAAGCCGGCCCTCATCGGCGAGTTCGGCCTGGCGGACGCGAAGTGGGGCCTGAGCGAGTACATGAAGCAGGACCCCGAAGGTATTCACTTCCACAATTGTCTGTGGGCGTCGGCATTGGCGGGCACCTCGGGCACGGCGATGTTCTGGTGGTGGGATCAACTGGACCGGCAGGATGCCTATCGGCACTACAAGCCGCTGACGACCTTCCTGGCCGGGTTTTCGCCGGCGGGTCTACAGCCGACCACCGCGACCACTTCCGAGCCGCGTCTGCGCATTGTGGGACAGCAGGCCAACGACCGCGCGTACCTGTGGCTGACCAATCGCCAGGCGGTCTGGTGGAATCTCGTCGTCCAGAAACGTCCGCCGGAGCCGATCGACACCGCCCGGATCACCGTCGAAGGCTTGGAGCCGCACAGCTATGTCGTTCTCTGGTCGGACACGCAGGACGGCGAAGCGATCAGCAAACAGACGGTGGCGTCCGAGGGGGGCCGTCTCCAACTGGCGGTCCCGCCCTTCACTCGGGATATTGCCTGCAAGATCGTCCCGACCTCGTTCGCCCAATAGGAAACGACACGTTCGGAAGTCATGAGTGCATTGCGAAAATATGGACTGAGAAGGGGGCGGATCGGCATGGCGGTTCTACTGCCGATGGTAATGGGTGCTATGAACTTCCAGATACCGAACAAAGAACAGAGGCTCGAAGCGATCGGGAGCACGGCGGGATTGCCGCCGATCTTGCAGCGGGCCTTCGCTCCGGCGAGTGATTTTGAGCCGCTACCGGCACCTGGATCGAGCGATTGGCTGGCGGTTCATCCGGAGCCAGGCCAGAGCTTCGAGCAGTTCGTGCGTTCGGGTCCGAACCGCCCGGACAGAAAGAGGAATATCCTCTATCTACAGCCGTTGGGAGAATTCCGCGCGGGCGCAGCGCCGCCGCTCGAATCCCTGCGCGAGTACGCGGCCGCCTATTTCGCGCTGGAGGTGCGCGTGCTGCCCAGTCTGAGTCTGAACCAAGAGAACAGCACGACCCGCCGCAATCCGGCCACAGGCAATCGCCAACTCCTGACGACGGATATCCTGGCGGCTCTGAAAAAGCGGATTACCGAGGATGCCTTTTGCCTGCTCGGCATTACCATGGAGGATCTCTATCCCGAGCCCTCGTGGAACTTCGTCTTCGGGCAGGCCAGTCTGCGCGAGCGTGTCGGCGTCTACAGCTTCGCACGCTATGATCCGGCCTTCTACGGCGCGCCGCGCGGCGACGACTACCTGCAGACTCTCCTGCGGCGCAGCGCCAAGGTGCTGGTCCACGAGACCGGCCATATGTTCGGCCTGGCGCATTGCATCTGCTTTCGCTGCGTCTTCAACGGCTCGAATCACCTGGACGAGAGCGATGCCCGGCCGCTGCATGAGTGTCCGGTGGACCTGCGCAAGCTGCATCATAGTATCGGCTTCGATGTGCCGCAGCGGTATGCGCGCCTGTATCGGTTCTACGGGAAGGTGGGCTTCGAGGATGAGGCTGCCTGGACGCGCCGGAGACTGGAGGGGATCGTCGGTCGGGAGGAAGCCCGGAAGTTGGTCGCGGCCAAGGAGGAGGACGCCAAGTCATGACTGATGTGATTGTGATCAAAGGCCCCGGCACCACCAATTTCATCTACCTGCACCGTTGTGGCCCGGATCAGGCGTTCGTCGTGGACCCGGGCCATGCTCCTGCCGTGCTGGAGGCGCTCCAGGCGCACCACCTCGCGCTGAAGGCGATTCTGGTGACGCACCATCATTGGGACCATGTGGGCGGCGCGGCGGATCTCCAACAAAAGGCCCGCTGCGAATTGGTCGGGGCCGGTTCCACTCTCATCCCAGCGCCTAACCGCACGGTGGCCGACGGCGACGTCCTGGACATCGGCGAAGTCACGATTCAGGTCATCGCTACGCCGGGACACACGCAGAATTCGGTCTGCTACCACGTGCCCGAGCGGCCCGGCGCTCATGGAGTGGTATATACCGGCGACACTCTTTTCGTGGGCGGCTGCGGCCGGCTGCTCGAAGGCGACGCCCTCACCCTGTGGCAGTCCCTGCAGCGGTTGGCCGCCCTGCCGCATGAGACCCTGGTCTATTGCGGGCATGACTACGCGTTGGAGAACTACGAATTCGCCGTGACCGTCGCGCCGAGCCACCGACGCTTGCGGGAACGTCTCGCGGAGATCCAGAAAACGATCGAGTACGGCCGGCTGACGGTCCCATCCACGATCGGGCAGGAGAAGGCCGCGAACATCTTCCTGCAAGCCGATCATCCGCAGATCCGGGCCGCCCTGGGCCTGCCCGAGGTCCGGCCCGAGGAGGTCTTCGCCGAATTGCGGAGCCGAAAAGACTCGTTTGGCTGAGAATGGGCGAGCAGTAACTCTGTGGGTAAGTCACAATCATGAAAGCAACAGTAAGCAGGACTCTGGTGTCACTCCTGGGGTTTGCCTTGATCGGCTGCGGCGCCGATCACAGAGACAATTCAAGCCCGTTTCTTCTGCGGGAGGAAGGCAAGCCGGCCGCTCCGGCCATCGCATCCGGCGCGTCGCCAGGAATGACCAGCGGCCACAAATCGGCGGTGATATTCGTGGAATTCGTCGCCACGCCGCAGGATGTTGTCGAGCGGATGCTGGAGATGGCGGGAGTGACCAAGAGCGACGTGCTCTGCGATCTGGGCTGCGGGGATGGGCGCATCCTCGTCACGGCGGCCCGCCAGTATGGTTGCAGGACCATCGGGTATGACTTGGACCCTCTGCGTCTCGAAGAAGCCCGCCAGAATGCGGCCCGGCACGCGGTCAGCCATCTGGTCACTGTCGAATGCAAGGACGTGCTCAAAGTTGACCTCCGGGGGGCCAGCGTGGTGACACTATACCTCGGCACAGAGATCAACGCCCGACTGATTCCCCAATTGGAGAAACTCCGGCCCGGCGCGCGAATCGTCTCCCACGACTTCGCCATGGGGGATCTTCCGCCGGATAAGAGGGTGGAGATGATCTCTCACGCCGACGGCCTCAAACACACGCTCTATCTGTGGACCTGCCCTCTGCCGGCGCGAGACCACTGAGCCGAATTCCCGCAGAATTCTGTTGCCAGGGGCTGGCGTGCGCATTATGGTCTGAGCCTCGTACCTATTGGTATGGGTGGGCGTTGGGGGCACCGAAACGACGGCGGATGGGGACAGGGTTTTCGGGCTGGCTGTGCCGGCGCGGGCATAACCTCCGTTCCTCTCCCGCACCATTCATGGACTGTCATGAGCACAGGTTGAAAGGGTCTGTGGATGTTGAAGACAGGATGTCTCCGGGTGCTGGCAGCGACCATGGTCGTCTGCCTGCTGGGTCTGGCACAAGCCGCGCCGGCCCGGGGGCAACGAAACCAGGCGTTGGAGCGGGTCCGCGCCGTTCAGGAGCGACACACGCAGAAGATGATGACGCAGGCCGGGATCGTGGGCACGGCCGTCGGGCTCAACGAACGCGGAGAATACGCCGTCCTGGTCCTGCTGGAAGGCCCCAGTGCCCAGGATGTACCGGCGGATCTCGAGGGCGTGCCGGTTCGGCGGATCGTCACGGGCAAGATCTATGCTCTGGCGCACGCGCGGCCACGGGCGCTACGGACGGCATCCGGGTACGACCACACGGCCCCGGCCGGACCGACAGGTCTGGTCGCCGAGATCGTCGGCAGCCGCCAGATCAATCTGAGATGGAATGCGAACAGCGAAACGGACCTGGATCACTACAACGTGTACCGTTCGGTCAGGCCCATAGGGCCGTACTCGAAGATCGGTATCGTCCCCGCCAGCACCGCGCCCGTCTACTCTGACAGCGGCCTGCCGGCGGGCACGACCTTCTACTACATCGTGACGGCGGTCGACACATCCATCAACCAATCCCATCGCTCGAACGAAGTCTCGGCCAAGACCTTGACCATGACGCAGGCGGCTTCCATCGGACGGCGGCCGGCCCCGCTCGGCGTCTCCACGGGACACCCCAGGATCACCGCCGGCACGATCGCGTGCCGCGTCTGCAAGGACGTGGGCGGTGTTCTCCTGTACTACGCCCTGAGCAACAATCACGTGTATGCCGATGAGAACCGGGCGTCCCTCGGCGACAACGTGTTGCAGCCGGGGCCGTCGGACGGCGGCCTGAACCCGCGCGACAGGATCGGCACTCTGTCGGATTTCCAGGACCTCCTGTTCTCGAAGCACGCCGCCAATCAGATCGACGCCGCCATTGCCCAGTGCACACCCGCAACGCTGGGCAACAGCGCGCCCGACGGCAGTTTCACGCCCAGCCGGACCACTGCCGCCGCCTTGGTCGGCCTGGCCGTCAAGAAGTACGGCCGAACCACAGGACTGACCCATGGCAAGGTCCAGGCGGTCAATGCGACGGTCGACGTCACCTACGACAGCGGTACCGCCAGATTTGTCGGCCAGATCATCGTCTCGCCCGGCACTTTCAGCGCGGGCGGCGATTCCGGCTCCCTGATCGTAACGGAGGACGGAAATCACCCGGTGGGCTTGTTGTTTGCCGGCGGGGATACCGATACGATCGCGAACCCGATCGATCTCGTGCTGAACCGCTTCGGCGTAACCATTGATGGGCAATAGCGGCGCACGGAACCACCGGACCGAACCGCCCGAAGAAGCCTGCGTATTGCCAAAGCAGGAGAGTTGTGCTATTCTTTGGATGGCTGGGGTATGCATTAACATAGATGGCGCGCTGGAGCAGCATCGTCGATGCGGTTCACCGATGGGAACGATAGAAGCCACATCCTCGTTTAGTTGTTCATAGATTGTCCTGATTGAACTCTAAGAAGGGGCCAAATATGTCAAGGCGAAAATGGTTCCAAATGCTTGTCATCACAGTGGTTACTGCTTGTCTGCTGGTCTTCTCGGGAATGGCGTCCGCCCAGGGAAACAGCGACAACGCCTTTGAACGCGTCAAGGAAGTCCAGGAGCGCCACACGGCCAAACTGATGGCCCAAAAAGGCGTGGTTGGCACGGCGGCCGGGCTAACGGAGGATGACCGCCCGGCGGTCCTGGTTTTGCTGGAGCAAACCGGGGTGGCGCAAATCCCCGGGGAGTTGGACGGCGTGCCCGTCCGGGCCCTCGTCACTGGCAAGATCGAAGCATTGGGGTCGTCGAAAGCACTCCCGAGCAAGGGCAAAGCGTCGCAGAAGATCGACCCGACCGACTGGTTCGAGCGCCCCGTACCCATCGGTGTCTCGACGGGAAACGCCACCTCCTATTCGGCCGGAACGATCGGGTGCCGCGTAAGCCATGGCGGCAGCGTGTACGCCCTGAGCAACAACCACGTGTACGCCTTGGAGAATACCGCATCGATCGGCGACAAGGTGGTCCAGCCGGGCCTGTACGACACCGGAGGCAAATATGACCCTCAGAACGACATCGGCACGCTGACGGCGTTCGTTCCCATCGAGTTCTCGACCAGTGCGAATAACACCGTCGATGCCGCCATCGCCGCCAGCACGACGGACTTGCTCGGCAACAGCACGCCTGCGGACGGCTATGGAATGCCGACTTCCAGTACGACCACCGCCACGGTCGGCATGGCGGTCCAGAAGTACGGCCGAACCACCTCCCTGACCAGGGGGACTGTCACGGCGATCAATGCCATCATCAACATCGGCTACTCTTCCGGTACGGCTCGCTTCACAGGGCAGATCATTGTGCAGTCCCGCGCGCCGTTCATCAAGGCCGGCGATTCCGGCTCTCTGTTGGTGACCGATCCCGGCAAGAGCCCGGTGGGACTGCTCTTTGCCGGGGACAGCAGCGGCAAATTCGCGATCGCCAACAACATCGATGCCGTGCTGAGCGCTTTGGGCGTGAACATCGACGGCGAATAGACGCCGGGGACCGCCGAGCGGCGACGCAGGAAACGGATTGGTGAGCACAAGGGAATTCATCCTGACGTGGATCGTGCTGGCGATCCTGAGCGGCGCGAGCTGCCGGCGTGCGGAGACGTTCTCGTCGCAGAAGGGGACCGTGATGGCCGCCAAGACGATTGAGCAGGTGCAGCAGGAACATACGGAGGCGTGGATGGCGATTCCCGGCGTCATCGGCACGGCGATCGGGCAGTGCGAGGACAGGCCGTGCATCCTGATTTTGACGGCTGCCAACACGGAACAAGTCCGACGGGAGATTCCCCCGAAGGTTGACGGCTATCCGGTCGTCGTGCAATACACCGGCGAGATTCACGCCCGGTAGGCCGCTGTGCGGGTCCCGGGCACCGGCGGAGTCTATGCGACTTTGCCTCCCTATCGTGATGACACTGGTCTATTTGGACAGAGAGCGATTTGTTCCTAGGATTTAGCAGGGGCAAGTCGCGGCATCGGCCCCACTTTGGAAAGAATTATGGGGGTGATTACTGAGACGGTGCTCGTGACGGGCGGTGTGCTGGCCCTCATTCGATTCCTCCACGTCAGCGGTGCGCCGAGCCTCCAGTGGATTGCCATTCCCGGCGTGCTGGTGACGGCGGCCCTGGTCCCTGCCTGGATCGGCAAAAGGGAATTCCCACGCCTCGGTCTCGACCTCGACCATGGCAGCCTCGTTGCGGCCACCCTCGGCGCTGTCTGCCTCTGTGTTCTCCCGGTGGTCTTTTTCGGTCTGTGGCTACTGACACGGCTGAATTTGCCCGTGCCGCTGCGGCCGATAGTCCCAGAACGCCAAGGCTGGCCTGCCTGGCTGTTCTACCAGTTCTTCTACGTGGCCGTCGCAGAAGAGGTCTTCTTTCGCGGATATGTCCAGGGCAACACAGCCCGATGGCTGCGTCAAGCTACCCGATTACCTCGGATCGCGCCGGCCGTTATCGCCATCTTCGTGTCGGCCGGCTGTTTTGCCCTGGCTCACGTCGTAGTTCAGGGCCAGATAACGGCGGCTCTGACATTTGTGCCGGGCCTGATCCTGGCGTGGCTGTTCCTCCGAACCGGCTCACTGCTGGCTCCCATTTTGTTTCACGGGATAGCCAACGTCTCCTACGCGCTCATCGTCCTGATAATGGCCCGGCCGTGACAGCCGGAAATCCGCCCGCCACTTCTTCTCTATTCGGTCCCGCACAGACCTATAAGAGATGGCGCGCGGCATCCACTACACCCATTTCTGCCTGAGGCGCCCGTTCCTCTCCTTCTGCATCAAGTGCCAACCCTTCTGAGACGATAACAGCACCATGAGCAAAGCATCATAGGCAGGCACAAAATGGATGAGAAACGCTTCATCACGATCCTCTGGATAGCCAAGGCCGCTCTTGTGGCCGTGCTGTTGTACGTAGGTGTCGGGGTGGTGGTCAACCGCATGCGTCTGAACGCCATGTTCGATCCGGACACCGCCAGTGGCGAGCTGCGCGTAGCCGAGACACAGGCCGCACCCACGGACACTCACTCTCCGTCGGACTACGAGGCGATTGTTCAGCGAAACCTGTTCTCCGACGCGGATACCGCAGCCGCCCGGCAGCCCGATGCCAATCGCGCGCCGGCCGTGCCGTCCGTGCCTTCGGCGGATGACTTGGGCCTGAGGCTGGTGGGGACCATCGCCGGCGGTCCGGCCGCCTCCCGTGCCATCATCCAGAGCACCAAGAGCAGCACCAGCGACTTCTACCGGATCGGAGATATCGTCGCCTCGGCCACGGTTGAGGCGATCCAACGAGGAGAGGTCGTTCTGCGCTGCCAGGGCCGAATCTTGGTACTGAAGCAGTGCTCCGGCACGACCGTGAACAAAGGACAACAGAAGACAGAAGCCGCAGTGCCGAACGTGGACAACCGCAGTCAGCCGTTGCCTGTCGCCACGGCCCCATCCTCCGAATCCTCCCGAACGGGATCCATGTCGGAGATCTTTCGCAAGGCGACGATCGAGCCTTACGTAAAGAACGACCGAACCGAGGGTTTGAAGATTACCGGCTTGGACAGAATCCCGCTGGCCGAAGCGTTCGGTTTCAAGAACGGCGACATTGTTCAGACCGTCAACGGACAGCAATTGACCAGCAAGCAGAAGGCCTTTCAGGTCCTGCAGAAAGCCAGAACGCAGCCGAGGGTAGACATCCGGATCCTGCGCGATGGCAAGAGCAAAGAGTTATCCTTCGATTTGTAACAAGACCCCAAACGCGGTACCTCGAGTTTGGGAACCCGACATAAGGGAGGGCACCTTGAAGACAAAGCAGCACCAGACAATGGGGCCCCAAAACCATCGCGAGCCGTACCAGGCCCTCCTCGTCGCGGCTACGCTTGCGTTGATGTTCTATGCGGTCGTCGTACTCGGAGCGGGCTGTGAAGTCCATCCCCAGGCTACCGCGAGCAGCCAGGGCCATCCGGCTCAGCTTGCGGCCCAGCCGCCGGACTCATCCGACGGATCGGGAAATGACCATGTAACGGTGGAGCAGCACCCGGTGGCCCCTGTGCCACTGCCGCCGGTCCCCGAGGCCGCTCCAGACTGCAAGCCGGCGCCACGGCCCGAAGATAATGCCGTAAAACCACGGCCGGCTGAGACCGGCCCTATCCCTCCGGTCGCCCTTCCGGCCGCGGCCACGGTCCACGAGCCGCCCAGCGTGCAGCAAACCGCACCGGCTCAGAAGGCCAAGGCCACGTTGCCCCAGCCGGACACAACGGCGCGGGCGGGCCTGCCTCCACGAACTGAGGCGGCCCAGAGTCCCGCCCGGCACACCCCGCCGCATCTCGCGAACCCGGATGAGCTGGTCTCCGTCAACTTCGACAATGTCGACATACGGACCGTGCTCAAAACCATCGGGGAACTGACCGGCATCAACTTCATCCCGCACCCGAGCGTCAACGGCACGGTCACCGTCATGTCGCCGACCTCCATTCGTCTGGGCGACATTTATCCCTTCCTGCAATCGATCCTGGATGTGGCGGGCTACGCCACGATCGAGATGGACAATGTCGTCAAGGTGGTGCCCAAGGCCGAGGCTGTCAGGAGCCATACCCAGGTGCGTGTCGGGGCCGACCCGGCGGCGATCCCCGAGACCGACACGATCGCGCGCCAGATCATCCCGCTGAAGTACGCCGATGCCGCGGAGATCAGCGAGATCGTGACCCCGATCCTGTCGCCCGGAGCCCAGCTCGCGACGTACCCACGTACCAACTCGCTCGTAATTACCGATACGTCGGCCAATATCCACCATATCGCCCAGGTGATTCAGCAGCTCGACGTGGAAGGTTCCCAGGAGAAGGTGCTCCTGTTTCCGCTGGCCCACGCCTCCGCCCAGACGATGAGCGAGCAGGTCTTGCGGATCCTGGAGAAGAGCAAGATGATGACTCCGCCGACAGGCCGCCCTCAGGCCGTGCCGACCATAGGAAATGGACCAAGAGTCCTGCCGGATGAGAGGACCAACTCCCTCATTGTCGTTGCCACCGACCAGGATGCCGCCACCGTAGGGCAACTGGTACAGCAGCTCGACATCGAGCGTCCCGTCGGTATGGACAGCGTCCACGTCGTCTACCTTAAGAACGGCGACGCCAATGAAGTGTCGCGCTCGCTGGCCAATGCCCTGACCAGCATGAAGCTGGGCGGCCCGGCACAACTGGCGCCGCGCATCCAAATCACCCCGGACACCAGCACGAATGCCCTGGTGATCGTCGCCCCGCCGTCCGATTTCGAGCTGATCTCGCAGATCATCGAGCAACTCGACATCGTGCGGGAGCAGGTCCTGGTCGAGATGCTGATCCTGGAAATCAGCGATGAGTCGCTCCGCGAGCTGGGCGTTGACTGGGCTACGATGGACAATCCTGTCTCGGATGGCGTGCGTGGCTTCGGGATGACCAATCTCGGGCCGCGGGTCAATTTCCTCAGCGGCACAGCGGAAGGACTTGCGATCGGGGCCTGGAAATCGGTCGGCGGAACCGTCAAGATCGGGGCGATTCTCCAAGCGATGGAGAAGCAATCCGGCGTGAATATCCTCTCGACCCCCAATATCCTGGCCTCCAACCATCGCAAGGCCAAGATCATCGTTGGCGAGAACCGGGCGTTCGTGACCCAATCGCGGATCACAGAGACGGTCGATCCGGTCACCCCCACGGTGATCAAGAGCTTCGAATACAAGGACGTGGGCATCACCCTGGACATCACGCCCCACGTCAGCCAGGGCGGCATGATCCGGCTGAAAATAGAGAGCGAATTCACCAAGCTGATTGAGGATGTCACGAGCCCGTCGCCCGACACACCCACCACCGCCAAGCGGAGCGTCAAAACCGACGTCGTGATGAGCAGCGGCGCCACGGTCGTGATCGGCGGCCTGATCCGGGACGACACGGTCAAAACCGTCAAGAAGGTACCCCTGTTGGGGGACCTCCCTCTGGTAGGCGCCCTGTTCCAGTCCCAGAGCCACCATACGCAGAAGACCAACCTCCTGTTATTCATCACGCCACGGGTGATGTCCACGCAGGAGGACCTGCAGGAGATGACGGACCAGAAGCAGCAGCAGATGGATGCGGCGCGTGAGGCGAGTCACTAATGGCCAGGCGCAGATCAACGGAGCTTTTGGCTGAGCCAACGGCCGGAGAGCAGGACGTGAGCCCGAAACCGATCGAGCCAACTGATGATCGGCAGCTCCAGAAGATCGGCCCCGAGCAACTGAGTCCGGAGCTGATGCGGCGTCTGCCCCTGGAGTTCCTCAAGAAGCAGCGGGCCATCCCCATCCTGCTCAACCAGAACGAGCCGGCCGTCGCTTTGGCCGATCCGCTGAACCTGCAAGCCTACGACGCGATCGTCAGCGTTCTGGGCCGGCCGTGCCGGCGGATCGTCTGTCCGGCGGCGGAGATCGAACAAGCCATCAGCCGCTGTTATTATCTCGGCTCCTCCGAAGAAGGTAACGGCTTCACTCTCGACGGCGCCCAGGCCGCCGCAGCGCAGGAGAGCGGCACCGTCGACGTCTCCAGCACCGTCCAGACGCGGGCGGAAGACCTGCTCAACATCGCCGACAAGGCACCGGCGATCAAGCTGGTCAACAAAATCCTGTTCCATGCGGTCCACAGCCGGGCCAGCGATATCCACATCGAACCCTATGAAGAGCAAGTAAACGTCCGCTTTCGCGTCGACGGTGTCCTGCGCAACATCTTGACCCTGCCCAAGATCCAGGTGGCCCCGGTCCTTTCGCGTCTGAAGATCATGGCGAACCTCAACATCGCCGAGCATCGTCTGCCCCAGGATGGCCAGAGCCGCGTGAGCATCGGCGACGATCCGGTGGATATCCGCGTCTCCGTGATCCCCACCGCCGGCGGTGAACGAGTCGTGCTGCGACTGCTCGACAAAGGTCGGGGTGAGCTGAAGCTGGAGGAAATCGGATTTGGGCCGGAGTTGCTGAGAACGTTCCGCCGCCTCATTGGGGTGTCTCATGGCATCATCCTCATTACCGGCCCGACCGGCAGCGGCAAGACGACGACCCTCTATGCCGCCCTCAACGAGTTGAACTGCCAGGAGCGGAACATCCTAACCGTGGAGGACCCGGTCGAGTACCAGTTGCCGGGCATCGGGCAGATGCAGGTCCGTCCCAAGATCGGCCTGACCTTTGCGAACTGCCTGCGGCACATCCTCCGGCAGGACCCTGACATCATCATGATCGGCGAGATTCGCGACCGCGAGACGGCGGAGATCGCGATCCAGGCGTCTCTGACGGGCCACTTGGTCCTGAGCACGCTGCACACGAACGACGCCGCCTCGGCCGTCACCCGACTGACCGACATGGGAATCGAGCCGTACCTGATCTCCTCGACCGTCGTCGGCGTGATGGCGCAGCG
>JAMCWO010000307.1:5920-66488 GCA_023481165.1 Planctomycetota bacterium | reverse complement strand
GTGACCGAATCTTGGTAAATCACAAGAGCCCGCGCGGGGTCATCGCCACGCGGGCTCTTTTTCTAAGCACTTATCAAGGCACACAAGACCCCGGGCCAGGCTCTCCGTTACCGGGGCGAGATTGTGCAGGTGAAGAAGCAGGCCCAGACCCTCACCCGGCAGGTCAAAGGCAAGACCGTCAGTCTGATCGTGAAGGACTACGACATCATGACGTTGCGGGGCCTGGTGCTCGCGGCCGGACCCGTCCGGACCTACCCGGAGACCACCGTCAACGGCGAGATGATGTACGACTACGAGCGCAGCGCCTGGTACTTCCGCGGCCTGACGATGACCTACCAAGCCGAAGGCAAAACGGTGACCGACAAGATCACGGGCAACATCAAATGGGTGGAGAGCCCGCAGCGCAAGACCAACGGCCAGGGCCAGTACGAGTTCGATGTACGGTGCAACGAGCCCGAGGCGACGAGCAGCGAGGCCGCGGTCTTCCAGAAGGCCGATGACGAAGCCGCCTTCTTCGCCACGGACACGAGCATGCCGTCGCTGACCGGCACGGCCAGGTACGTGGATCGCTTCCGCGGCGAGACGGTGACATCCTCCGCCGTGACGATCGACCTGACCGGCAACAATCTGAACAAGCCTCAGGTCGTGAACGCCTTCAAGCTGATCTGGCTGGTCAGCGTCGTCCCCGTCAACTCGGAGTGACCGAATCTTGGTAAATCACAAGAGCCCGCGCGGGGTCATCGCCACGCGGGCTCTTTTTCTAAGCACTTATCAAGGCACACAAGACCCCGGGCCAGGCTCTCCGTTACCGGGGCGAGATTGTGCCGTACTACTTGGCGCCCTTTTCCTTCTTCTTGCCGAAGAGGCTGAAGCCTTTCTTTTCTTTGGTGGGCTTGGCGGATTCCTCGGCGACCGCAGCCTTTTCCTTCTTGGGCTTCTCGGCCTTGGCTTTCTTGTCCTTGGCCGGCTTCGCCGCTCTCGGGGCCTTTTCGCGGCCGGCGGCGAAGGACCCGCCGAAGACCACCAGTGCCAGCACGACCCCGCCGCCCATGATGTAGGCGATCATGCCCTGCACGGACGTAAGAATCGTGGGCATGACGTTCTTCATGGCGGCCACCACGACAATGGCCGTGTAGAGCAGTGCGAGCATCGGCAGGAACAGCAGCATGCCGAGAATATTGCTCTGAGCATCCGGCAGGGCTTCCGCGTAGGCGGGCACCATGGCCGCCGGCATCACGGCGACCGCCTCGGGGACCGCTGCCTCCTCTTCCGCCGCGCCGTGCTCGGCCTCCGCCGTCATGTCCTCGAACGCCGGCCCTTCGCCGGCCTCGGCACCCGCTTCCGCCGGCGCACCCTCGGCGGGCGTGGCTTCGCCCTCGCCGCCCTCGGAGGTGTAGATCTCGTCGAGGATGCCGCCGAGCGAGGTGTCGTCCGCCTGGAGGGACAGGTCCAGCAGGCCGGAGCCGCTGCCGAAGCTGTCCAAGTTCACATCGTCTTCAATCTCTTCGAGGGAGGCTTCGGCGCCCGTCTCCGCGGAAGCGGAGGCCGCCGTTCCCGCCGTCTCCGCCATCGAATCCTCCGTCACATCGTAGCCCGTATCCGTCTCGCCGAGGACGTTGACGCCCTCCCCAGTCAAGGCGGTGTCCATATCACTGATGTCACTGCCTTCCGCCAGGACCCCGGATTCCTGGGCGAGGGAAATCTCCTCGCTCGAACCCGCCGCCGTCGATCCTTCCCCCTCTTCCGCGATGGGCTGTTCCGGCTCCTCGGCGGCCGTCTCGGACAGACCCTCCGCCAGCAGAAGGTCCTCTTCGGCGGTGGACTCGGGGGTTGCCGGCTGCTCCAGTTCGATCTCGGGGGCCTCTTCGGCCGCTTGGGGCTCGGTCTCGGCGGCCTGCGAATCCTCCAATTCGGGGATCAGGTCCAGGTCCGACTCTTCGCTGCCTTCCGTCGCCTCTGCGGCCGGTGCCGCCTCCTCATCCAGCTTGAAGATGTCGTCTTCCACGGACTCGCCCAGGGCCGGCGCGGCCGTGTCTCCCAGGGCCTCGGCCGCCGGTTCCTCCGCCGATAACTCCAACTCGCCCGCACCCACATCGACGCCCTCCGCCAGCAGGGCATTGACTTCCTCGATTTTGAACAGCAGGTTGGATCCATCGCGGAACTCGCGGAGCTTGCCCTCCTTGGCCAATTGCTTGACCTGGTCTTCACTGATGCCAAGCTTCTGTGCCGCCTCTTTGAGCGAGTAGAACATACCAGCCATAATCGACCTTCTCCAAAAACCCCAAACGCGGCCCTGTGGCACAGCCGCCCCGGCTGTGGACTTCCGGGTCTGGCCACCCGGTCTGGGTCCTCTAAATCCCCCGAACGTAATTCTCTAAGATACGTATTTTACCGCAATCCCGCAGTTTATGCAACCCTTTTTGCAGGCAATCTGCTCGCAAACGGGGCGCGACAGTCATTTCCTGCCGGATGTTTCCGGTCCGTCGCGCATTTCGAAGTCCGGCTGTTGCACAACCCCGGCGGGGCCCATATAATATGACGGAAGTTGCCGTTAGCCGTTACGGGGTGTAGCTCAGCTTGGTCGGAGCGCTTGGTTTGGGACCAAGAGGTCGGTGGTTCGAATCCACTCACCCCGAGTCGCCTGCCATCCCTACCGCCGCAAATTGGGTTTGTTTTGCGCATTTGTCTCTCGTCCCACGTCCGGGGACTGGAACACTGGAATGATGGAATATTGGAATAATGGGTCCTCTCGACGGCCGTGACGGCCGAAATTGGGTTTGTTTCGCATCTTTGGCCCGCCACGGGCCCGCCCTGAATCGGCAATCCGCAATCGAAGAATTGGCTTTGTTTGGCAGAATTGCCTGCTCGATCCCCCAGATATCCCAGTTCGCCCAGGTTTGGCTTTGTTTGGCACATTTCGCCCTCGACACCCCCGGCCGACTGCCGGAAGTGGCTCTGTTCCGTAGAATCCACTGCCCGGACTGCCCCAGATTGGCTTTGTTCGTACAACGAACCGTGCCCGGCGTCTCCCGAGCCCCGTCCGGGCAAATTGGCTTTGTTTGTACGACTGAGCCCGGCGCCGCCGGGTGAATTGGCTTTGTTTGACGCAATGGGGCCCCTCCCTGGGGCACCGTCCCCCAGATTCCCCGTCCTGCCCAAGTTTGGCTTTGTTTTTCCAGTGCTCGTTGCAGGTCCGCTCAGCCATAACTCCTTTCTCGCAAACCACTTGCCCTTCGCGTTGCCGTGGCCCAAATTGGCTTTGTTTGGCGCAGAAGCCCAAGGTACAGGGGCCGAAGTGCCAAGCGTCCCATCTCTGACCCCGATCCCTGAAACCCGATCCGATCTCACGCCCAGACCGGTGGACTTCTGGGCGTTGGCACGATTGGCTTGGGTTTGTGCTTCCGTCGTCATGAGTTTCCTTCTGCCTCCAAATCATAACTCATAAATCCTAGATCCGAGGGGCTCCGCCTCGGACACGGCGTCCCTCTACCTATGCTCCGCGTTGCACGAATCGTGCCGGAATTCTGTGTTGGCGCGAGGCCTGAAAATGGCGCAACTCCTTACGTCCAAAGGAGTAAGAAATTTGTGGCTCTGGGGGCGTTTTACCTTTTCAACTGTTGCACAAACGCGACCGCAAGCAGAACCGGCCTCGCGCGCAGCCGCAGAGATCGCCGAGAAAAGGTCAACCACGGAAGGAAACCACAGATGAACGGGGATGAACCCAGCCCGGCCTCCGGCCGGAACCAAAAGAACCGGCTTGCCTTCGACCGACGCAAAGTACCGCAGCACAACGACTTACAACAGGGTCGCGCAATTATCTGGAAATCTTTTTCAGTTGTTGCGAGTTAGCAAAACGGATGGCGGAGGGCAGACTGGGAACTGCTTTTCAACCGCTGAGGCCGCCGAGGGGCGCGGAGGACGGAAAACAGAGGACAGAGAGGCAGGGGCAATGAGACCGCAAGGGAACGGGGATAGACCCAGCACGGCCTCCGGCCAGAACCGAGGCGTTTATCGCTTTACGGGTGCCAGCGGGGAGACTGTCTGCCGGGGCACCGAAGAAGTGATCGGGACACCTTGGTAAAGAACCGAGCCAGTCCCGGTAGGGACGACAGAACCTCGGCGGCCTGTCCGCCTTTTTTCGCCCATCAGGAGTTTGCGGGACCCTCGCCCCTCTTGGCCCAAAGCCGCTGATTTCACCCGAAAGATGCGCCGGGCGCCTCTGATTCCCGGGCTCCCCGAAGATCCGGCCGAGCATTGAACATAGATGACGAAATGCCTATACTGACAGCCACGGTCTGTGCTGCCTGCTCCATGCAGACCGTATGATTGCGGTTCGGCCTGCAAAACTTCGATGGAAAGAATTGTGAGACCCGATGAGCACAACTGGCGAACTCGTACGCAGGATAGTACAAGCCTTCATGATCGGCGATGCCAGTTCCTTCCGAACGGCTGCTGAGGAGTATATCGCCGAGGAACGGCGAAAGAATCATCATGTGCTTGCACGCGATATTGAGAAGCTCCTCCTGAACGGGGCTTCTACAACTGCCTCAGCCCGAACTCTCGCCCTTATTGGTACACAGAGCTCCGATCTGCCGCGAGACAAAGAACGTGGGACGGTCCTAGTAGAAATCATCGAGCCCAAGCGGACGCTCGAGTCTTTGGTCTTGGCCGAGGGCATCCGCAACACGCTTTCCGCTGTTATTCACGAGAATCGACACGCAGACGTGTTACGATCCTACGGGCTAAGACCTGCTTCGAAGATATTGTTCTGTGGCCCGCCGGGATGTGGAAAGACGGTTGCGGCAGAAGGTGTGGCTCAGGCTCTATATCTGCCGCTCGTTCTGGTCCGATTCGATGCTATCGTATCCTCCTATCTTGGAGAGACTGCTGCCAATCTGCGAAAAGTGTTCGACTTCGTCCGGACTCGCCCTATGGTGGCCCTTTTCGACGAATTTGACGCCATTGGAAAAAGCCGGACTGCCGAAGAGGAGCACGGCGAATTGAAGCGGGTCGTCAACTCGTTTCTTCAAATGCTGGATCGATTCAGGGGAGAAACCCTGCTTATCGCGGCAACAAACCACCAGGGGTTGCTTGACTCTGCGTTGTGGCGCCGCTTCGATGAGATTCTCTTCTTTGACAGGCCCGACACCGAGGCCATTCGGGAGATCCTCGTCCGAAATACGACACAACTGGGATTGGAGCAGGGGACCGATTTAGAAAGGCTTTCACGCGGCCTGTGCGGAATGTCACATGCAGACATCGAACGCATAGCACTGGATGCTACCAAGGCTTCGATTCTGATGAATAGGCACCCCATTGAAGCGGAAGCGCTTATCGCGAGCGCTGAGAATCAGCGACGCCGTGTGTCTCTTACGGATAACATGACCTCCAAGTCTGAGCAACACGCCTCTCAACTCCCGACGCACGACCAGAGAGGAACGTGCCTGGATGAGGTAAGGAGTCCATGATGGCTGACAATCCCTTGGAGCAAGCATACCCCCATCTTCCCCTCTTGCGGGAGGAGAGGAACGCCGAACGTCGCAAGAAGCCGGGCTGGGGCGGAAGCCGCGTAGACCGCGGCGGCCGCGAGACATTCTCCCCGCTACTGGAGACGGCGGTCCAAAGGGTCATGGAAGAGCATCAGTCCAAACGCGCACCCTTTCGAGGGATTCAGCCCCATCTCGTGTTCCGAATTCCCTATGCTGAAGGGGCAAGTGCCGATGAACTTGTCGAGAGCCTACAAACGCAGGCAGGCCTCGAAATCGTGAGCATCGAACCCGACGGTGCTGTCGTCGCGTTCCGAGGCGATGCCGATTTGCAGGAGTTCAATGCCGCCGTTCAAACCTACAAGGCTGGCCCAAGGGTAGGCATCAACCGCGCGACTGGCAAACCATACAAATCTACAGTGGCAGATTTTCTTGAGTACATTGAGCCGTCAGGTATGCGTCTCTGGAGGAGGGAAGACCGCATTGGGGGAAGGCTCAGCGGGCTGATCGGAGAGGCCGGCGACAGAATCGTCGCCACGCAGCGCTATGTCGTCGAAGTGGAACTCTGGCACCCCGGTGGCGTAGATCGCGCTCGATCGTTTCAGGAAGAAATCCGCGTTTTGGTCGAGACGAACCCGCGCGATGGTGAGAAGGTTCTCGATACGTTTACAGGTGAGTTCATCATCTTGGCCAAGATCGCAGTGTTAGGTGAGAAGCTTCACGGTCTGCTCGAAATGGACATTGTGGCTGAAGCCGACCTACCTCCGAGACCAGAGTTCGACCCCTCCCAAGCTTCTACCATCACCTCTCGTGACTTTCCAACGCCCCCACGTCCGCCCGACGATGGGCCGCGCCTCTGCATTGTTGACAGTGGAATCACCTCCAATCACCCCCTCTTGGCCAACAACGTAGGCCATGAAGAGGCTATTCTAACTCGGGAAGCTTCGCCCGCCGACGCCCACGGCCATGGAACGATGGTCGGTGGCCTCGCTGTGTTCGGAGATGTACGAGCCTGTTATGATGCAGGGGTGTTCGCGTCTCCCATTACGCTTTTTAGTGCGAGGGTGCTGAATGATCAGAACGAGTTCGATGACGAAAAACTGATCATCAACCAGATGCGTGAGGCGATTACAGCCTTTCTCCAGCCGCCGTACAATTGCCATGTCTTCAACCTCTCGATTGGGAGCGCAATGCCCGCTCTCGATTCTGGTAGACCACGTCAGACGCTCTGGGCCGAAGAATTGGATATCCTCGCGAGAGAATTGAAGGTTGTCCTCGTTGTCTCAGCCGGGAATCATAGAGAGGCGGAAGCCTCCAATGCGACTGATGCTGAGGCCGCACTGCGGTCCTATCCCGGCCTGCTCTTCAATTCGACAACCGGTATCTGCGATCCCGCGACCTCTGCCATAGCCTTGACTGTTGGTGGTCTTGCACAACACGATGTCCCAGCCCTGGTTAGAGGACGAGCTGCCACTGATATTGCTCGTCCGCTCGCCGGGGCGAATGAACCGTCGCCGATGACACGAATCGGACCCGGTATTAACGGTGCCATCAAACCGGAGTTGGTGCACTACGCTGGCAATCTGGTGTTTTTGGGTTTTGGCAGCGGCATAAGGAGGGTGGGCCACGAGCCTGGAACAGCCGTGATGTCGTTCTCGAACCAGCCAACGCAACGGTTGTTTTCGTACGACTGCGGGACGAGCTTCGCCGCGCCACAAGTGGCCCGGACCGCTGCCTTGGTCGAACACCAGTTGCGAACAGACCTCGGCGAGGTCCCCTCACCGAATCTGATCCGTGCGGTGTTGGCTGGATCAGCAGAGATTCCCGAGGCTGTCGCAAGCCGCCTGCGCGAGCCGCACGGCAATGATGCGCCGACGAGGGTGTGCGGTTACGGTCTTCCGTCGGAGGATGATGCTCTACAGTCGCGTGGCCGACGTGTTACGATGGTCTATCAAGGTTCCATCCAGATCGACTTCTTTGACGTGTTCGCCGTGCCGATTCCGGATGCGTTCCGTTATGCGAGGGGGAAGCGCAGAGTCGTTGTTTGTCTTGCATACGATCCACCTGTCAGACGACGCAGGCTCGACTACCTTGGAGTGGAGATGGGTGTTTTCATGATACGAGGCAAAACCATCGGCGAAGTATACGACGCCTTCAGGAGACTGGGGCCGGACGAGGACCCAGAAGAAGCGATCACCGGATCGGCCAAGATGGCATTAGAGCCAAAAGCAAATCCGCGTAACGCTTGTTGCCGCAGGAAACAGAGCACACTACAAAGATGTGAATGCGTGATGAAGCGGCCCGAGAGGCCGAGCGCGGATTATGGCAGTGAGTACTATCTTGTTGTCCGATGCGAGCGGGCGTGGGCTCCGTTGGATATCGAGAGACAGGATTTCGCCCTCGCTGTCACGTTGTCCGCAGATGATCCTGACCTCTACAATCAGGTCGCTCTTCGAATCCGTCAGCGGGCTCGTGCGAGAAGGACCTCGACCTAGTACGCCAAGACGGTTTGAGGGTGAAGGAAACCGGGTCCAGACCTACGTATTTCCCATTCGCGGCTCATCCGAGTTTTGCGTGTTTCTGTCGTCCCTGGCGGGACTTCCTTTATCTTTTTGCCCAAGCGACCCAGCCGTGAGGGGAAGTGTCAAGTTTGAAGTGTAAAGTCTGAAGTGGGGCCTGCGGCCGTTGATCCTTCGGCCTTTCGTCCTCCGTCGTCTGTCCTCCAGCCTGTAGCCTACCGTCAGGTCCTGCCTTCGATCAGGTTCACGACCACGCGAGTCAGAATATCCTTCTGACTCGGGTCGCTCTCCGCGATCATGAGCGTGATGGCGACCAAGGCGTTATCGGCGATGTGCCGGGAGCCGTCGGGGCGGTACAGGATGCCGTTCTTCTCCATGAACCACAGGAACAGGGCCGCGGCGATGCGCTTATTGCCGTCCACGAAACTATGGTTCTTAACGAGAAAGTGCAGCAGGTGCGCCGCCTTTTCCTCCAGGCTCGGATAGAGGTCCTGTCCGTCGAAGGACTGCATCACCGCGCCCAGCGACCCGCGCAGGCTCTGATCTTTCTCTTTTCCGAACAGTCCCGAGCCGCCGAACTTGCGGCCAAGCTCCGCAACGATGGCCATCGCCTCCTCGTAGTCGATCCCCTTGGCTTTTCGGGGCTTCAGGGGCCCGATGGTCACCCGCTGGTGGTCGTAGTCGTCCAGCAGATCGAGTGCGGCCGCATAGTCCGTCACCACGCTCAGCAGACCCCGCGCCTGGTCCGAGGTCACATCGTAGCGCTCCAGGACCTGCCCGACCAGCTTGAGCGACTGGCGCAGCTCCTTCAGACGCTGGGCGTTGACGGAGTAGCCCTTGACCAAATGATCCCGCAGCACCCCCGTCGTCCAGATACGAAACTGCGTGCCGCGCACGGAGTTGACGCGATAGCCAACGGAGAGAATGGCGTCGAGCTTGAAATACTCGACATTGTAGGTCTTGCCGTCAGCGGCAGTTGTTGCAAAAAATGCAACAACTGACTTCCGGTCCAGCTCGCCATCTCGGAACACGTTGCGCAAGTGCCTGGAAATGACGGACTTATCGCGTCCGAACAGGTCGGCGATCTGGCTGAGGCTCAGCCAAAGGGTTTCCTCCTGGAGCCGCACCTCCAGCCGGCCGCCGCCCTCCGCAGGCTGGTAGATGACGATTTCGCCCTTGCCGCCGCTCACCACCTCGGGCTCTTGCCGGCGTTTCCTTCCTCGCTTTTGCGCCATCTCACAATCCTGTCACCACCTTGAATTCACCGGAATCCTACCCCCGATTGTCGGCCGGAGCAACGGGATTCTGAAAGGCCACAGACGGTGATCGGTAACCTGTAGTCGGTAGGCAGTTCGGATTGCCGCGATGCGCTCGCACTTGTCTGATCGGCGTAATCTGCTAAATTGGCGGCCCTAAGGTTGATAATTCTCTCCGCGGCCTCCGTAATCTCCGTGGTAAGCAAAGAAAGGGGGGATTTGATCGGGGCCGACGAATGCTGTCACAATTCCGGCGAATAGCCGTCTATACTATGGGACCAATCTCTGCGCCGGCGCTGCGCCGGGGTTGGCCGGACGTTGACGTGGCGGCGCGATGCAACTACAATGTAGGACAGGTTTTATGACGATGGCGAGCTTTGAGCCGGGTTTGACCCCGCGCCGCGGGGCACAGAACAGTGCGGAGGTTCGGACATGGCCGACATGCAGGAAATGAGGATGATGCTTCCCTCGCCGCAGAAACTCTTTACCCCCGGGGTCATCGTGCTTATCTCCCTTCTTGTAGCCGGCTTTCTCGGACTTTCCCTGGCCCGGGAGGCGGTCGGCATCGCCCTGGCGCTGAGCCCCTACGGCGTTCTCCACGGAAAGATCTGGCAGCTTCTGACGTATCCTTTCTTGAACGACCCAATCGGCCTGATCGGCAACGGCATGATCATCCTCTTTTTGGGCAGCGCCATCGAGCGGGAGTGGCGGACGGCGTCCTTCCTCCTGCTATGGCTTGTAGTGACCGTCACTTGCGGCCTTCTGTGGATCGTGCTGAACCTGCTCATGGGCTACTCCGTGGCGGGGATGGGGGCCGGCGTGGGCGGCTATGGGCTCATCGCGACGTTCGGGCTGCTCTTTCGTGGCCAGCGGTTCTTTGCGTTATTCGGTTCGATAGAGGCGCAGCATATCGCCATCGGCCTGATTGCCATCGGGGTCATTCTCAGCCTCCCGATGCCGATCACCCTCGTCTGGGTGGCCGGGGCAATCGTCGCCTATGTTCACGTCAAGGCGCGTTGGAGCCTGCAGGCCAGGCCGACCGTCCGCCCCGGTCTGCAGCGTTCCGGCGGCAAAGGACAATTCGTTGATATCGATTGAGAACAGGACAAGTGTGAAGTTTGAAGTGAGAAGTGTGAAGTCAGAAGAGGCTTCGCACTTCGAGGCGGTAGCTCTTACTTCAAACTTCAAACATCAAACTTCAAACTTGAATGTCGAGCCTGCCCTTGAGGCGGCGACAAGGCATTTACGCCACTGCCGGCTTTGTCCCCGCGACTGCGGCGCCGACCGCACGGCGGGCGAGCGGGGCTACTGCGGCCTGGATGACAAGGCCCACTGCTTTCGGGAAATGCTGCATCCGGCGGAGGAGGCGGAACTATCGCCCTCGCACCAGGTGTACTTTACCGGGTGCAACCTGCGCTGCGGCTATTGCACTGTGCCGGAATGGAATGCGCAGCCTCTGACGGTTCCCGAGATGGACTTGGAAGAGCTGGTCCGGGCCGTGGAGCGCCGCCGGCGGCAGCAGGGGGCCAGGAACGTCAATCTCTTGGGCGGTGAGCCGACGGTGAGCCTGCCCGGCATTTTGGCCCTGCTGGCGCGGGTTCGGACGACCACGCAGGTTGTTCTGAACTCGAATATGTATTACAATGATTGTGTGGATGACCTGCTGCGGGGGCTGATCGACGTGTGCCTGGCCGATCTGAAGTGCGGGAGCCGCCGGTGTGCCGCCGAGTTACTGGATGCCGAAGACTATATCCAGGTCGCCCGGCGGACCATCCGGCGAGCGGCGGAGCATGCGGATGTAATTGTCCGCCACTTGCTCCTGCCCGGGCACGCCGATTGCTGCACGCGGCCGACGCTCCAATGGCTGGCGGCGGAGCTGCCGCAGGTCAAAGTCAGTCTAAGGGCCAACTACGTGCCGCCCATCGAGGCGCAGTTCGCTCCGAAACAGTACGTAACCAGTCGAGAGGCCGCGGCCGCGACCGACTATGCGCGGCACCTGGGACTTCACCTGATCCAATGAGTCAAAAGCCATACCAACGAGAACAGGGCGATTTTGAGCTGCGAATCCTCAAGGATGGGCGGCTGGTGATGATCGCACCGGATGAAACCCTCATGGAAATCGCCCAAGCCATCGAGATGCAGGCCGATTCGGAACAGCAACAGCACCTGGAGATTCATGATGCCGAAACCACCGCCCCAGGCCGTGAGTAAGCCCGTGGCCGTCCCCCAGCCGGCCCTACCGGCCAAGCCGCAGATGAGCGAGTTGGAGGTCCTGATCCGTGCCCGCTATCCGCTGGTCTACGTGATCAGTTGGGAGGAGCAGCGGGTCCTGCACCAGGTCACGCAGATCGGCGCGAAGCTGAATAAGAGCGTCTTCGAGTGGTCGATCAATACCGGTCTCGTGCCTGCGGGGACGAATCTGCAAGCTCAGAAGCAGCGCGACGCCGCGACGGAGGACCCGCTGGTCGCCCTGGGCAACGTCATCGACCACGTGGAGCCGGCCCTCTACGTGTTCAAAGATTTCCACCCCTTCCTCAAGTGCCAGAACATGTCCGTGGTCCGGCGGCTGCGCGAGGTGGCCTCCTCCCTCAAGAACACGTACAAGACCATCGTGATCGTCAGTCCGATGCTCGAAATGCCGCCCGAGCTGGAGAAGGACATCACCATCATCGACTTCGACCTGCCCCGGGCCAACGACTTTACCTTGCTGCTGCAGCGCATCGTGGAAGAGGTCAAGGGCAATCCGAAGCTCAAGGTGAACATCAACGGCCAGATGAAGGAGCAGATCGTTCATGCCCTGCTCGGGCTGACCCTCGCCGAGGCGGAAAACGTCCTGGCCAAGACCCTGGTCCAGCACTACGGCTTCGGGCCGGAGAGCCTTGAAGTCATCAACGCCGAGAAGCGGCAGATCATCCGCAAGAGCGGCCTGCTCGAATACTACGACACCGATGAAAATATGTCCTCCGTCGGCGGCCTGGATTCGCTCAAAAGCTGGCTGTTGAAGCGGTCCGTGGCGTTCTCGGACCGGGCCCGCGAGTACGGCCTGCCGGCGCCGAAGGGTGTGCTGCTCTTGGGCGTGCAGGGCTGCGGCAAGAGCCTCATGGCCAAGACGGTCAGCAACATCTGGAACCTGCCGCTGCTGCGGTTCGATGTCGGCCGCGTCTTCGGCAGCTTAGTGGGATCGTCGGAGCAGAATATCCGGCGGGCCATCCAGGTGGCCGAGTCCGTTGCGCCCGTGGTCTTCTGGATCGACGAGATCGACAAGGCGTTTCGCGGCTCGCGCGGCAGCGGGGCCTCGACCGACGCCGGCACCTCCGCCCGCGTCTTCAGCACGTTCCTGACCTGGATGTCCGAGAAGAAATCGCCGGTCTTCGTGATCGCCACGGCCAACGATATCTCCGCGCTGCCGCCCGAACTGCTGCGCAAGGGGCGCTTCGACGAGATCTTTTTCGTGGACCTGCCGACCTCGGGGGAACGTCAGGACGTATTCCGGGTGCATCTATCCAAGCGCAAGATGGACCCGGCGAAGTTCGACCTGGAGACGCTCGCGCGGACCGCGGACGGGTACAGCGGCGCCGAGATCGAGGAGGCGATCATCAGCTCGATGTTCGACGCCTTCTACGACAAGCAGGAGCTGACGAGCGAACGTCTGCTGAGCAGTCTGCACCAGACGGTGCCGCTGTCGCGAACGATGAAGGAAGATATCGACGCCCTGCGCCAATGGGCCGCGGGTCGGGCGCATCCCGCCACCAGTCCGGACGCCGGACAGGAAGGCCAGGGACAACGCAGACTCGAAATATGACGCGAACGATGGTCTGTTGCGCGCCCGTAGGGGCAGGCCCCCGTGCCTGCCCTCCTGATAACCCGGGACAATCCTCGGGATCAAAGAGGGCGGCCACAGGGGGCCGCCCCTACGGCGTTACCAGAGATTCGGCTTCGCGCTGCGAAAGGAGACAAGCATGAGCACGGTATTGATTTTGACCCCGGTGATCATCAGCAGTTGGCCGGCAATTACGGCGGCGGTGGCGGGCGCCGCTACGGCCCTGGGCTTCGTGATGCAAAAGACCACGCAGGAGGTCATGGCGGGCACCCAGACGCAAGAAGAAGTCCAGAACGTCGAGGTTGAGCTGACCGAGAGCGAGGTCCTGGCCCAGAGCCTGGCCACCAACCAGCAGATCGTCCTGAACAAGGGCGACATCAAGATCGTCGTGGAGCGGGATGCCCGCGGGCGGTGCAAAGTCTGCGCCTCAGGCAAGGGCCACAGCAAGGTCGAGCTCAAGCAGGTGGCGGAGGAGTTCACCCAGAAGCTGACCCAGTGCTTCGTCTACAACAAGGTGATGAAGGAGCTCAAGGGCAAGAACTTCCAAATCGTCAATGAAGAGGTCTCGCAGGACCAGAGCATTCGCATCAATGTGCGCAGATGGGTGGACTGAGCGATGGCACAGCATGAAGTGGAAATCTCGATCTCGAAGACCGGCGAGGTAAAGGTGCACGTCAAGGGGGCCAAGGGCAAGGCCTGCCTGGAGTACGCCAAGTGGCTCACCCACGTCATCGGCAAGGTCAAGAGCCAGCAGTCGACCAGCGAGATGTACGAGCCGGAGGTCAAGTCGCGCATCAACCTGCAGCAGAATCTCAAGACGGAAGATGAGGCGACATGAGATGTGCCAGGTGTGAGTTCGAGAACATTCCGGGCCAGACCCGCTGCATCCGCTGCGGCAGCATTCTCGAAGCGGGCAGCGCCGTGATCGATATCTACCCGCCGCGGATGCCCGCGTGGCGGAAGCCCATTCGCGCGGTGCGGCGGTGGGCTCGGACTCAGCGGGTCCTCTCCCGCATGCCGGCGACGGTCCAGCGGGGATTCGACCTGGTCGTGTCCGACAGCCTGGTCGGACTCATGCTCAGCATCATTCCGGGCCTGCCGCACCTGATCAGGAGGCGCTTTCGCGAAGTGCGGCTGCTGGTTCTTTTGTGGTTTATCCTTCTGTGCGCGAGCCTGTTCTTCTACCACAGCCCAACCGGGGCGGTACTGATCGGGCTGACGCTCGCGGTCCACGCGTGGATTGCCGTCCGGTACGGGCTCGTCGAGGAAATCCGCGGCTTTGGAGAACGGGTGGCGCTGGTCCTGATCGTCGTTATCTTCTTGGCCCTGGTGTATTGGGCTGTGCCGCGGGTGCTGATCCGGGGCTTTGGCGGCGGGTACACATCTCTGGCCATTCCAGCGCGGAACATCTCTCGGGGCGATTACTTTCTGGTACGGCATGTGCCCCGTGCGGAAGAGCCGCTGCCGCGCGGGACCCTCGTCCTGATTGAGCCGCCACGAATTCGAAATGCGCAACGGGACCTGCGCCTCAATCAGCGCCAGAGAATGATCGGGCAGATCATCGGGCTTGCGGGGGAGACGGTTCGAGTCGAGGGCACCGCTTACGTCATCGGCGGCCAGCGGCTGGAACCGAGCCAGTTTCCCGTGCCGCACTGGTTGCAGCAATCTCCCCCGCGTGCCGTCACCGGAATTGCCGTCCCCGACCACTCGTACTTCGTCAGTACCGACTACGCGGTGGCCGTACACGGCCATGCCGCTGTTACCGACCAGGCAATCAGCAATGCATGCATCGCGCGGACCTCGGACATTCGCGGACGGGCCTTCCTGCACTGGTGGCCCCTGAGCAGGCGCAGATTTATGGAACAATGATCCTCACCCGGTAAACTCTTTTGGCCTTTGAGCGGATGGATGTTATACAATAGGACGCATGGATCGATTTTCACAATTGGAGTTTGGCGGCGACGACACGGAGCCCAAGGGCGGCGCGAAGTCCCCCGGCGAGACCGTCCGCGATGCGGAGTATTACTACCGCGAGGCCACCAAGTACTGGCTGGCCGCCGATTTTGAGCTGGCCCTGCGGAACTATTCCCGCATTCTGGAACAGAACAGCACGATCTTCGAGGGCTGGGCCGGACAGGTCCTGATGCTGATCGAGTTGGGCGAGTACCGCGAGGCCGGCGTCTGGGCCGATAAGGCGATGGAGTTGTTTCCCGAGAATCCGGAGCTGCTGGCCCTCAAGGCACTGGCCTGTTTCCGCGACGCCAAGCTGGAGCAGGCCGTCGCGTATTCGGACAACTCCGTCGGCAAGGAGAATCTGACGCCCCGCGTCTGGCTGACCCGCGCTGAGATCTTCCTGGACCGCAAAGGCCCCATCGCGGAAGGCTGCATCAACAAGGCGATTCGCTGCGCGAGCAAGCTCGGACCGATCGTCAAGCTGGAAGCAGGGCGGCTCCTGCGCCGGAAGCGCAACTACGTCTTCGCCATCCGGTACCTCAAGGAGGCCGTGCAGGACCTGTCCCGCTCGCCGCTGGCCTGGTATGAGCTGGGCTGCTGCCAGGCGAGCCTGGGCCTGTCCGAGGCGACCTCCAGCCTGGAGCAGTGCGTGAACCTGCGGCCCGACTGGACGGAGGCGAAGGACATGCTCCACAAGGTCGGCAACAGGGGCTTTTTCAGACGACTGATGGGAAAGTGAATCATGGCAGTCAATCTCACCTCGGATATGCAGCAGATCCTGTCCCTGGCCCGGCGCGAAAATGCCTCCGACATCCACATCGTGGCGGGCCTGCCGCCGATGTTCCGTATCAATGGAGAGATCATCCTGTCGAACAAGCCCGCCCTCGCCCGCGAGGAGACGGCCGAGCTGTGCTACAGCCTGCTCAACGACGAGCAGAAGAAGGTTTTCGAGCAGAACTGGCAGTTGTGCTGCTCCGTCTTCGACGCCAAGCTGGGCCGTTTTCGCGTCTCGATCTATTACCACGGTGCCAATCCGGAAATGGCCATCCGGCCGGTGATGGACCATATCAAGACCCGTGACGAGCTGCGCCTGCCGCCCCAGATCGATGAATTCACGCGGCTGTCCAGCGGCCTGATCCTCCTGACCGGGCCCACCGGCAGCGGCAAGACCACCACGCTCAATTACATGATCGACCTGATCAACAGCGAGCAGCGCTGCAAGATCATCGCCATCGAGGACCCGGTGGAGTACGTCCACAAGCAGAAGAAGGCCGTCATCGTCCAGCAGGAACTGTACACGGACGTCAAGAGCTTCTCCAGCGCCCTGATCCACGTGCTGCGGCAGGACCCCGATGTCATTTGCGTCGGCGAGATGCGCGACCTGGAAACGACCGAGACCGCCCTGGTGGCCGCCGAGACGGGCCACCTCGTCATCGCCACCTGCCACACCCCCAACACCCTGCAGACCGTCGAGCGGATCGTGTCGATCTTCCCGGAGAACAAGCAGCCCCAGGTCTTTACGCAATTGGCCAACTGCCTCCAGGGCATCCTGGCCCAGCGGCTGGTGCCGGCGGCCGGCAACAAGAACCTCCGGCTCGCCACGGAGCTATTGATCATGACCCAGCCGGCCCGCAAGCACATCCGCGACCGGCAACTGCACCTGCTGATCAACGTCATCCAGACGGGCGGTAAGCAGGGCATGCACACGATGGAGGACTCCCTCGTGGAATTGTACCAGGCCGGGGACATCACCTACGATACGGCGATCTGCAACTCCTACGACCCCCGCAGCCTGCGCGAGCGCCTCCACAAGGAGACCCTGCCGAAAGAGCAATGAGCGCGGCTGCTGCGCCCCAGCGGAGACAGTGCCATGTTCGAGCGCTTTACAGATCGGGCTCGCAAGGTGATGGCGCTGGCCAACCAGGAAGCCCAGCGCTACAACCATGAGTACATCGGGACCGAGCACATCCTGCTGGGCTTGGTAAAGGAAGGCAGCGGGGTCGGCGCGACGGTCCTGAAGACCATGGGTGTGGACATCAAGAAGCTCCGTCTGGAAGTGGAAAAGCGTGTCAAGAGTGGCCCGAACATGGTCACGATGGGCAAACTACCGCAGACGCCGCGTGCCAAACAGGTCATCATATATGCCATCGAAGAGGCCCGTGCCCTGGGCCACAATTATGTCGGTACCGAGCACCTCCTGCTGGGCCTGCTGCGGGAGACCGAGGGGATCGCGGCCCAGATGCTAATGAACCTTGGTCTGAAGCTGGAGGACGTCCGCCAGGAAGTCCTTAACCTGCTCGGGGCCGGCAGCGGACAGAACAGCGGCGTGCCCTTGGCAGGCATGGGCCCGGATATGCCCTGGATCGAAATGCCCGTGCGGCTGGGGGATCGCGCCCTGGGGGTGATGGTGTCGGCGCGCCGGGAGGCGCAGCAATCCCAGCAGGAGCACATCCGGACCGAGCACGTCCTGCTGAGCCTGGTCGAGGACAGCAACGGGCTCGCCGTGGTCGCGCTCAGAAGCCTGGGCGTGGATACCCAGAAACTGCGGCCAGCCGTGGAGAAGCTCGTCCCGAGCGCGCCGGCCACGGCCCCGCCCGGCGGGCCCGCGCCAAGCCACCCGGTCAAAGAAGCGATCTGGCGGGCGGCGGAAGACGCCTACGGCCAGGATTGCCCCTTTGTCGACACCGGGCATCTTTTGATCGGTCTGATCCAGGACCCCCAGTCCACCGCGGCGCAAGCCCTCACGAGCCTGGGGCCCCAACTCGACACCGTCCGCGCGAAAGTGCTGGAGCTGCGCGCCGGTGGCTGCAACGATGAGCCGCGTCCGCGTTATAGCGTCGAAACAAGACTCGCCCAGAGCGGCGTGCGGCAGCCGGCAAAGAGAGGCAGGGGACGTTCCCTGTTCGGGCGTTTCTGGAGCCGGGCGGGAAAGTGGATAGGTACAGGCGGAGACGATCCTATGTACGAGCGTTTTACGGACCGGGCGCGAAAGGTGATGGCCCTGGCCAATCAGGAAGCGCGGCGTTTCAATCACGAGTATATCGGGACCGAGCACATCCTACTGGGCCTGGTGCTGGAAGGCAGCGCGACCGGGGCGACGGTGATGAAGAACCTGGGCGTGGACCTCGCCGCACTGCGCGCTGAGGTGGAGAAGCTGGTCCAGAGCGGCTCGGAGATGGTCACGGCAGGCAAGCTGCCGCAGACGCCGCGGGCGAAACACGTCATCGAGTACGCCATCGAGGAGGCCCGGGCCCTGAACCACAACTATGTGGGCACCGAGCATATCCTGCTGGGCCTGCTGCGGGAGAGGGATGGGATCGCCGCCCAGGTGTTGATGAATCTGGGTCTGCAGTTGACTGACGTCCGGCAAGAGGTCCTCAATCTGCTGGGGGCCGGCATCCAAGACACCGCTCGGCCACCGGAGGCGGTCGAATCACGGGAAGCCTCTACCATCGAGGATGAGAGCAGCGAGGAACTACCGCGCGTGACGAGCTACAAAGACCTGCCGGTCTGGCGGGAAGCGGATGAATTGGCCCGGCAGATCTACGCCGTGACAGCCACGTTCCCGCCGGTGCCGATCCCCACCGTGACTTCGCGCCTGCGGGAGCTGGCCCTGTCCATCCCGCCTCACATTGCGGAGGCCCACAGCCGACCGATTCCTGCCGAAGCAAGGTGGTTCCTCAACGCCGCTTTCGGCTCCCTCCGGGAGTTGCGTTACCTGCTGGATTTCGCGAAACGGCTGGAGTTCCTCAAACCCGAGGACCATCAAAGGCTGGACAACCTCGCCGAGAAGGTCGACCATCTGCTGCGGTCTTTCTACGCCGCGCCGGGCCCTTGACGCCACCCCGAGGGGTCCGGAGGATATCAAAACCGGAAGAAGAGAAGAATCAAACCGCGAAATACGCGAACCACCCAGCGCGGCCTTCGGCCGCAACCAAAGAGAGATGAGGCTGGCGCTCTGCTATGCGTCCTTTCGCTCACGGGGGTTCTCAGCGGCTGGGATCGCGTGCGCCTTCGAGGCATGCAACGCATCCTGGCCAATGTGGGAGGCATGATGAGCGATCTGTCCCACGTGGGCGTGTGGTTGAAGGATTTTGGTGCCTTTGTCGAGCGGACCTGCCTCCAAGTCCGACAGGCCTCCGAACCAGCGGCCCGGCGGTTGGATCGACCGGTGCAGTACCTGTTCTCCTCGGCTCTGGATAAATATCAGGAGGCCCAGAACATCGCCCGTCGGGACCAAGTGAAAGAAGGGCTCGTATGCGTGTTCAGTTGTGTCGAGCCGTGTCTGGCCTACCAGGTGCGACCGGACCGTGCGACCAAGATGATCTCGCTGGTGCTGGCGCCGCGGAAATGCGTGCATCTGTACCACTACTGGATGCACCAGGACTTCGGCCTGATGCACGCCCGCTTGCAGACTTGGTTTCCTTTCACGATGGAAGTCTGTTTCAACGGCCGTTCTTGGCTGGCGCGGCAGATGGATAAACAAGGGCTGGGCTATCGCCAGCGGGACAACTGTTTTACGTGGCTGGAAGACGTCGCGGCCAGTCAAAGGCTCATGGAGCAACTGCGTCGGTTCCGTTGGCCCGCCTTCTTGCGGTCCTTGGCGGAGCAGGTTCATCCCCTCCAGAAGGACATCCTCCAGGGGTTCCGGACCGAGTATTACTGGTCGAGGACGGAAAGTGAATGGGCCACGGACGTGATGTTTGGTTCGGCCAAAGCTTTAGCCCGGGTCACGCGTCTACTGCGGCTCTTGCGCGCCCACGGTCTGGTCCGCAAGATCACGGGCACGCATCACTACCGTCTGACCTCAAAGGGCCGTAGAATCACCACGGCCGTTCTGCGGTATCAAAGTGCGACCCTGCAACAACTTAGCAAGATACCAGCCTGATAAATTTGCGCAAGAAAACAAGATTCTGACAAGTAGCAGTGCGAAGGCAAGCCTGGCTGGTAGAGCAGTCGCGATACGTCGCCCGGTACTCCTTCTACACGGCCGTTCCGAGGAGGAAGGCTCCAACACGAAATGCAGAGGGAGAGCTACCTCTTCAATCATTTTTCGCGTGGTTCGCGTATTTCGCGGTTGGAGTTCTTCGCCTTTGCCCGGCCCGGCCGGGCTCTTACTTGTCGCCTCTTTCCCCTTGCCTCGCGCGGTTGCTTCAACCATAATGCTGGTAGTAACTCGGAGGATAAGATGATGCATCTGCGCATGATCACGTCGGTAACGTTGCTGTTGGGGCTCGTTGCGCTCCTCGCGCCGGTTGGGATGGCAGGCGAGACCGCCGGTACGAAGCCGCCGGACCCGCTGGCGGCGGGGCCGTTCCCGGTGGGCGTGACGACCACAGTATTCGTCGATTCCGGCCGCACGGACAACTTCACGAAGCAGCGGCGGACGCTCGTCACGGAGATCTGGTACCCCGCGACGGACGAAGCGAAGCACATGCCCAAGAACAAGTACTCCGACTTCATCCCCGGCGGCGTCACGCCCGAGATCGACGAGCTGATCGTCAAGACCTACAAGATGAATGCCGCCGAGGTGGACAAGCTCTACTGGAACGAAGCGCATCGCAACGCCCCGGTGCGCGAGGGCCGGTTCCCGCTGGTGGTCTTCTCGCACGGCAACGGTGGCTCGCGCCATCAGAACACCTTCTGGTGCGACTATCTTGCCAGCCACGGCTACATCATCGTCTCCGCCGACCACACCGGCAACGCCCGCTGGACGATCATCGACGGCAAAGTCATCCCCTTTCAGTCCGGCGAGCGGCTCCGCTCCGCTACCGACCGGCCGCTCGACGTGGTCTTCCTGCTCGACCAGATGATCCGCTGGGACCAGGGCGGGGACCCGCGTTTCGCCGGCCATATCGACACGGGCCATGCCGCCATCGCGGGCATGTCCTACGGCTCCTTCACCGCCCACTGGGCCGCCGATCGCGAGCCGCGTTTCAAAGCGGTGGTCGCGCTATCCGGCGCACCGCCCATCCACACGAACCTCACGGTTCCTTCGCTACGGATGCTGGGCACGGAGGACCGCACGCTCGGCACCCTCGGCAACGGCCTGATCCGCAGCAACCACGCCGCGCACACCGGCCCCTCGTTCCTGCTGGAGTTGAAGAATGGCGGCCATTACTCCTTCACCGACGTCTTCAAAATCAACAAGAACTTCGGCGACGGCATCGGCAGCGGCAAGCGCCGCGACACGAACGAGCCCTTCGAGTACACCTCGATGGAGCCGACCTACCAGATCCTCAACTCCTACAGCGTGGCCTTCCTCGGCTACTTTCTGAAGAGCCAAAGGGAATACTGGACTTTCCTGGCCGAGAACCATTGGCCCGACGCCATGCTCTGGGACGTGAAGAACGCCCCTGAGAAGCCCTGACCGTTCGGAGCCCCTGTTGGGAGTGCCACCTTCAGGCGGGTAGGAGAATCCGGATCGAGGCTTCGGGACGCCGGCAGAGCAACCGGGGCTCAGACAACCTCTTCGGTTTTCTCATCCCAGCGGACGGTTCGGTTCTGGCGATAGGACGTAATCGCCATGTAGCAGGCGATCGCGGAGCGGAAGCCGATCTCGAAGGGACAATTCGGGTCCCGGCGCGTCCGCAGGCAATCGAAGAAGTTCTGCAGGTGCGCCACTGTTGCGTCGCCGCCGGCGACAATGTCCGCACTCTTCTTGCCGCCGGGGCCGGCCGGCGCC
Organism: Planctomycetota bacterium; assembly: GCA_023481165.1. Lineage (GTDB taxonomy): Bacteria > Planctomycetota > Phycisphaerae > Sedimentisphaerales > Anaerobacaceae > PLanc-01. The sequence goes on along the minus strand of JAMCWO010000307.1, from coordinate 44,769 downwards.
GCGGGTGTGGCGCCGCGGGGCCTGTTCTGGGGCTCGTAGCGGACCTGGTCGTGGTCGTCGCGGAGGACCGTGCCCTTATTGCCGAGGACCAGGTCATCGCCTTCACCGAAGTAGCGGTTGCCGAACATGGAGTTCCAGGTGAACAAGAGGTTCTCCGGCTGACTCATGGAGACATCCATTGTATCGGGGACCTGCATTTCCGGCGACAAGTAGTTGGCGCCGGTCATCGTGACACGCGCGGGGATCTTGAGGCCCAGCAGCTTGTACCAGAAGCCCACCTGGTGGACCATGTTCTCGTACACATTGCCGCCGGCGTAGTCCCAGTAGAAGCGCCAGTTGATGACGCGGTTGGGATCGAAGGGGTATTTCTTGGCCTCGCCCTGGAAGAGCAGCCAATCGACGTGCTGCTCATCACAGTCGGCGGGGACCGCCCGCTTCCAGCCGCCGTAGGGGGCGTTGCGATAGTGGTGCGTATGGATCGCGGTGATCGTCCCCATTTTGTCGGGCGTGAGGTGCTCCTTCGCCCGCGCGACGGCGTCGCTGCTGGTGGATTGAATGCCGATCTGGACCACCCGGCCCGAGCCCTGGAAGGCCTTGCGCATTCGCTTGGCGTGGTCCGGATTGAAGGCCATCGTCTTTTCCTGGTACACGTCCTTGCCCGCCTGGAGCGCCGGGACGAAGTTCAGCACGTGCTGGTGCTGGGGCGTCGCGATCAGCACGGCGTCGATGCTCCGGTCATCCAGCAGTTTGCGGAAGTCCTGGTAGGTCTTGACCTGGGGCGCGTATTTCTTCACTTCCTCCAGGCGGCGGGTATAGACATCCGCCACGGCGGCGGCTTCCGTACCGGGACATTGCAGGGCCGATTTGAAGATCTCCTGGCCCCGGCCGCCCGCGCCGATCAGGCCCACGCGAATGCGCTCGTTGGCCCCCAGCACACGGCGGGAGGGGAATGCTCCGCTGACGGTCAGGGCCGCTGCCCCGGCCAGCACGCTGCCGACAAACTCACGACGGGTAGACATGAAATCCTCCTTCGACGGCTTTATCAACTTCTTCGTCACGAGAGGGATTCTATGCACGTCTTGGGCCGCCGGTCAAGGCTAACTGAAACGCAGATGGACATACACCCTGCCTGTCTCGTCGTCCCCAAGGACCATGCCCTCGAACTGGTGGTCCAGCGGCCGGACCTTATTCTCCGGTTCTGCTTGTCCCCGCGTCCAGGACGGTCACCGTAACGTCCTGCTTGGCCACTTTCGTCCGGTCCACGACCGTCAGGGTGAAGACGTAGGTGCCCGGCACCGTCAGGCCTGTGACCGTGGTGCTGGGGGAGCCCTGCGCGGAAAACGCCGGCGCAGCGCCGGCGAGTTTGCTCTTGACCGACCACCAGTGGCTCAAGGGGTCGCCGTCCGCGTCGCTGGTGGTTGCGGACAGCCGGGTCGTCTCCACGGGAAGCGTAAGCGTGGCGGGGGAAGCCAGCGCGTTGGCGATGGTCGGCGCCGACGGGTTGGGCGGATAGACCGTCACGGGCAGCTTCGCCGCGACGGTGTGGGTCGGATCGCTTACCTCGATTTGGAAGATGTAGTCTCCCGCGATGGTCAAATTGGTGACCTGGCACTTGGCCGTGGCGGGACTGGCCAGCAAGGCGGCGGCGCCCGTTGGCTGGCTCAAGATGGTCCACCGATAGGTCAGCGGATCGTTCTCCAGGTCAAGACCCGCAGACCGCAGGACGGTACTGCTGGCCGGCAAGGTCACAGTCACCGGCGCGCGGTTGTGGACGTCGAGGGGGATCGGCGGCTCGTTCCCCGCATGGACGTTCAGCAGGACGTTGCGCTCCACCGCGTGGGTGCTGTCGCTGACCGCGACGGTAAAGACATACGCGCCCGCCACGGTCAGTCCGGTCGCGGCGGTCGTGGCGGAATCGGGATTCGTGAGCTGTACCTCGGCTCCGGCGGGCTGGCTCGTGACGGACCACCGATATGCCAGCGGGTCACGCTCGGGGTCTGTAGCCGAGGCGGACAGGGTCGTCGCGGGCCCGGAGCGGCCCGACCCCGGCAGGGTCACGAAATCCGGCGTGGCCTTGAAGTCGGTCACGATGGGCGGCTGATTCGCGCCGGGATAGGCGTACACCGTCATGACGGCGTTGGCGGGCACGGTGACGGCGAGTGTGCCCATGGCGGTGTTGCCGCGCGGGGCCGCGGTGACCTGCACCCCCAGTTCTTCGTAGACGCCGCCGCCCACGGATTGACAAACGCCGTAGGTCCCTACCGGCAGGTTGCCGATATTGACCGCCCGCGCGCCGGAACCGTTGATCAGCACCACGGTGATCCGGCCGTCGCGCGCAAAGGCCAAGATGCGCAGGTGGGCGTCGCTGGAGGCGGCCCCGATGCGGACCGCGCCGGGACGGACGAAGTGCATCACCTGCCGGAAACTCCAGTACTGGCGGATGCGGCTGAACGAGGTGTTGCTCGGGTTCCATTGAATACATTGGGTCAGCCCGTAAATCTCCCAGTACGAGACACGCCCGAGCGTCAGGTCGTCATACAGGTGATTCATGGTCAGGTCCATGAACTCGGTTTGCGCGGTCGGCAGACCCAGCGATGCACCCAGATTGCCGATCTGGCTGCGGTACGGGTCGTTGGTCCCGTACAGGTGATAGCTCAGGCAACCGATGTACGGCCACACGTCGTCGTTGTTCTGCACCTGCTGGATATAACTGCTCCAGGCGGTCTGAGCGTTCACGGATTCGGGAAACTGGATCCGGGTGGACAGGCCCGCGGCCTGCAGACGCGGCCCCAGCGTCTTGATCATCTGGGCCACCACCGCGGCGTTGAAGGAGTTGTCGTTCCCGGCCTCGTTCAAAATGCAATAATAGTCCGCCTCGATCCCGTAGGTGTCCCGCAGATACAGCAGAAAGGCCAGGGCGAACTCGGCGTATTCGCCGGGACTGTTCTGCAGCCAGCTCGGCGCAGCGCCGGTACTGCCGCTGTTGAAGAACGATGGGCTCACATAGAGGTTGAACGGCTCGCCGTTCGCTTCGACGGCCTGCCTGAAAGGAAGCACCACCTCGGTGACCCGCCGGTCCACGGCGGCCGTATGGAAAGCGGGCCCGTGGATGTTCAGGGGGTCCCCATCGTCGTTGGATTGCTCCCAGCCCGTCCCCTCGCTGCTGTTGCCGGCGGGAATCTCCAAGCGCAGCCGCGTGAGGCCCAGTTCATTGACGACCTCGCGGATCCCGGCCTCCCGCAGCGAAGAGCAAAGCCAGGGCGGAGTCCAAGATGCAGCGCCCCAACCTCGAATCGTCTGGTACTGCACGGGCGGGTCCAGCGTGACGTTCACGGCGGCGGAGGCGACCGCTCCCCCCGTCCCCATTGCTGCCGCGGCCAGAATTACGCACAGACTCTCATAACGAACAGGGGCTTTCATCTTTCTCCTCACCACCAAAGGACCTTCCCTTTCACGGCTAGTCTGCGGCCAGACCATGATTCCATCCTCTACTGTAATGCCGGCACGTGGCGGCCGCCAGAAGACCTTTGCCACGGTCCGACGTCCCTACTGTCGTCCGGACCGCCTTGTTCCTATGAAGGTGGTAGGGAAGGTGGACATCCCATGCCCCGCCGGCTCACGCCGCGTTCGGCCCATGACCGGCGCGAATGGCGCACCCTGCCTCGTCTATCCCGGGACTTTCTGCCGGGGCCCTGCGGTTCTCGGACCTGAACTGGCTCTTGCGACGAGAGCTCCCCCTGAAAAAAATCTCGCAATCGCTCTGGAAGAAAGGGTGGTGATTCCGATAAAGATGGGCGCCGGGAGCACACCGACGGCATCGTGGGACCGGGCGGCGGCGCACCGGCCTGCGGCGGGCAATTTCATTGACATTTTCTCGCCAATCGAGTAGACTTACTGTTGTGAATCGCCTATGGGAGTTGATTTCATCTGGGGGGTGCTTGAAGTTCTCTCCTTCCGGCACCAGACTTCTGACGTCCTGAGCGGAATCCGCCGGCGTCCCAGAAACAACGGATCTGTAGGCCCCCCTTACCTTGGAAGAGCACGGGCTGCGGACTCTCGGCCGCGGCCCGTGCCGTTTATACGTCCTCGATGAATTCCACGTGCGCCCAGTTCTTCACACTGTGCTCATAGATGCTCTCCAACTTGCGGAAGTGCGTCCCGTACGCGAAGATCGGTTTGCCCAGCATGGCCGCCAGGAGCATGACGTGCAGGCGGTCCGTGTGGACTTCCTCGGCCGAGCGGACGGTCTCGAGGAAGTAGGGCAAAGGGAAGGTCGAGACATCACACACGCGCAAGGGCTTGGTGCTGCGCGTGCACTGGCGCGCGCGGGCGATCTTGTGCTGCCGGCGGGCGGTCCGATCGCAGCTTTCGATCCGTTTCTGCAGGCGCGAGGGGATCAGACGCAGCCAGGAGCCCCAGCGGCTCGGCGGCTGCTTCCCGCCCTCAAAATCGCCCCGGAAGGCCGCCAGCACGAACTCGTCCGTCGCGGCTTCCCGGTGGCGGCCGATCAGGTCGGAATCGCGCAGGTACAGAGCCGGATCGTGCGATAATCCGATGATGGTGTTGCCGTTCAGCCGGCAGGTCTGCAGGATCGCATAACTCGCCGGGTCGCGCGCGAACAGCGCCGTGACGCGGATGTGCCGGCGCTGGATCTCACGGTCCCACCGGGTGAGGCCCAGCCATATGGTGGTCGGACCCACGACAAAATCCTTCCCGGGCCACCGTGACCAGGCATCCTTCCAGACCTCGATGTTTTCCTGCCACATGGTCTGATTGCCGCCCGGGATGAGAATGATCTGCGCCGCGTGCGGGTCCAGGGTCCGGTTGACGTGCAGGTCTTCCAGCAGTTGCTCGGTGCCGAGCCAGATGAGAACATCGCCGCTATTGCCGTTCCAAGGCTTCATGTAAAAGGCACGCTGTCTGTTGCTTTGCAGGAATTGCACGTACGGATCGTCGCAACCGAATAACGGGATCGAAGGAGAGCTTATCGCCGGACAGCAGGTTGGGAGAGAATCCACACTCATAGGCCAGTTTCTCCTCCATAAGAAAGATGATGTCCCTGGACCGCCATGTCGCGGGCCCCGCCGTGGCGCGGCATGTTTCGGCAGGAGCCTAGGCGACCTTGGCCGGCTCGACCGCAGGTATCCCGATCCGTTCCGGATGAGTGTCAACGGCACGCCCTTCGCACCCGCGCCGGCGGATCAGGCCCTGGAAGCGCTGGGCCAGTCGGCACGTCCGTCCCCTCAGACCCGGCACTGTCGCCCGGCTGCGCCGCAGCAGTCCGCATAACGCTTCGGCGACCTGCGGATCCTTGCTTTCGCGGAAGAACTGTTCATAGTTGGGAAAGTACGTGGGTACCAACGACGGCAGACGGTTGATCCGCTCGGCCAAAGGCGCGGAGCCGCCAAAGATCGGAAAGTGCTCCAGTTGCCCGGCCAAGGCCAGGATCAGCATCGTGCGCACGCACTTCTCGCAAAAGCCGCAGTTGACCTCGGAGCCGCCGCTTTGCCAGCAGACACGCAAGTGTTGGCGCACCAAGTCCTCCCCGGCGAGAGCTTCCAGCTTTTCCTTCCGCCACAGCCAGGCGCCGGCGTGCGCAATCTCCACTTGCGAGGAAGACCACAAGGGATCGATCTTCCAATGCGATCCCCAGGGAGTATCGAGATAGTAGGGATACGAAGCGGAGATCACGAGTATCCCGATCGTCCGGCCGAGCAGGTGCCCGAGGGCCGCCAGGGCACCGCCGTGGGTTCTCTCCCAATCGGCGGTACGGAAGGTGGGATGCTCCCGCAGGTTGGTGCGGAGCATCACCGCCTTGGCCCCGACGACGGCCGCCACCTCCCGGAGCGATCGTTCCGCGGCCTGTGCCCGTGCGGTATCCGACAGCTTCACGTCGTAGCCCTGCACGAAAACCAGGTGGTCGAAGGCATAGCCGCCGCGCAGCAGCGAATAGAAGGAATCGACCCCGCTGCTGAAACACAGGGCCACGCCTTTGGCCTTGGCGAAGGGTTGCTTGTGCTCGGCCCGCGGGTAGATCCGGGCGCGGCGGATGCGCCACCATTGGCGCCACGTCTCCTGGATCGCTTGGATGTGCGTGTTCCAGACGGCGTCAAGGGGAGCGTCCAGAACCACATCGGCATGGTGCTCGACGGCGACCGGCAGCGCTGCGCAGCCGAAAGCCTCCGGGGCCGGCTGCAGAGGGGCGTCGCCGGACTCGAACCAAAGCGGGTCGCCATCGACGTCGGCGCATACCCGCGACGTGCGGCCCTCGACTATCGCACGGAGGTTCTTGATCTCCACCAGCCTGGATGTGCCCCGATGAATCGGCGTCTGTCTGCCAAAGCGCAGCATACGTGTCCTTCTTCCTCCTGATCCCGCGCATCCTTGTTCTCAAGGACGCCGGGCCCCGGTCGGGCGCGGGTAGGCCGTTGGGATGGTGGACCGGTGAACCAAGGTCAGATGTTGAGTGATGCCACCACCAAAGCAACCGGCCAGAGGCCCGAGCACCCGGACTTGGTTTGAGCTCCCCTTCTTCCTTTCTCGCATATCCGAGCAGATGGCGCGGATGACCCGCCCACCTCAATCCCGAATCAGCCGCCCAAAAGCAATACACCTGTATCCAGTTGCGTTGTCTCCTGCAATACAGCAATTTCCTCGTTTGTACGTGCCGGCATTCCTAGAGCCTGACAGAATGAACACGTGGCAGGAATCATGTCATTGCGAGCGCAGCGAAGTAATCTCCCACTCAGCGGACTGATAGGGTTTGTCTCTTCACGCGGGCGAGTCCGGCGCAAAAATAGAGGGAGACAGCGACCCCCCCAAGTAGTTCGGTCTGCCGCCCCCCCTGGAAAGAAGGAAGGAGTATTATGAGCAACTGGTTTGTATCCTGTGTTTCCAGCCACTCCTTTCACCCAAAGTATACGCCATGTTCCGGCCGAGACAAAATGCGATCGTACGCCGGTATCGGTCCGGGAAGGACCGATGCAACAGTATTGGGCAGGCGATGACCTCTGCCTTCTGCATACCTTGGAACGACCGCTGCCCGGAGGCAGTCCGCCAGAACAAGGGAGGGGCCCTGCAACGTATAAAAATAGTGTGTTCTTGCCGCAGAGGGGGCCTGTTTTCCCTGTGATTACCGGGCATAATGAGGTTGACTTTTCGCGCCCTTTCGGGTAGCGTAGCGGTCATCGGAAAAGGCTTGGATAGGGCCCCTTGGCGCGATAGAGACGCGTCGGGCGAACCCATGGATGGTGGCCGATCTTCACGCAAGCGCGTCACCCCTAGATTTGGGAAGGGCTCCCAAGTGCGGAATTATGCACTTGAGGACCCGAACCCTGCCGCCGGTTTGTGCGGTTGGAGAGCTTAGAAAACAGTTGATGGACTTCTGCAAACGGAAGATTGGGCTTGTTTTGGGAAGGATCTGGTGCGCGGTTCTTCCTCTTTAAGAGCTAGGCTGATGGCCAACGACTTGCGTGGATTCTTCCAGGAAATCGCAAGGCCGATTTCCTGGAAGAATGTAAGCCCAATCTCCAGTGGGTAGAAGTCCTCTCGGGAATCGATAAGGACCATGAAGGAACCAGAACAGCCGGTGAAAGACCGTTTGGAAGAGATGCCGATTCTTGATGAGATCAAGAATTCGTATCTGAACTACGCGATGAGCGTTATCGTGTCGCGGGCTTTGCCCGATGTACGCGATGGGCTCAAGCCCTCGCAGCGGCGGATTCTCGTCGCGATGAACGACTTGAACCTTGGGCCGCGCAGTGCCCACCGCAAGTGCGCCAAGATCGTCGGCGATACCGGCGGCAATTACCACCCCCATGGGGACCAGGCCACCTACGGCACGCTCGTGCGGCTGGGGCAGCCGTGGGCCCTGCGGTACCCGCTGGTCGATCCGCAGGGCAACTTCGGCAGTATCGACGCCGACCCGCCCGCCGCCATGCGGTACACCGAAGCCAGGATGGCGGCGCCGGCCATGGAGATGATGGCCGACCTCGACTACGACACGGTCGATTTCGTGCCGAACTATGACGGCACGCGCGAGGAGCCGGTGGTCTTGCCCTCGCGGTTCCCGAACCTGTTGGTCAACGGCTCGACTGGCATTGCGGTCGGCATGGCGACGAACATCCCGCCCCACAATCTGGGCGAGGTGTGCGAGGCGCTGCTGCTGGTGATCGACGATCCGCAGTGCGGGTTCAAGGATATCATGAAAGTGCTGCCGGGCCCGGACTTCCCGACGGGCGGCATCATCTGCGGCCGCAAGGGCATCGTCGACGCCTATACGACCGGCCGCGGCCACCTGACTCTCCGCGCCCAGGCGGAAGTCGAATCCGGCAATCGGGGCAAGGACCAGATCATCATCACCGAGATCCCCTACAACGTCGTCAAGACGACCATCGTCTCGAAGATCGCGGAATGCGTCCACGACAATACGCTGCCCGAAGTGGCCGATGTGCGGGATGAATCGGACCGGCAGGGCCTGCGGATCGTGGTCGAGCTCAAGAAAGACGCGGACGCGGAGATCGTGCTCAACAAGCTGTGGCGGTACACGCCGCTGCAGACCACCTTCGCCATCGCCAATATCGCCCTGGTGAACAACCGGCCGGAGACGCTGAATATCCGTGAGCTGCTCGAACATTTCCTCGAGCACCGCAAAGAGGTCATCCGGCGGCGCAGCCGGTTCCTCATGAAGAAGGCCCGCAACCGAGCCCATATTCTGGAAGGCCTGATCCTGGCCGTCAGCGACATCGATGAGATCATCGAGCTGATCAAGAAGTCGCCCGATGTGCCGACCGCCAAGCTGAACTTGATGCAAAAGCCCCTGCGTCTGGCCGAGAGTGAGACGCTCCGCAAGCTCCTGCCCAAGGAGTTCGTCCGCGAACGGACCAAGGGCGAGCATTTCCTCACCGGCCCGCAGGCGGACGCCATCTTGGCCATGCAGTTGCAGCGGCTGACCGGCCTGGAAATCGAGAAACTGGCCAAGGAGTACTCGGGTCTGATCGAGGAGATCAAGGGCTACGAGGCGATCCTGAGCGACGAGAAGGTCCTGCTCGATATTATCCGCGACGACATCCGCGAGATCAAAGACAAGTACGGCGACAAGCGGCGCACGCAGATCGCCGCCAAGGCGGAGACCCTTGAGGTCGAGGACCTGATCGCCGAAGAGAGCGTAATCGTCACCGTCAGCCACGATGGCTACATCAAGCGGATGCCCATCGACACGTACAAGCGCCAGGGCCGGGGCGGCCGGGGCATCATTGGCTCCGACACCAAAGAGGGCGACTTCATCAAGCACCTGTTCGTCGCCTCCACGCACGATTACCTGCTGATCTTCACGAATCGCGGCCGCTGCTACTGGCTGCGGGTCTACGATGTGCCCAACCTGCCGCGCCAGAGCAAGGGACGCAGCATCGCCAACCTGCTGAACCTGGCCAACCAGCAGATCGCCTCGATCATCAACGTCAGCGGCTTCGGAGTCGGTGCCGGCGAGAGTGAGAATGAAGACGATGAGGAAAACGGCAGCGTGAGCCAGGGGCCCCAGTTGGTCATGGCGACCAAGAACGGCCTCGTCAAGAAGACCCGCTTGGGTGCGTACAGTAATCCGCGCACCACCGGCGTGATCGCGATCAATCTCGATCCGAACGACGCGGTGATCGGCGTCGTGCTGACCTCGGGCCAGGATCATATCATTCTCGGCACGCACGACGGGATGACGATCCGGTTCAAGGAGCAGGAGGTCCGCTCTATGGGCCGGGCCTCGCGCGGCGTGCGTGGCATCAAGCTGCGGCCGAATGACGAGGTGGTCGGCATGGTGATCCCGTCGGAAAAGGCGTCGCTGTTCACCGTTTGCGAGAACGGCTACGGCAAGCGGACGGGCGTCGAGAACTACCGCTCCCAGACCCGCGGCGGCGTCGGACTCAAGAACATCAAGACCAGCGCCCGCAACGGCAAGGTGGTCGCCCTCGAGTCGGTGCAGCCCGGCGACGATCTGATGCTGATCACGGCCGGCGGCATGATTATCCGCACCGGCCTAGACGAGATCCGCTCGATCGGCCGCAACACGCAGGGCGTGCGGCTGATCAAGCTCAAGCCGGAGGACAAGCTCGTAGCCGCCGAGAAGATCGCCGCCGAAGACCTCGAAGGCGAGGACGAGGCAGGACCGGAAGACAACAAGAAGAATCAATAGGACCGTGTGGATTGATGATCGATGATGGATTATTGATGATTGAAGAGGAAATCGGAACCTCCTCTTCAATAATCAATCATCAATAATCTTTAATCAATGCCAATGGGTGAGCGCATCTACGTCATCGTGGGCAAGGACGAGTCGCTGGTCGGCGCCCGGTGCCAGGAGTTGCTGGATGAGTTGCTCGAACCGGAGCAGCGCATGACCGGCCTGTTCTCGGTGGATGGCGGCGAGGCCGCGATTGCCGAGGTCCTGGATGAGCTCAAGACCACCCCCTTCCTGACGGATAAGCGCGTCGTGGCGATCCGGGGGGCCGACGGCTTTGTCTCGAAGAACCGCGAAATCCTGGAGAAATACTTCGAGAAGCCGGCCTCGACCGGCGTTCTCGTGCTGACCGTCTCGACGTGGGATGCGCGGACCCGGCTGTCCAAGATGCTGCCGAAGGTCGGCGCGATGATCGAGCTGACCCCGCCGCCGCGCTGGAAGCTGCCGGACCATCTGGTGCAGCACGCGGCCAGCAAGCACAAGGTCAGGCTCAACAAGGATGCCGCCGAGATGCTGGTCGAGTTGATCGGGGAGGAGCCGGCGCAGCTCTATAACGAGATCGAGAAACTGGTTCTCTTCACGCGGGGCGAGGCGGCAATCCGGGCCGATCACGTGGAGGCCCTGACGGGCCACCAACACATTTACGGCGCCTTCGAGGTGATCGACGCCATGATCGGCGGCCACGCGGGCCAGGCGGTGAGCCGGCTGCGGAACATGTTCGAGGAAGACAAAAGCGCCGAGTACACCGCCGTCGGGGCCTTCGCCTTCCACCTGCGCCGAATGTTCCAGGCCAAGACCCTGCTGGAAAAGCGGACCTATCCCGACGCGATCGCCAAGCAACTGCGCATCTGGAGCAACAAGGACCGGTTCTTCGCCCAGCTCCAACGGATCTCGCTCGTCCAGATTGCCGCCCTCCTGGAGGAACTGGCCGCCGTCGATCACGCCACCAAGACGGGCCAGGGTCAGGCCCCCATCCTCATCGAGCAACTGGTTCTGCGCCTCGCCGGCACCGGCGCTGCCGCGAATCTGCAAATCCGCCCACGGTAGAGAGGAGATTGCTTCACGGCGCTCGCAATGACATAGATGGCCCAGTTATGTCATTGCGAGGAGCCTTGCGACGAAGCAATCTCAGAGTCGCCAGGGGACAGAGGGTCACGATCCAGTTCAGAGCTGCGACAACTCCCGTTGCAGCAGGCGGTTGTAGTGGGCTGCCAGAGTCTGGAAACGCCGGCCGTCGGGGGATTGCGGACCGAGCGTTTGCGCCGCCAGGGTGGCATAGCCCAGGCGATGGGCCAGGTAGGCGATCGTGTAGAAGGGCAGCCGCTGGGGCAGGGTGCTGTCACCGGTCGCCGCGCGGTACTGCCCGAGGAGGTAATTCTGTCGCGGGCGATCAAGACCCCACTCCATCAGGCAGCCCGCCATGTCCCAGGCCGGATCCTGGCACCCGGGCGAGAAATGGTCCACCGCGTGATCGACCGCATCCGTCTTGAGATAGCGGCTGTCCAGGTGCAGCCATTCGTGCAGCATCATGCGACCATCTGTCGCTCCCGACAAGACGTCTTGGGTGGCATGGGGAAACCTGGCGTGAGCGAATGTGTGGGCCCACGATTGCCCCAATCCTTCGGCCACGTTCCCCTCGATCATCTGGATTACTTCCTCGTGCGGCATGGGTGTGCCGACCGCCGGTAGGCGGCTCAGGTGCGCCAAATACTGTACGACCCGGTCCAGAAATGAGGCGTCGAGGTGTTCCTGCGTCATCGCCCGGCCGTGGACGAACTCCATCACCAGGAATCCGTGGGCCAGGCCGACGACGGGCGGATGGAAGCCGGCTTCGGCGAGGGCCCGAGCGCGAGCATGGATCGATTGCCCGTACCGGCCCAGGCCGGCGAACTTGAGCAGCAGGGTCGGGGCGGGCTCCATGACGCAAAGGTACTTGCGCCGCTCGTGCCAGGGCTGCACGGCGGGATACTGCGCTTCCTGCGGGAAGAACAAGGGACGCCATTGGCCCGCCGAGACATCCGTGATCCGGCCCCCGGGCAGCCAGCGCGCCATGCATCCGCTCTTGATCCAGAGATCCGCAAAGCTGACCAGGTACTGGCGGTGTCTCGGCCAGCGCCGGCGGGCGGTTGCGGAGACCAGGTCGGTCCCATCGGTGCTGCGGCTGGGAAGAAAAACAATCCTGTCATCCGGAATGCCGAGATCCGCCAGCTTCTGGGCCACGCTGCACAGCGAGGAACCGCTGAGCCCGGGGCCCTCATCCACGATCAGAAAATGTCCGTGGCCCGAGGCCCGCCAGCGTTCCTCCAGTTCGAGCGCGAGCACCAGGCGGCGGTCGAACGGATGTCCCTGACAGCGGACCGTGTACGAGTGCACGGAGCAGCCGCACTCCTCGAGGGTCGCGGCGACCATGGCCGAAAGACTGGTCCCAATACTTCGTATCCCGATGCATGTGACCTCGCGGCTCTGGTGCTCATGCCAGAAAGCGTTGGCCGCTTCGAGATAGGTTTCGGGGTAGAGACCGTAGTAAGCGTATCCCTCCGGCACGCGCATGTGCAGTGTCTGGGGCAGAGGCACAGCGGCGATCTGCTCCAGGGCCTCCTGGAATCGCCGCGCGTAGAGGCCGGAGCTGTCGGCCGATCCCTGCCAGCAATGGTAGAGCAGGTGGCCGGTCAAGGTGGCGGCCTGGCGCAGCAGGGTCACGATCGGATGGACGGTGTTCGCGTCAGTGCTGAGAAGATCCGCGGTGGCGGCCTCGAACCGTCCGTAGTCGATCAGGAGCTCGACCGCAAGCTCGTGCGCCACGCACCGGCCTTGCTCGAACCGCCGGAATAGATCGCCGATCGCGCCCAGACACGCCGAGGCTCTTTCCTCCTGCTGTTGTGCTCGATAGACGATCATCGTTCGACGGCATTCCTCCGGAGACCGGCCATCGGTCCCCTCTGCCCTTGTTGTGCGACCCGGCACGCACGTTTCCTGTGGCACTATTACCGTGTTGAAGCAGGGGTGCACAGTCAGGGAAATACTGTCATTGGTCTCGTGGAAGTCCGGGCGGCCGGCGCTTAGAACAGTGTGGAGCTGTTTGCTTGCTCGTTCGTGTCGGCCTGGCGGAGTTCGGCCACCCAGGAGTCGGACTGGGGTTTATCAAAGCCCAAGAACGCGGAATTTGGATCGTGCCGCCGGAAGGCCTCCCCGGCTACGGCCTTGTTGGCATTAGCGTAGCAGTAGAGGCAGCCGTGCGGGCAGGTGTCATAGGTGCCGATGTCGATGCTTTCGGTGCAGCCGCATTCCTTGCGCGTGGGCTTGGTCTTGTGCGCAAACCCCTGCGGAAAGAACAACTGCTCGATGATCGTCCCGTCGATGCAGTGGCCCTTATGAATCCGGGGACCCAGCAGGTAGTCGCCGCAGCAGGAGTACATGCGAATGCCATAGCGATCCGCGCTGGCCGCCAGCCGATCGGCCAGCGCGATCTTCTCTTCCCGGTGCGGTTGAAGAAGGCGAATGCCCTGATCGGCCTGCAGGGGAAGGAGGTTGCGCTTGGCCTTCTCGTACTCGGTCACGAAGCTGAAATAGCACCGCTCGACCCGGCCGGCCAGTTGTGCCGCCAGACGCTCGAAGTGGTTCAGGTAGAATTCCGCGTCCGTGATGTTGGACAAGATGATGGGATCGAACCGCCAGTTGAGATGCCGCGGCGAATACCGTTCGCCGAGGTATTGGAGCGTCTTCAACGCCGCTGCCTTGTCGACGTTAGTTTCAAAAACCGCCGGCAGGGCCGTGAGGGTGTAGTTGAAGTAGAATCGGTAGCCGAGGCGGTCGAGCGTATCCAGGTGCGGCACGAAAGGCGTGAAGTCCTTCGACCAGAACACAAAGCAGTCCACGTCCTGCGGCGCCAGGGAGACGAGATAGCGTTTGCCTCCATAGGGCGCGACGACTCCGGCAAAGCCCTCCTGGACCCGGCGCACGAACCACTCGCCATAGAAGGCGGGAATATCCGTCCGCCGCGATACTGAAATGATTCGACTCATCCCACTTCCCTGCGCAGGCAAGAATCCCAGATCGACACCGCGGCAATCATACCCGCTGGATTCCAAGTCGGCAAGATCCGGCGTTGACAGCGACTTCGCGGACCGCCTTGACGTCATCTGCTGCCCGTTATAGACTCATCGTCGAGCTCGCCGGACTGGCGATGGACGACACCGGCAATCGGCATGGAAAGGGGAAATCATGAACAAAGAGGTTCTGCGGCGGACGCTTCTTTCTCTGAGCGTGATTCTGCTTGTGCCGACCGGCGCCTGGTGCCAGTCCACCACGCCGGCTGTTGCCGGCCAGGGGGACGTGATTCATGCGCCGTACCTGCTGAATACCGGCTTGGTCTCGCGGTCGATTTCCTTCGAGAATCCGACGGGAGCGCCGGGCGCGGGCGGTAAGGCGGCGAGCAACCTCGGCCCGGGCCGCAAAGGAGCGCCCTCGATCACGCTCAAGGCCGGGCAGGACGTCCAGCTTTGTGACGTCGAAGGTCCCGGCACGATTCGGCACATCTGGATCACCGGGCCCCGGAGCCCCGCCAGTCTCCGCAGCATCGTGATCCGGGCCTGGTGGGATGGCCAGAAGCATCCGAGTATCGAGTGTCCTATCGGAGATTTCATGGGCTTCGCCCATGGCAAGGTGATGCCGTATTTCTCCGCGGTTCACTCGCTGGGCCGCAACGCGGGCATGAACATCTGGCTGCCCATGCCCTTTGCGAAGCGGGCGAAGCTCACTCTGACCAACGAGGGCACGGAGAACGTCCCCCTGTTTTACCAGATCGACTACACCATTCGGGACAGTTTCCCGTCCGATGTGGGCCGGCTGCACGTGCTGTTCCGGCGGGAGAATCCGACTACGGAGAAGCGGGATTTCGAGCTATTGCCCCAGCGGACCGGCAAGGGCCGCTACGTCGGCGCTCTGATCGGCATCCGTAACCTGCACCCGGGCCAATGGTGGGGCGAGGGCGAGATCAAGATCTATATGGATGGGGACCAGGAGTTCCCGACCATCGTCGGCACCGGCAGCGAGGACTACGTGTGCCTGTCCTACGGCATGCAGCAGACGCCGTACTTCTATAATGGCTGCAATCTCGACCAGAACAATTTCGTTTCGATGTACCGCTGGCATCTGCCCGATCCGATCTACTGGCAGAAGGAGGCCCGGATCACGATTCAGCAGATCGCCTGGAAAGACGGCCTGGCCGAGACGCAGGACGACTGGTCCACGGCGACGTTCTGGTACGAGCCGGTGCCGAGCGCGCCGCTGCCGCCGCTGCCCAACGTCGAGGCTCGGACGACCGATATCTGGCAGGACAAGAAGTAGTCTCGCGCAGACTCCGTGGCTCAGTCCGTAGGGTGGGCTGTGCCCACCATTCCAATTGAGCATGAGAAAATGGTGGGCACAGCCCACCCTGCGATCCAAGCAATGACGAAACAAGAGAAAGGGACATCGATGTTGAAGAGAGCGTCTATTGCAGTCGTGATGATGGCATTGGTGTTGAGTGGGTGCCAGAAGTCGATGGAGAAACCGGCCGGGAAGTCCGATGCGCCGGCAGCGGCCAGTGAAAAGGCGGGCATGAAGCTGTTCAATGGCAAAGATCTGACCGGCTGGGAAGCCACCGGCAAGGCCCGGTGGGTTGTCGAAAATGGTCTGCTTGTCGGGACTCAAGGCGACAAGAACGCGCCGGGCGATCTGTTCACGAGCCAGAGCTTCCGCGACTTCGAGGCGACCGTCACCTATCGCGCCGAATGGCCGTGCAACAGCGGCGTGTGGTTCCGGTTCCAGAACCCGGGCAAGGCGTATCAGGCCGACATCCTGGAGTACAAGAAGCCGGAGGCCTACTCGGGGACATTGTATTGCCCCGGCTACAGCGGGCTTTTCCTGGCCGCCAACCTCGACCAGACGCTGGAGAACCGCAGCGGCTGGAACACGATCCAGATTCGGGCCCAGGGCGACCATCTCCAGATCTGGCTCAACAGCCGCCAGACGGCCGATGTGCACGACACCCGGAGCGACTCCGGCAAGATCGGCTTCCAGGTCCACCCGGGCGCTGAATTCGCCCCGATGAAGATCATCGTCCGCGAAGTGCTGTTGAAGGCATTGTGAGGTAGTGGCGGCACCCGCCCGCCCGGGAACGCCGATCTCCCGATCGGCGTTCCGCAGGGGCAGGCCCCCGTGCCTGCCCACATCGGGCGGCCACAGGGGGCCGCCCCTACACGGCGGCGTTCCCAGGCTCCGGGCGGCTATTCCTGCGCCGGCGGGACGATGTCGAAGACCTTGACCAGTTGCGTGATCTCGAAGACCTTGTGGATTTTCGGGTCGAGGTTGAACAGTTGCAGATGGCCGCCGGCTTCGATGACCCGCTTATGAATCTTCACCAGCAGGCCCAGGAACGAGGAGGACATGAACTTGACGTTCTGGAAGTTCAGGACGAGCCGCTTCTGCTCGTTCTGGCGGACGACCGGCAGCAAAGCCCGTTCGAGCTGGCGGATCTGCTGCTCTTCGAGGATGTTCTCGTCCTCGAGGGTGACGAGGGTCACGTCGATACCGTGTTCGACGATGAGCTTGGCTGTTGTGGGCTCCATAAACACCGAAGTTTGCCGTGTAAAGTGTGATCTTGGATTGGCGAATCTGCCCTCAGCAATCAACCATCACACTTCACACTTCCCTTGAACCGTTGGTTGCGAATTCCGACTCCGGGTCTGCGATTATATCCATCCCGGCTGCTGGGTCAAGACGCCGGCTATGTTGATGCCGTTGAACAGGGCGTGCATGAAGATCGGCCGCAGCAGCGAGCCGCTTCTCTCATAGGAGTACCCCAGGCCCAGGGCCAGCACGAACAGCGAGGGCCAGTGGCTCACGTAGGGGTGGATGGACGCGAAGAGAATGGAGGTCAGCACGATCGCCGGCCAGGGGCGCTGGAGATAGGAGCGAATCGTCGTCTGAAACAGGCCGCGAAACAGCATCTCCTCCACGATCGGGGCGACCACCACGGCCATGACCACCAACAGCACCTGCAAGGGCAGGGCCGGGTACTCCGTGATCAACTTCAGGGCTTCGTGTTGTGGGACCTCATACTCGCCCCCCGACACTTTCTTCGTGATGAGAATGGTCAGGCTCATGGCCGCCAGGACCAGGGGCCAGACCGCCAGCAGGGTCAGGAAGGCCAGGCCCAGGTCCTTCGGGGCCGTTGGGAGCCGCAGCCCCAGCCCTCTGAGCCCCCGGGCGAAATCGAGCTTCGCCAAGATCAGGATGATAACGACCACGCCCAGCGAGCCGATGGAGGAGGCCAACTGGCCCCAGAAGGCCTTTTGCCAGGGAGCGGCATTACCCATGATCTGGAGAGTCAGCGACAGCAGCAGCCCGCCGCCGAGCAGCCACGCCAAGAACAGGAGGATCGGGGTGGCCGGGGCCATGCAGTTGCGCCGGGGTTTGGAATGCGCCAGCGACTGGCGGCCTAACGAGGTGCTCAGCAGCCACCGGGCGAACAGGGCGACACCCCCGAAGATCGTGACAGCATCCACGATCGTGAAAGAATTGACCGGTTGTTCGACCCCGTTGGACACAGGCGACGCACTTTACTATTTACAATTTACTATTGACTGTCTATATTGACATCTTTGAGGCAGGAGACGACGTCTGGCTGTCTGTGTCCTGCAGGGTTTGAATAGTAAAGCATAACTCATAATTAGTAAATCCTCACATGGACGTATTTCAGATCGAAGGACCGGTCCGGCTCCGTGGCCACGTTGACGTCAATGGTTCCAAGAACGCTTCGCTGCCGATCATGGCGGCGACTCTTCTGGCCCCCGGCCGCTCGACCCTGATCGGGGTTCCCGTATTGGCCGACATCAGCGTCTTCAAGAAGCTGATTGAGCAGTTGGGCTGCCCGGTGGAAAGGCAGGAGGATGGCGCGCTCGCCATCGACGCCACGAAGATCGACAACCCCGTGGGGCCTTACGACATCGTGCGCCAGATGCGGGCCAGCGTCTGCATCCTCGGCCCGTTGCTGGCGCGGTGCGGCCGGGTGGAGGTCTCGATGCCCGGCGGCTGCGCCATCGGCGACCGGCCCATCGATCTGCACCTGCTGGGCCTGCGCCAGCTCGGAGCCCAGATTCACCTCAAGGCCGGCTACGTCATCGCGGAAGCGCCCCAGGGTCTCAAGGGGGCGAGCATCTTTCTGGGCGGCCCGTTCGGCTCGACGGTCCTCGGCACGGCGAATGTGATGATGGCGGCGGTGCTGGCCAAGGGCCGGACCATCATCGAATCGGCAGCCTGCGAGCCGGAAGTGGCGGATTTGGCCCACTGCCTCAACGCGATGGGCGCCCGCGTCAGCGGGATTGGCTCGCCGCGACTGACGATCGACGGCATCAGCCATCTGCACCCCGTGCAGTACCGCGTCATTCCCGACCGGATCGAGGCCGGGACGTTCATGGCCGCCGCGGCCATGACCGGCGGCGAGGTTCATATCGGACATTGCCGGACCGACGATATGATGGCCGTCGTGGACCGGCTGCGCAACATCGGCGTTACGGTGGAGACAAATGGCGATGGCTGCACCGTCGCCGCCGGGGAACGGCTGGTGCCTGCCGACATCACCACCCAACCTTACCCCGGCTTTCCGACCGACCTGCAGGCCCAGTTCATGGCCCTATTGGCCATGGCCGACGGCAACAGTGTCGTGGTTGAGAAGATCTTCCCGGACCGCTTCATGCACGTGGCGGAATTGACCCGCATGGCGGCCAACCTGCGCAAGGAAGGCTCCGCCGTGCTGGTGGCCGGGGTCAAGAGGTTGATCGCGGCCCCCGTCATGGCCTCCGATTTGCGGGCCTCGGCCGCCCTGGTCATCGCCGGCTTGGCCGCCGAGGGGACCACGACGGTCAACCGCGTCTACCACATCGACCGGGGCTACGAGCGGATCGAAGAGCGGCTCAACCGCATCGGTGCCAAAATCACCCGCGAAGAGGGCGGAACCGTCTAAGTCCGAAAGGCTGGTAGCAGCTCGAAAGGCTTGCAGATTGACCCGGGCTACGGGGACCCTTCTGGCGGGAACGTCGCAACGTCGCTACCTGCATTGTGTGGAAAATCCGTATCGGACTTGACACTGCCGGGGCCGGGCCGTTATAATTAAGTGCATGGTGGGGCTGGCTTTACGCTACCCCCAGAATGAGTCCATGTTGGGCCAGGTTTGGAGCGGGCTCCCAAACGCGACTTGTCACGTTTGGGAACCCAGTGTCTGCCCGGGACCTCAACGCGAAAGCATCGCAGCCGCTGAAAGACACATTAGAGAAGGGGATAAGATGAAAAGCGTGATGGCGGTAGATGATAGGAAAGAACGACGCAGAACTTTCAGGTTGCGCCTTTTCATGTTCGCTGCGGGTCTGTACGTTTGTCTGCTGCTACTGGCGGGCTGTACCACGCGACAGCCGGGCGAAACGGCGGCTGAGGTCCATCGGAAGCACCACCGAGTCGGCAGTCTCAACAGTCAGATGATGATGGCAGATATTGACAAGTTCCTGCTGCTTGACAAGCCCAGCATGCTGACCGACAGGAGAATCCCGTAGGGATCTGCAATTTCTGATCGACGATCTGTGGTTGGCCGATATCGACGGAGGGGTGGGCGCATTGTGCCCCGCCATCATAGATCGTGAATGACAGGTGATAGGTCGTCCACGCCCAGGGAAAGGGTTTGGATCGGTGGACACATTCGTTGATTACCTCAATCGGGTCGCGCAGAATCAGTGGTGGATTGTCGCGATCGAGTTGTTCTCCATTGGCTTGGTCGTCTGGTGGGTGGTCAACTTCCTCGAAGGCACACGCGGCGAGCGGCTCTTTCGCGGCGTCATCTTCATTCTCGTAGCGGGGGTTCTGATCCTGAACCTGGTCGTCGAGCGGTTGCCATTCGACCGGCTCCAGTACCTGTACAAGGGCTTCCTGATCGCCATCCTGATCGTGGCGGTCGCGGGGTTCCAGCCCGAGATTCGCCGCGTCCTGATCCAGATCGGTCAGCCCCGGATCTGGACGGGCTCCTCGCATCAGCTTTCCCGGACGGTGGAGGAGCTGGTTACGGCAGTGACCGAGCTTTCCGCCGCCCGCATCGGCGCAATCATCGTGATCGAAAGGCAGGTGGCCTTGGGCGAGTTCATTGAAACGGGCGTGCGCCTCGATGCGCGCGTCACGTCCGATCTGCTCAAGACCATTTTTTATCCCGGTACGCCGCTGCACGACATGGCGGTGGTCGTCCGGGGCGACCGGATCGTGGCGGCCAGCGTGCAATTGCCGCTGGCGGAGGCGGGCAGCGTCTCCGGCGTGGAGCTGGGCTCCCGCCACCGGGCGGCCGTCGGTATCACCGTGGGCTCGGACGCCATGTGCCTGGTCGTGAGCGAAGAGACGGGGGCCATTTCGGTGGCCCGCAACGGGGAGTTGATTCGCAACGTCACCGAATCCCAGGTCCGGTCGCATCTGAGCGGAACGGCGCCGACGGGACACGTGGCTCTCATGGAACGGTGGCTCCGACGCCCGAGCGAGTGGGCCAATGAGGAAGTCGAGCAGAAGTGACCTTCAAGAAGATCAAATTCGGCAAAATCTTCATCGTCGTGTTCCTGACCGCCCTGATCTGGGTCTGGGCCGATCTGGCGCGAGATGAATCCTTGGATCTGCCGGATGTCGTCGTGGAAGTGGCCAAAACGAGCAATCCGGCGTTGTGGGTGAGCTTTGTGGCGGAACACGAAGAGCCCGACTTGCGGCCGTCCATGACCCTCAAATCGGTGATTTTGAAAGGCCCGGCCCGCAAGGTGGCGGCCGTGCAACTGCTGCGGAACAAAGGGAGGCTGGATCTGAATCTCTTTGTCTCGCCGGAGCGGGAAGGGATGACGAAAGCGGACATCCACCCGCTGGACGTGCTGGACTTTCTCAAGCGCAGCGACGAGATCCGCCAGTTGGGGCTGACCGTGATCGATTGTGAGCCCAAGCGCCTGACCCTGCGCGTGCAGGAGCTGGTTAAAACGTCGGTGGCCGTCGAGTGTGCCGGACTCGATCCCTCGGTTCAGTGGAGCATCCAGCCGGAGACGGTGGAAGCGTATGTGCCCAAGGACGAGGCCGGCGTGCGCAAGGCGACGATTCGCCTGACGCCGGAGGAGCAGAACCGGGCCAAGAACGAGCCGGTGGAGAAGGCGCCCTACATCGAGCTGGCCCCCGGGCAGCGGCACGATGTTGCGGCCAAGGTCAAAGTCACCCTGGCGCCGGCCCAGAACGCCCTCCTGAGCGACTGGGTGCCGGCGACCGTCGGCCTGTGCTTCAGCCAAAACATGCAGGGCAAGTACCGCGTCGTTCTGGAGAACGACCCGACCGAGTGGGCGCGGGTCATGATCCGCGCGACTCCGGAGGCCAAGCAAGCGTACGCCCAGATGCCGTACCAGATGATCCTGTTCCTCCAGGACGCGGACCGGCAGGCTACGGAGACGATCCAGCGACCGGTCGTCTTCAATCTCCCGTCCGAGTACGTCCAAAAGGGCCAGATCGAAGCGGACCAAAAGCCTCCGACGGCGCGGTTCACGCTGCGGCAGATCGTCGAGACCCCGGGGACCACCGCCGAGTCCGCACCCTGAGGCTGCCGGCCCGGGCCGGAAACGCGCGACTCGGACTTCCAGCGCTGTAAGACCCATCCCGTGCGAGATCAGGAAGCGGCCGCAGAACCCGCCGGTTTCGCCTTGAGCCCCAGGAATCCGATCGACTTGCGGATCGACTCGAAGAAGATCACGATCACGAGCGCCAGCATGATCACGGACAGCAGAGCGTTCAGATTGTCCTGGAGGGTGTGCTTGGGCAGATAATTGTTCACGATGTTGCTGATCCCCGCGACGAACGTCGTGGCGAACATGAAAACCGACGGCAGAAACGTAATCAGAGCGTACTGCCATTTCCGCGAGTGCTGGAGAATGAAGACCGTGCCGATGCCCAGGGCCAGCGTCGCCAGAAGCTGGTTGGCCACGCCGAACATCGGCCAGATGGTCGCAATATCGCCCTTATACACCAGATAGCCCCACAGGAACGTGATCGTGCCGCTGCTGAGAATCACGGCCGGCATCCATGTGCTGCTGCCCAGCTTCGGATGGAGCGGCTTGAGCATCTCCTGCAGGATGTAGCGGGCCACGCGGGTTCCCGTATCGACCGTGGTCAGGATGAACAGCGCCTCGAACATGATGGCGAAGTGGTACCAGTAGCCCATCAGGTGGCTCATGCCGCGAATCCCCGAGAGGATCAGCGACATCCCGGCCGCCAGCGACACCGCTCCTCCCGAGCGTCCGACGAGCGACTCGCCGGTCATCGCCTCGATCTCCTTCAGGCGGTCGAGGCTCAACCCCAGATGGCTGAAGGCTTCCGGCGTCAGGTTGATCGCGAAATAATCGCCGGGCGCCATGGCGCAGGCCGCGATCAGGGCGATCACCGAGACGACCGCCTCCGTGAGCATGGCGCCGTAACCGATGAAGAGGATGTCCCCCTCGCTGCGGATCATCTTGGGCGTGGTGCCGGAGCCGATGAGGCTGTGAAAGCCGCTGATGGCCCCGCAGGCGATGGTGATGCACACGAAGGGCCAGACTTTGCCGGGGATAATCGGTCCGCCCCCGTGTACGAAGGAAGTGATCGCCGGCATGTGGATCGTCGGATTGACCCAGAAAATGCCCACTACCAGCAGGCCGATGGTCCCCAGCTTCATGTACGAGCTCAGATAATCCCGCGGGCACAGTAAGACCCAGACCGGCAACGTCGAGGCGATAAAGCCGTAGACGGGCAGGAGGATGGACAGGGTGGGCTTCGAGAAGGTGAAAGCCGCCGCCCCCAAACTCGTCTTGGACAGCGGTTCGCCCAGGATTACCCCCAGGACCACGATGGCCACGCCGATCAGCGAGGCTTCGACGATCTTGCCGGGCCGGAGCCTGTACATGTATAGCCCGACCAACAAGGCCGCCGGAATGGTCACGGCGATGGTGAACGTCGCCCAGGCGCTTTCGTTCAGGGCATTGACCACCACCAGGGCCAGGCCCGCCAGGGCGGTGACGATGATGAACAGAATGGCAAACGCGGTGGCGATCCCCGCCGTGGAACTGATGTGGCCCCGGGCCAGTTGCGTCAGGGACAGGCCGTTCATCCGCACGGACGCGAAGAGGATAACCATGTCGTGCACGGCCCCGCCCAGCACGGCCCCGATGAGAATCCAGAGATAGCCGGGCAGGTACCCGAATTGGGCGGCCAGCACGGGACCCACGAGCGGTCCCGCCCCCGCGATCGCCGCGAAATGGTGGCCGAAGAGGACGTAGCGATTCGTGGGGTGGTAATCCCGCCCATCGCGCAGCGCATAGGCCGGCGTCGGCCGGGACGGGTCAAAGACCAGCACCTTCGTAATGATGAACTTGGCGTAGAAGCGATACGCTAGGGCGAAGACCAGCAGAGCGATGATGATGAGCGTCAGTGCATGCATCTTGATTCCCCAACTGCATCCCTGGCATACATGCCAGGAACATAGTCTCCACAACCGCCGTCCGTCAGCTACGGACGCCACAGCCTACCAGTCTATCAAGACCTGCTGCCGCCGCAAGTCACTTGCGGGAATCACAGCCGGAGGGGATATCACGGCGTGGTTTTGGTTTTCGATGCCATGTCCTGGGATTGCCGGACGAGCGGCAGGACGCCGGCCATCTCGCCGATCACGTTGACCAACTCGGTGCCGCTAGGGACGACGATCTTCGCATTCTCGCTCAGGGACCTCTCCAGGGCCTCGAGCTTGCGGAGAAGCTGGGCGTTGCCCACGAAGTAGGCGTTGGCCGCCTCGTTGACCAGCCGGATCGCTTCGGCCTCGCCTTCCGCCGCGAGAATCTTGGCCTGTTTGATTCCCTCCGCCTCCTTGATGGCGGCCCGCTTCTTGCCGTCGGCCTGCCGCTCCATCGCGTTGGCGAAATCCAGGGCGGCGACCTTCTCGTTCTCCGCCTTGACCACCTTGTTCATGGTCTCCTGGACATCCTTGGGCGGGTCAATCTCCTTGAGTTCCGTCCGGACGATCTCCATGCCCCAGTTCCTGGTCTCCCGGGCCAAGGTCTCCAGCAGCGAGGTGTTGATCTTATCCCTCTCGCTGTTGGCGGACTTGAGCGTCAGGGTGCCGATGATGTTGCGCAGCGTCGTGCGGGCCAGGTTGACGATCTGATATTGGTAGTTGTTGACATTGTACTGCGAGCTTTTGACGCTGTCCTCGTCGCTCTTGACCTTGAAGTACACCTGGGCATCGACCCGCGCATTGAGATTGTCATTGGTAATGATCTCCTGCGGCTCGGCGTTGACCATCTGCTCCGTCGTATTGATCTGGATCATGCGGTCGACGCCGGGGATGATCCAGTGAAACCCCGGCGGGGCGAACCGATGATACTTGCCGAACCTCTCAATCAGGCCCCGGTGCGTCGGACGAATGATCCGCACGCCCGCGATGAAGTACAAGAACAAGACGGCGACCACGATGCCCACGATCATCGAGCCCATAAAACTCCCTTTCAGAATAACCGCCCCATATACTCGTATTCTACCACAACCGCTGTGTGGAGGACACAACCAACCGACATTTCTCCTTGAACGCAAGGCAAAGAGCGTGGGTGCCATGTCTACGCTCGCGTAGACATGCGCGGCCGGGCGAGGAAGACATGCTTACGCGCGCGTAAGCATGGCACCCCGAGGCTGCCTCAGACGCTGGGCAGGTCGGGGAAGGCTTGGGCGACGGCTTGGTTCGTGAGCTTGTGATCGGCCATGTTCAGGGCGGCGGCGTGGCCGGGGTCGAGGGCGGCGAAGGCACTGACCCCCAGCGCGGCGAGGGGGCGAACGTACGGCAACGTGGCATTGCACAAGGCCAGGGTCGAAGTTCGGCTCACCGCGCCCGGAATATTCGTGACGCAATAGTGAACGACGCCGTCCACGATGTAGGTCGGGTCGCTGTGCGTCGTGGGCCGCGACATCTCCGTGCAGCCGCCCTGGTCGATGGAGACGTCCACGATCACGCTGCCGGGCTTCATCTTTTTCAGGAGTGAGCGGGGGATCAGGATCGGGGCGCGGCCGCCGGGAATCAAAACCGCGCCCACGATCAAGTCGGCGCGGACGGCATAGTCTTCGATTGTGTGCGGATCGCTGAAGATCGTTGTCACGTTGGCCGGCATGACCTCATCGAGATAGCGCAGGCGGTCCAGGTTGATGTCCATGAGGGTGACGTTCGCGGCCAGGCCGGCGGCCATGCGGGCGGCATTCGTGCCGACGACGCCGGCTCCCAGGACCAGCACGTTCGCGGGGGCGACACCCGGGACGCCGCCCAGCAGAATGCCCTGGCCCATCATCGGTCGTTCGAGGCATTTCGCCCCTTCCTGGATCGACATCCGGCCGGCGATCTCGCTCATGGGGGTCAGCAGGGGCAGCCGGCCCTGCGGGTCCTTGAGCGTTTCGTACGCGACCGCCGTGATGCCGGTTTTCAGGCAGGCGGTCGTCAACTCCCGCGAGGCGGCGAAATGGAAATAGCAGAACAAGATCTGGCCCGGGCGAAGCCTCGCGATTTCCGGCGGCTGCGGCTCTTTGACTTTCACGATCAGCTCGGCGCGCCGATAGACTTCTTCCGCGGAGGCAGCGATTTGGGCGCCGACGGAAGAATATCGTCCATCGTCGAAGCCGCTGCCGACGCCGGCGTCCTTCTCGATCAACACGGCGCGGCCGTCCTTCGTCAGCAGCTCTGCGCCGACGGGAAGCAGGCCCACGCGGTATTCGTCCTTCTTGATTTCCTTCGGCACACCGATAATCATGCTTACCCCTTTGCAGACCAATGCAAGATACGCAAGAGGTTCTGCCGGGTTCAATCTGTGATGCCGAGGTCGTCTTTCGTGAGGATCGATTCAAAGGTATAGCCGGCGGTGGTGATGTTCTCGCGGGCACCCTGCTTGCGGTCGATGACGCAGACGATCTTCTTGACCGTGGCACCGGCGTCGGTGATGACCTTGGCCGCTTCGAGGACCTGGCCGCCGGTGGTGGCGATGTCCTCGACGAGCAGCACGACATCGCCCGCGTTGAGCGTACCCTCGACCAGCTTGCCTGTGCCGTAGTCCTTCTTACTGTTGCGGACGATGATCCAGTTCTTGCCGGTCTGCATGGCCGCGGCGGCGGCCAGGGCCACGCCGCCCAACTCTGCCCCGGCGATCAACGTCACGTCCTCCGTCATGTGCTTGGCGAATTCCTTCCCGAGCGCCTTGAGAATATCCGGCTTGGTCTCGAAGAGGTACTTGTCGAGGTAGTATTTGCTGCGTTTGCCGCTGCGGAGGATGAAATCGCCCTCGAGATAGGCGGTTCCCTTGATACGCTTGATAAGTTCGCTTCTCGTCATTCTCGGGTCCTCAGTTGTGACTGTGCCCCCCGCGAAAGTGGGGGTCCATGACCATGCGAGGGGATTGTGGATTCCCGCCTTCGCGGGAATGACAAACCACAGGATGTTCCTTACGTCACGAAAGGATCATGGAATCACGCCATCCATTTAGACTTTCAGTTCGACTTTTCGGCCCAGTTCCTTCTTGTACCTTCGACGAATCGGGTCCACGATGGTTCGGAGGAATTCATCGACTTGCTGAGGGGCCCGGCCGACGTAGGCCATCGGATCGAGCACCTTGGCGAAGTCAATTTTGGCGAAGGAGACGTCCGTCCGCAGCCGGTTGATCAGGTCGTTGGGCCGGCCGAAGCGCTTGACCTCGGCGGAGGCGGCCTGCGCGTGCAGACGGATCTTCTCGTGCAACTCCTGCCGATGGCCGCCAGCCTTGACGGCCGCCATCAGGATATTCTCGCTCGCCATAAACGGCAGCTCGGCGGCGACGTGGGCCTCGATCACCTTCGGGTAGACCACCAGGCCGTCGAAGACGTTCGACAGGATTTGCAGGATGCCGTCGACCGCCAGGAAGGCCTCGGCAAGGACGACCCGCCGATTGGAGGAATCATCCAGAGTTCGCTCGAACCATTGCTCAGAGGCGGTCATCGGCGGGCTGGTTGCAAGGCTCAGGACGAGTCGGCTGAGGCCCGTCGCCCGCTCGCAGCGCATCGGATTCCGTTTGTAGGGCATTGCCGATGAGCCGACCTGGTACTTCTCGAACGGCTCTTCCATTTCCTTGAGATTCGCCAGCAGCCGCAGATCGTTGCAGACCTTGTGGGCCGACTGGGCGACCAGGGCGAGCGTATTGACGACCGTGGTGTCGATTTTGCGCTGGTAGGTCTGGCCGGTGACGGCGCAGACCTTCTTGAATCCGAACGCCTCGGCGACCATTTTGTCGAGCCGCTTGACTTTGGCGTGGTTGCCGTCGAAGAGTTCCAGGAAGGAGGCCTGCGTGCCGGTGACGCCTTTCACACCTCGCAGCGGCAGCATCGCAATGCGGTGTTCGATCTCCTCCAGGTCCATGGCGAACTCGTAGGCCCAGAGCGTTGCGCGCTTGCCGACCGTGGTCAGTTGGGCCGGCTGGTAGTGCGTGAAGGAGAGCGTGGGCACCGCGCGGTACTCGGCGGCGAACTTGCCCAGCAGATCGGTCACCGCCGCGACCTTGCCGGCGATCAGCTTCAGACCGTCCCGCATGAGGATCAGGTCGGTGTTGTCGGTGACGTAACAACTCGTCGCGCCCAGA
Organism: Planctomycetota bacterium; assembly: GCA_023481165.1. Taxonomy (GTDB): domain Bacteria; phylum Planctomycetota; class Phycisphaerae; order Sedimentisphaerales; family Anaerobacaceae; genus PLanc-01. The sequence goes on along the minus strand of JAMCWO010000307.1, from coordinate 16,845 downwards.
TGGATGATACCGGCTGCCTTCGGGGCGGCGTCGCCGAACGTGCGGATATGCGCCATGACATCGTGACGCAGCTCCTGTTCATAGCGGGCGGCTTTCTTGAAATCGATGTCGTCGAGGTGGCGGGCCATCTGATCGATCTGGCCCTGCTTGATGTCCAGGCCAAGCTTCTTCTCCGCCCTGGCCAATTCCAGCCAGAGCCGCCGCCAGGTGCTGAACTTCCTTTGAGGCCCGAACAGCTCCGCCATCTCCGGCGACGCATTCCGCTCGACCAGCGGGCTGGTGTAAATGCTTTTTTCTTGCGGCATCTTCTTTCCTTATTCTTGTGAAGGGCTCGCCTTAGGTCCCTTTCGTCCTTTTGGTCCTTGAAGAACAAGGGACCTAAAGGACCATAAGGACCTAAACGCGTCCCGCGAGTTTTCTCTCCCGCTGCGCCAGGAGCTTCTCGATCTCGGCGATCTCCGGCCGGCTCAGGTTCCAGTCGGCAGCGGCCACGGTTTCCCGGATCTGGGTGGGCCGGCGGGCGCCGACGATGGCGGCCGTGACCTCAGGGCGGCGCAGGACCCAACTGACTGCCAACTGGGCGACGGTGCGGCCGTGGCGCGCGGCGATCTTCTTCAACTCTTCGACCAACTCCAGACTCGCGGAGAACGCCGGCTCCTGGAATTCCGGCGCCCGCCGACGATGGTCGTCCGGCGCGAGGGCCGCCAGCCGCTCGCGGCTGAAGGCGCCGGTCAGTAGGCCCCGCTGCATCGGGCTGTACGCGACCACCCCGATGTTGTGCGCCGAGCAGTAGCCGAGCAGTCCCTTTTCCGGCTCCCGGTGTAGCATGCTGTAAGGCGGTTGCAGCGAGGTGACGGGATAGATCTTGCGGACCCGTTCAAGCTGCTCCACGTCAAAATTGCAGGCGCCCAGGTACCGCACCTTGCCCTCGGCGGCCAGCAGGGCCATCTCCTCCCAGGCCTCTTCGATGTCCTGCAGCGGATCGGGCCAGTGCATCTGGTACAGGTCGATCCGCTCGACGCCCAGCCGCCGCAGGCTCGCCTCGCACTCCCGGCGGACGCTGTCCCGTTTCAAATACGGAATCAGCTCCTTCTTCTCGTTCCACAGCCGCCCGCACTTGGTGGCGATGAAGGGCTTGTGCTTCGTCTGCCGCAGCGCCCGGCCTACCAACTCCTCGGAGTGACCGACACCATACACCGGAGCCGTATCGATCCAGTTGATGCCCAGATCGAGCGCGGCGAGGATGGCCGCGACGGCCTCGCCGTCATCCTGCGGTCCCCAGCCATACTGCCAGGGCCCGCCCATCGCCCAGGTGCCCAGTCCCACCGGGGTCAGGGCCAAGTCCGTAGACCCAAGTTTTCTCGTCTGCATAGGCATATTCCCCGCGAGGTTCCAGATTCCTCCATAGGATATAGGGCCTTCTGTGGTATATCAATACCCTCCTGCTCCATTGTCGTGGAGCCACGAACCGTGTACAATACGGCTCCTTTCGGTTTTGTGTGTTGGACCCTGCTGGGTATCCTGGAGAATATCGGTTTGGCGCAATCGGAACGCAGGCTTGGGCTGACTCTGAAGCGGCTGCTTCTCGGCAAGTCGCGTGATCCCCGGGACGTGGCCATTTTTCACCACATATCTCTCGTGGCGTTCTTTGCGTGGGTAGGCTTGGGGGCAGATGGTCTGTCCTCCTCCTGTTATGGACCCGCGGAAGTATTCCTGACGCTCGGTGGCCACCCTTATCTGGGTGTCTTCGTCGGCTTGGGGACCGTGATCACGATCCTGGTCATCGCGGCCAGCTACTCTCAGATTGTCGAGCTGTTTCCCACGGGCGGCGGTGGATATTTCGTCGCTACCAAGCTGCTGTCGCCCTGGGTGGGGATGGTATCCGGTTGCGCGCTGTTGATCGACTACATTCTGACCATCTCGGTCTCCATTGCCAGCGGCGCCGACGCGATCTTCAGCTTTCTGCCGCTGGACTGGCACCAGTACAAGCTTGAATTGGCCGGGGTCATTGTCATTGTGATGATGCTGCTGAACATGCGGGGAGTGAAGGAATCGGTGATTCCGCTGGTTCCGATCTTCCTGACGTTTCTGGCGACGCACGTCTTTGTAGTTCTGTACGGACTTTTCACTCACTTGCCCCAGATGGGCACCGTGGCGCATTCCGTGGGGGCCGAAGTGCACGAGACGGTTTCCACCGTCGGCTTTTGGGGCCTGGTATTCATCCTGCTGCGTTCCTACAGCATGGGCGCCGGCACGTACACCGGGATCGAGGCCGTCAGCAATGGCATCCCCGTCCTGAGAGACCCCAAGGTCCACACGGCCCGGCTGACCATGTCGTATATGGCCGTCTCCCTGGCATTCATCGTCATGGGCCTGATCGTCGGCTATCTCCTGTACGGCGTGGGGCCGGAGCCGGGCAAGACCCTCAATGCCGTCCTGTTCAACCGCGCTACCGCCGGTTGGAACCGGGATACCGCCGATGTGTTCACCCTGGTCAGCCTCCTGTCCGAAGCGATCCTGTTGGCGGTCGCCGCCCAGGCTGGATTCCTGGACGGCCCCCGCGTGCTGGCCAACATGTCGCTGGACCGCTGGTTTCCGACGCGCTTCTCCGTTCTCAGCGACCGGCTGGTGATTCAGAACGGCATCCTGATCATGGGCGGATTGTCCATCGTCATCATCCTGCTCACGAAGGGCTCCGTGCGGCTGCTGGTCGTTCTCTACAGTATCAACGTGTTTATCACGTTCTCCCTGTCACAGTTGGGTATGGTCCGGCACTGGTGGCTGGACCGCAGCCGGTCCCGAGACTGGCTGGGCAAACTGCTCATCAACGGGGTCGGCTTGGTGTTGACGACTTTCATCCTGATCTCGATGGTGGCCTTCAAGTTCTTCGAGGGCGGCTGGGTCACCCTTCTGCTCACCGGGGCATTGATCGGGCTGGCGCTCCTGGTGCGGCGGCACTACGAGACCATCGCCCAGCAACTGCGCCGGCTCGACGAGTTGGCTGAGCAGGCCGAATCCTATATCCGGCAGTCCGCGGCCAAGGAGGCCGAGAGGCCGAAAGGAAAGCCGGCGTTCGATCCCCGGGCCAAGACCGCCGTGCTGCTCGTCAGCGGCTTCAATGGCACCGGCCTGCATACGCTCTTGGCCATCATGCGCCTGTTCGGCAACACGTTCCGGAACTTCGTCTTTCTGGAAATCGGCCAGTTGGACGTCGGTACCTTCAAGGGTCCGCAGGAGATCGAGCACCTGCAACAGCGGGTCCAAAGCGATCTGAACCGGTATGTCGACCTCATGAACAAAGAGGGCTTCTACGCGGAAGCCGTCTGGGACATCGGGGTCGATGCCGCCGAGCAGATCACGCGGATCGTCCCGACCATCATCAAAAAGTACCCCGGCGCGGTGTTCTTCGGAGGCAAGCTGCTGTTCCTGAACGAGACGCTCCTGAATAAACTGCTGCACAACCAGCTCGTCTTCACGATCCAGAAACGGCTGCACCGCCTGGGCATTCCCTTCGTCATCCTGCCGATCTATGTGTAGCTCTGCTCCGACGCCGTCAGGCGGGCTTCTCGGTCATGAAATCGCAGCCGGCGGCAAAGAACTCCATGTGGTGGTCCATGCTCTCGACGCCGCAGGAGACCCCGATGGAGATTCCGATGCCCCACAGCACTTCCGGCCGGTCCGGGATCAGGAAACGCTCGAAGAGATGATCCTTCGACAGGTTGACGCCGTTGTGGGCGGCGATCAGAGTCTCGCCGTCGTAGACATGGACGTCCCGGACCCAGGCATCGACGGAATAGGTCTTAAAGCGGAGTATGACCGAGTCGGCCCGCAGACGGACGTCATTGACGATCACGGGCGTGGGAATCGCGAAGTGGAACCAGTTGGTGCTGCCGGGTTTGCCTTCCACGTTGATACTGAATCCCGCGCGCCACTGAGAAGCGACCCGTTCCGGGTACTCGATTTCCATACTGTGGCCGTGGATCCACATCGCGTGGGCGATCTTGATGGCCGATTCCGCTTGGGCTTTCGTCGGTAGGAGCGAACTGGCGGCCATACCGCCGAGGACGCCCATTCCCGACAGCTTCAACATCTCGCGTCGGTTCGCCTGGTGGATCGGGACTTGCTCTCTCATGATGCATCTCCTTCTGCACACTGAAATGAGTAGATTCGCCTCGACCGGCCACACGGCCGGCCCAAGGACCTATTCTTCCTCAGGCTGCGGAAACCATCTTCGCAAGAGCGCGTCACATAGACCGGTGCTCGTTCGTGGTGCTTAGTACCCTACTCTTTGAGTGGGATTCAATATCATCCGTCCCAGAATGTCAAGCCGATTTCCTGTGAATTCATGATAAAAACAGAGTTGGGCCGTGCCCAGCGGCACTTCACCGGTAGCTGCTGCCGGGATAAAGGAGGCTCAGGGCAATCGTGTAAACAGGGTTCAAAATGACGTCGATCACGTTCCAGGCGACGACCAGCCCGATCATTTGGGCCGCCGGCTGAGCCATAAGCTCCCGATAGCGCTGCGCCATGCTCTCGTGGAGGAACAGGGACAGCACCTCGCTGCCGTCCAGCGGGGGCACCGGCAGAAGATTGAACACCAGCAAGATCAGGTTCAGGGAAAATAGAATGCTCACGGCAATCGCCACGCCCTCGGCGAAGCCGGGGGATCGGGCGACCGTGGTCTGCGTCCAGGTGATGTGCTCGGGTTGGGCGAAAAAGCCGAGCAACATACCCAGCCGGATGAGGAGGGCGGCCACGAGGATCAGGGCGAGGTTCGCCCCCGGACCAGCCAGAGCCATCAATGCCGCGGGCCGGCGGTGGTAGTACGCCCAGCGCGGATCGTAAGGGGTGCTGGCCCAGCCGACCATCCAGCCGCCGACGAGGAAGGAGAAAATCGGAATGACCACCATGCCGAAGGGGGACCTCTGGAGGTGCGGCAGCGGGTCCAGGGTCACCAGCCCGGCGTCCCGCGCGGTCGGATCGCCCAGCCGCAGGGCGGCGAAACCGTGGGCCGCCTCGTGGAACGTCGTGGAAAGGACGAACACGGCATACCAAAGCAGTCCAAGTCCGAGTTGCTGTGGCGACATCGCTGGCTCCTGCATCATACGGACCGAACCGGTGTCCGGCCCGATAAAAGGACGAAGAAACGAGCAGCTACTGACCGGCCATGGGCGCGGCCAGCATACTTGATCCACGCCGCACAGGCAATCGTGACATTGGCTCATGTCCCCTTTGTGGACGGTCGATTCATATTCTATGCTTTACCAGGACCCGTCGCGGTAGGCCCTTCCGGCCGCAATACCGGCGACGACAGAGAGGGTGTGGCTGGGGCTGCAATGACGCCGCCGGGCGTCCAGGGGACCCCCCTGCGACACTTCCTCCAAAGACGTGCTATTGCAGGCGTAGGGAGGTTGCTATGAGTGAAATCGTCATGCTCCAGGGGCCGGAGTCCCAGACCGTATTGCAGATGGTCGTGCAGACCCAGGCACCGGCCATCATGTCCTATCTCTCCAAGGACAAATGGCACGTGGCCAAGGTCGTCATGAAGGATCTGCGCGCCGATCGGCTGTACGTCGAGAATTGCCACACGGCCGGCAAACCCCACCCGATCAACATCCGCCTGGAGCAACCGGTGGGCGTGAATTTCAAGCATGCCTATGGCAAATTCGTCTTTGACACCACCGTGGTGGGCTTCGAGCCTTCCGCCGATCCCGAGGCGGGGGGAACCATCGTCCTGGCGGCGCCGCAATGCGTCGGTGTGGTCCAGAGACGCAGCTACTTCCGCGTCAACGTCCCCGCGTCCCTGCGGGTTAATGTGGTCCTTTGGCATCGCACGGGCCATCGCGCCTCGGATGACCGGCTGCACGCCTATTGCGAGGGCCGCCTGGTCGACATCTCTGCCGGAGGCGCCCAAGTCGTCGTTCCCCTGAAGCATGGCGCCGCGGGCGGCCCGGCCGGTCTCGATACGAACTCCGCTTCCCCGGCGTCGAACGCCGCATCGGCGGGGGCCTTGCAGCAGACTGTAATGGGCGCGGCTCAGGCCCCGCCCGCAGGGGCAGCGCCACGTGCCGACGCCCCCGGTACCGCCGACTTTCGCAAAGGGCAGTTCCTGGGAGTGCGGTTCACTCCGATGCCCTACGAGGTTCCGCTGATGTTCAACGCCCAGATCCGCAATGTTCTGCCCACGGCCGACCACGCGGGTCTGTGTCTGGGCCTGCAGATCGTAGGCCTGGAGGCCAGCGAAGACGGCCGGCAGACGCTCAGTCGTCTGGCGCAGGTCGTGGAGCGCTACCATCAGATCAACCAAGCCCAAGGGCAGATCCCGCAGACCACGGTCCAAGCCGGAAGCACCACCTTCCACGTCCCGTGCGAAGCCCAATAATCCCTTGCGTCCGTGACGTCTACTCGGTCCAAGTAGTCCGCAACCGCGGCGGATTTCGTGGACGGTGCGGAACCTAACGGACCGCGCCTCTCTGTCAATGATGGGTGACCGGTCCGGGCTCGGTTCCAGGGGCTAAATCGGCGGTTGTCAGCGCCGGTCGCGTCCGCCGGCCCATGACAGCGCTGTAGAGCCACTTCACGAGACTGCCTCCGGCAAAGCCGCCAAACGCCAGCACCAGCGCGATGGGCAGATTGTTGCACACGGCCAGTCCGAGCAGGAAGAGGATCCGAATGAGATAGGCAAAGGGCTTCTTGCCGGCCAGGTACACGTTCAACAGGTGCGGATACCGGATCTGGCTGACCATCAGCAGCGCCATGCCTAACGTGAAGAAGGGCAGGAGATAGATCAGCACGTCGAACGCCGGGACCTCATCCTGCTGGAAGATGATCAGGCTGACCACGACACCGGCCGCCGCGGGACTGGGCAGACCGACAAAGCTCATGTGGGCCGCCTCGTTTTCCTCGTTCTCCACATTGAAGCGGGCCAAGCGAATGGCGGTACAGGCAATGTACGCCAACGCGGCCAGCCAGATGAACCGGTGGAGAAAGCCCCCGATGAGCACGGTGCTCAACTCCAGCTTGTACTCCACGAGCTTGAACATGATGAACGCCGGGGCGATGCCAAAGCTGACCATGTCGCACAGACTGTCCAACTGCCCCCCGAAGCTGGACGTGCTTTGGCTCATCCGGGCCAGCCGTCCATCCAGCATGTCCGCGAACATGGCCAGGAGGACCATGTACCCGGCGACCGCAAAATAGGACCAGTGGCCCGGCTCGGGCGGCATCTCCTTGCTCGCCAGGGCGATGGCGATGAAGCCGAACGCGCCGTTGAAGATTGTGATAAGGGAAGGCAGGATGGTGATGTATTTGACGCGCCGCTTCCGCACCCGCCGAAAGAGTCTCCTCTTGTGTGGCCGAGGCCGCGATAACCTGTGATCTGGAATCTGAAATCTGCTCACGTTTCGCCTCAAGAGCGTGCCCGAACGAGCACTCGTATAGGTCCTATTCGTGCTATGAGTCCTGTTTCTACAGGACCAACAGGACCGATAGGACTTACAGGATCCACGCCTTTTCACAAATGCCGGTATCGTGCCAGCGGGGTCAGTCCCGCCTTGACTTTGTCTCCGACCCGGACCAAACATTCGATCCTATCGTTGGCGGGCAGATAGAGTTCGGTCCGGGACCCGAATTTGATCATGCCGAACCGCTCACCGCCGGCAAGCTCCTGACCTTCGCGGGCGGCACAGACGATTCGCCGGGCGATGGCCCCGCTGATCTGGCGGACCAGCAGCCGGTCCTGGGGCGAGCCGGTCCGCCGCAGCGCCAGATTGTTGGACTCATTGACCTTGCCGGCCAGCCGGTTCATCGCGTTGAGGTATCTGCCCGGCCGGTAGGTGATCTTTTCCACTTTGGCGCCGCAGGGCGCCCGGTTGATGTGCGTGTTGAAAATGCTCAAGAAGACGCCGATCCGCAGGGCCGGGCCCCCGATGACGTCCTTCTCTTGGACCGTCTCGATATCCGCGATGCGCCCATCGGCGGGCGCCAGCAGCAGGGTATCATCCCGGATCGTCCGCCGCTGCGGGTCGCGAAAGAACATCAAGGCCCAAACCAAGACAAGGGCTAAAATGATCTCCACCGCCACAGTCACGCCCACCGGCAGAAACGGGGCCAGCAAGGCCGCAACAGCCATAAGTCCGGCAATGACTGCGGGATAGACAGCCACCTCGGGCAGCCCGTACCTGGTCAATGGAATTCGCATAGGCACCTATGATATGCGCGCTCGGGCCGGGAATCAATAGGCAAACCAGCAGAGCAGGCGATCAAGCGGCCGCAGGCAGAAGCTCCCTCTGCCGCAATCCTTTTCGCCTGATCGCCTGCGCTCTTCTTGCCCCTCAGCAAGAAAACGGGCCGACCTCCGCCGTATCGGCCCTGCTCAGGTCAGGAGAGTGATAAGAGGGTCCCCAAACGCATAATTCCGCGTTTGGGAGCCCAGTTCACTATTACTGACGCGGAAACGGGCCCGCTGTTACAGCTTTTTCTCGGATTTTTGTTCCCGGGGCGATGTATTTCTGGGGATGGCCCTGCCGGGCCTTGATTTGCCCTCCATCACTTCACTACCAGCACGGAGCACCCGGCCAGACGGATGAGGCCCTGGCACGTGCTGCCCATCACGCGATCATAGAGAGCGGAACGTCCCATGAAGCCGATGACCCGTAGGAATCATCAGCCCCACGGGCGGTTGTGCGGGGCACTCCACCCCCACGAGGCCGCGAGTATACCCTGGTACGCCCGGCTCTCCAACTTCAAAGTTCGCACGTGGCACTTCAAACTGCTTCTGAAATTGGTTCGTTTCGCACGAATGCTCTTGGGCGTCCGACGCGACCGCGCCGTTACGGAATCCTGGAATGATGGAATCACGGTCCATTTGGGAAGACTCCCGGGGCCCGCCGCCGGGTTTTCAAATCACAAATCATAGATCGTAAATCACAAGTCAGAGCGTCTCTCTACCCTGGGGCACTGTTGCACGAATCGTGCCGAAATTCCGCGTCAAACGAAGGTCGCAAACTCACGGAAGCCCTTGTGGGGAAAGGGTTTGAAGAATTTCTGGCTCCGGGCCGTTTTCCCTTTTCAACTGTTGCACAAACCGTGCCACCGGCCGGCACTTGAAAAGCCGCCCCTTTTCCGGCAGAATAACCCGTAGGGGCGAATCATCATTCGCCCCCACGGGAGGTGGTGGCCATGAGTGATGTCACGCGCATCTTGAATGCCATCGAACGAGGGGATGCCAAAGCTACGGACGAACTCTTGCCCCTGGTCTATGAGGAACTGCGGGTCCTCGCCGCCCAGAAGCTATCCCACGAGGCTCCCGGTCAGACCCTCCAGGCGACGGCCTTGGTGCATGAGGTCTACCTGAGACTGGTGGGCGAGGACCATCCGGGTTGGGACAGTCGGGGCCATTTCTTCGCAGCCGCCGCGGAAGCCATGCGCCGGATTCTGGTCGAGAACGCCCGCCACAAGAAAACGCAGAAGAAGGGAGGCGGCTACCGGAGGGTGGATCTGGCGGCATCGGAGGCGGTGACGGAGGATGACCTCCCGGGCGACGACCTGCTCCTCCTGGACCAGGCCCTGGAGAAGCTCGTGCGGAAGGACGAGCTGAAGGGCAGCGTCGTGAAGCTCCGCTATTTCGCCGGCCTGACGATCGAGCAGACCGCCTGCAGTCTGGGCATTTCGCCGGCGACGGCCAAGCGCGCCTGGACTTACGCCCGGGCGTGGCTGATCCGCGAAATGGGCGGCCCCACCGAGCCGCCGTCCCGCTGATTGGTCCTGATCCTCACATTTTTTTCTGCAAAAAGTTGAGCCGTTGAGGCTCGAAATCTCGCGTTGTACTCGTAGGGCCAACGGCCCGGGAGAATGGTTGGTGGAAGACAAGAACGAAGAAACGATTTTTGAGGCAGCCGTGGAGCTGCAAGACCCCGCTGCGCGGGCCCGCTATGTCGCGCAGGCCTGCGGGGATGATCTCAAGCTGCGCAGCGAAGTGGAGGCGCTGCTCCGGTCGCATGATTCCCACAGCCTCCTGGACGTGCCGGTACTCGACCATGCGGGGGCGAATGATTATTCGCCCCTACCCATGGAAGGTCCGGGCACGGTCATTGGCCGCTACAAGCTCCTGGAGAAGATCGGCGAAGGCGGCATGGCGGTGGTCTATATGGCCGAGCAGACGGAGCCCATCCGCCGCAAGGTGGCCCTCAAGATCATCAAGCTGGGCATGGACACCCGCCAGGTGATTGCGCGTTTCGAGGCCGAGCGGCAAGCCCTGGCCCTGATGGACCATCCCAGCATAGCCAAGGTCCTCGATGCCGGAGCCACGGGGACCGGAAGGCCCTACTTTGTCATGGAATTGGTCCAGGGCGTCTCCATCACGGAATACTGCGACAAGAACAGCCTGAGCACCAAAGACCGGCTGATGCTGTTCCTCCAGGTTTGCCACGCCGTGCAGCACGCTCACCAAAAGGGCATCATCCACCGGGATATCAAGCCCTCCAATGTCATGGTTACGCACCACGATGGTAAGCCCGTACCCAAGGTGATTGACTTTGGCATTGCCAAGGCTACGAACCAGAAGCTGACGGAAAAGACGCTCTTTACCCGCTACACCCACATCATCGGCACCCCTGCCTACATGAGCCCGGAGCAGGCCCTTGTAGGGGCGAATGATTATTCGCCCCTACCAGACATCGACACCCGCTCGGACATCTATTCTCTCGGTGTCCTGCTCTACGAACTGCTGACCGGGACCACACCTTTCAGCGAGGAGGAACTGCGCAAGGCCGGCTACCTCGAGATGCAGCGGATGATTCGGGAACAGGAGCCGGTCAAGCCCTCCACCAGGATTCGGACTGCGGCCCGGGAACGCCGATCTGTAGGGGCAGGCCCCCGTGCCTGCCCAACATCGGGCGGCCACGGGGGGCCGCCCCTACGAGAGG
>JAMCWO010000307.1:0-5910 GCA_023481165.1 Planctomycetota bacterium | reverse complement strand
TGAAAGCGTTGGAGAAAGGACGCGCGCGGCGGTACGAGACGGCCAACAGTGTGATGCAGGACCTGGAGCGGCATTTGAACAACGAGCCGGTGCTGGCCCGCCCACCCGGCACAGCGTATCGCTTCCAGAAGCTGGTCCGGCGGAACAAGGGAGTCTTTGCCGCTGTCGCGGTTGTAGCGGCCGCTTTGATGATCGGCCTTATGGTCTCGGTCATTTCTCTGGTTCGCGAGCAACACGCCCGTCGGAGCGCCGTGACGGCCCAGGAAAGGGAGGCCGCCTTGCGCTACGCTTCCGACATGAGTCTCGCGCAACAGGCGCTGACGATGAATGACCTGGGCCGCGCCCGGCGGCTGCTGGACGCCCACCGACCCGCTCCCGGCCAGATCGATCTGCGGGGCTGGGAGTGGTGCTATCTGTGGCAGGAGTGCCGCAGTGATGCTCTCGCCGAGCTCTGCCGCTATCCGACGCCGGCCGGCTCGGTGGCCTATTCCCCCGACGGCAACCGGCTCGCCGTGGCCGGGTGCTTCCAGGAATTCGTGGACATCTGGGATGTACCCGGCCGCACGCGCATCAAGACCCTGCTGCCGAATGAAGGCCACTTGGTGGCCTTCTCACCCCAAGGCGATCTGCTGGCGACCGGCGTCCGAGACGAGATCCGCCTCTGGCGGACCGGCACCTGGGATTTAGTCCGCCGGCTCACCCTACCCGGACGGGTCAGCGCCTTGAAGTTCTCGCCGGATGGAAAGCGGCTGGCCGGCTTGAGCGCGCCGCTGGCCCAGATCAGCACGCCGGAGAACGTCATCGTGTGGGAAGTTGACGGATGGACGGTCGTGCGCCGCATTCCCGGCGTAAGGCCCGGGTCTACGCACATAGGCTGGCTGGACTTTTCGCCGGACGGCAAGGCCCTGGTCACCGGGGACGCTCAGGGCCATCTTCAAGTGGTTGACCTTGCCAGCGGAACCACGAGTTTCAGGGTGCCCAAGGCCCACCCGGAAGGCATCGCCTCCGTGGCGTGGTCACCGACGGGGTCCATGATTGCCAGCAGCAGCGGCTACGTGGAGGGTCTGATCCATCTTTGGGATGCCGCCTCCGGCAAACACCTCGGAGCGCTGGAGGGGCACACCTCCTGGGTTTCTGAACTGATTTTCTCCCGGGATGGTTTGCAGCTATGTTCGGCCAGCGGCGACCAGACTATCCGGTTCTGGGACGTAGAGCAGCAGCGGTGTCTGGCCACCCTCCGTGGCAGCACTTGGGTAGTCTTTGGACTGGCCCTTGCGCCGGATGGCGCTACGCTCGCCAGTGCGTGTCAAGATGGCGTCATTGCCCTTTGGAGCGCTCTGCCCCGGCCCAGAGAGGAACAGCCCAGGCTGATTGAGCTGGGTCCATACGGCGGGTATGCCTTCGCTCCGGACAGCCGGGTCCTGGCAGTGTCGCGCGGGGGGGCCGTCAGCTTGCTCGATCTGACAACATCCAAAGAGGTCGAGCAGCTCCCCGCGCTGGGCCCCGATGCCTGGGTGCTTGCCTATTCGCCGGATGGCAGTCTGTTGGCGAGCGGCAGTATCAGTGGAAGAATCCGGGTGTGGTCCTGTGCCGAGCACCGCCTGCTGCAGGAGTTGGAGAATCCGAACGGCCAGATCCACCTGCTCCGGTTCCGGGCCGACGGCAAACGTCTGCTCTCGCTCGCAAGACACCCCCCCGGTCCGAATCGTCTGCCCCCAACCGCGAAGGCGATCTGGTGGGATACCCTGACGTGGCAAGCCATCCAGAGCTTTGAGGCGGAGTCCTACTGGGTGGGGGCTGTTTCGCCGGATGGTCGCCTCCTGGCGGTCGGTAATCGGACGGGCACAGTGTGCTGGCTGGATGACGAGACGGGAGAACCCCTGTCTGCGCGGAGCACTGCCCACCACTATTCGGTAGCCCAAATCGCCTTCTGCGGGGAGGGCACACAGGCCGCCAGTGTCTCCGACGAAGGCCTGGTGGCGATTTGGGATCCGTCCTCGTTCCAACCGACCGACGTTTTCAGAGGTCACATGCTGGGAGTTCACGGGGTGGCGTTCTCCCCCGATGGCGCGCGGCTGGCCACCAGTAGCAACGGGCGGGAGGCTGTCAAGCTCTGGGACTTATCCACTCGCCGCGAACTTATAGTGCTGGCGGGACAAGGTTCCAGTATCGGTGGTGCGGTCTTTTCTCCTGACGGCAAATGGCTGGCCGCCCGTAACGGGAAGAACCAGCTCCAACTCTGGCACGCTCCCTCCTGGGAGGAGATCGAGGCGGCCGAGGAAAGGTCGAAGAGCGCAAGCTACGTCGTGAAGCCGTAGATTCGGTCTATGAAAACATGGTCATCCATGCCGCCGGGGATGGTCTGCGCGCCAAGGCGCCGGACGCGCCGTAACCTCCTCAGCGGGCGACCGACAGTTCCCGCGGCGGCGGCAGTGTCTTCTCTGTCGGGAAACCGAAAACTTGATGGCGCTACTCCATATTGCCTTCGGGCAGAAAGGAAGGTGTGAGATGAGACTGTTTGAGATTCCGATGGTGGTAACGTCCCTGGTGGGCCTGTGTTTCCTTGCAGGTCTCGGGGTGCCCGCGGCACACGCGGATTTCACCTTCGGCGAGCCGGTGAGCATTCAATCTGAGTTCCCGTTCCTCGACCCAGCCACCGGTTGGATCTTCTGTTTCTCCGCGGATGGGTTGGAAGCGTACCTCTGTATATTCGGGGACCGACCGGGCGGGTATGGCCAGTGTGACATCTGGGTATCTAAACGATCCTCCGTCGAGGACAAGTGGGGGGACCCGGAGAATCTCGGGCCTCTGGTCAACAGGGATAGCTGGGATCACTACCCACTCCTCTCCGGCGACGGTCTGGAGCTCTATTTCTCCTCCGACCGGTCCGGAGGGTACGGGGACTTCGATCTCTATGTGACCCGGCGTGCGACCCGAACCAGCCCTTGGGAGGCGGCGACCAATCTGGGGCCGAAGGTAAACAGCGCGTCTGGCGACATGGTAGCTTCGGTGTCGCCGGATGGGCTGGAACTCTATATCCTCTCGGATCGTCCCGGCGGCTCTGGCGGTTTGGATTTCTACGTCAGCAAGCGCGCGACCAGGAACGATCCCTGGGGCGACCCGGTCAATGTCGGCCCGGCGGTGAATAGTCCTGGCGCCGAGTTAGCGGCGTCGTTCTCACCCGATGGGCTGTTGATGTTCTTCGGGAGCAACCGCCCGGGGGGGGGACAGCGCTTTTGACGGCTATGTGGCGAGACGGGCCAGCCCCTCTGCCCCCTGGCAGCCGCCGGTAGATCTGGGACCCATTGTCAATAAAGACTTCTTCAATTGGCCCTCCATAAGTGCCGATGGCTCCACCCTGTACATCCTCTATCAGCCCAACGACTTCACGACGATGCGGACCTACAAAGCGCCGATCCTCCCCATCGTGGACTTCAACGGCGATGGGAAGGTAGACCTCATGGATCTGGTGATGCTGATCCAGAATTGGGGTACGAACAACCCGAAGTACGACATCGGGCCGTATGCCTGGGGCGACGGCAAGGTGGACATCGAGGACCTGAAGGTCTTCATGACCTATTACGAGAAGGAGAATCCGCCAAAGCAGTAGTAATACGCATTACCCATTTGGCATGCATATCTAGGAACGGGCTGGCGGAGAACGGGGCCGCCGGCCTTTTCTTTTTCTGCATGAAGCGTTACTGCTTTCGGTGCTGGCGGAGGAGGTCGAGGAGGTGCTGCATGTCGGCCGGGAGGGGGGCTTCGAATTTGACGCGCTCGCCTGTCGTCGGGTGGGTGAATTCGAGGGTGTGGGCGTGCAAGGCGACCCGGTTGATCACGGGCTCTTCGATGGCTGGCTCGGCGTCGGCCAGTTGCCAGGGATAGACCAGCTTGCCGCCGTACATGTCGTCGGCCACGATGGGGTGCTTGATGTAGGACAGGTGGACGCGGATCTGGTGCGTCCGGCCGGTGTGCGGCGTGAGCTTCAGGAATGAGAAGCCCCGAAAGGCTTCCAGCACTTCATAGAAGGTAACGGCCGGTTTGCCGATCTCCGGACGGATGGCGTACTTCTCCCGAATCACGGGATGAATCCCCAGCGGGGCGTCGATCTTGTCGGAGTGCAGCTCCGGCGTGCCGTGCACGATCGCCAGGTACGTCTTATTGACCTCGCGCTGCTCGAACTGCTTGGCGACCCGCCACTGCGCGCCCTCGTTGCGGGTGACGACCATGACGCCGGAGGTGTCGCGGTCCAAGCGGTGTACGATGCCCGGGCGAAACTCGCCCAGCCCGCTGGACAACTGGTCCGAGTAATGGACCAGGGCGTTGACCAGGGTTCCGCGGGTATTGCCCCGGCAGGGGTGCACGATCAGGTCGGGCTGCTTGTTCAGGATGATCAGGTCCTCATCTTCGTAGAGGATGTCCAGCGGGATATTCTCCGGTTCGATATCCTTGCTCGGCGGCTCCGGAATGACCAGCTCGATTACATCGCCGTGGGTCAGGCGAAAGCTGGGTTTGACGGGCTTGCCGTTGACCTTGACGCCGCCGGCCCGGATGGCGTCCTGCAGGAAGTGGCGGCTGAGGCTGCGGAACCGGCCGTGCAGGTACTTGTCCAGCCTGCGTTCGGTAATGCCGACCCCCACGTGGAGCGTCAGCGGCCGACCTCGGAGTTCCTTCAATTCATCCATGGTGTACGTGTATTTCGCTTCACAGACATTCTACATCGGGTGCCCCGCCCACGCGCAGCCTGTTTGTAGTGACGCCGCAAGGCGTTACCTTATGCTCTTACGAGTACACTACAAACCAGGGCCTTCGGCCCTGCCGCTACCACCCCAGACGGTTGTTTCAATCTTGCCCTAATTGCTCTTCGGCGCGTTCGTGTCGGACTTCGCGGGCGCGGGAGCAGGCGCCGGGGCCGGCGTCGGTGCTGGCGCCGCCGGAGCGGGGGCCGCATTCGTCTTCGTATCGCTGCTTGGAGCCGGCGCAGCCGGCGCCGCGTTGGTCTTGGCATCCCCGGCCGGAGCCGGAGCCACCGGCACGGTGACTGCCGGGCTTTTGCCGTCAGATGGCTTAATTTGCACCACCGGGGCCGAAGCTTTGCCATCGCCGGGCTTGATCTGCACGCTCGGGGCCGTCGCCTGGGCCGGCGCCGGTTTCGGCGGCGCGGGCTGGAAGACCACCGCCGTCTTGAAGTCATCCATGATCTTCAGGCGATAGGCCGCCTCCGCCTGCGCGGTCGTCCCCGCATATTCCGGCTTCTGGGCGACCTCGCGGTAGATCGCCGCCGCCTGATCGAAATTGCCCAACTCCTCCTCGCACAGGCCCAGTCCGTACTGCGCCGCCGCCGCCAAGGCGGGGCTCGACGGCTTGCGATCCAAGGCCTGCTGATAACTCTCTTTCGCCTTGCCGATCTGGGTGGCCAATTCCTCGCGGCTGACCTCGGCCAGGCGGTAATGGACCTCCGCGCGCAGCGCTGCGCCGCGCTGGATCAAGGCCAAGGCGGCCATATCCGCGTTGGACGACTTGGCCGCGAAGTCCTGCAAATCCTGCGCGGCCGGCAGCAGGGCATACGACTCATCGGTGTTTTGCGTCGCGGCATTGGCGACCCGGTTCATCTGCTGCGGCACCTGGGTGACCAGGCTGGTCAGACGCTCCTGGTTCCGCGCGGACACGATGTTCTGGCGGTAGAAGCTCAAAAAATAGATCAACAGGGCCACCAGGATCACGGCGGCTGCCCCGATCAGGCTGGTGCGATTCTCGTTCGCCCAATCGGGAAAATTCATGATCCAGTCGGCCAGCTCATTCGTTTTCAGTTCATGACGATGATCCGATCTCATTATCGTTCTCCGGTTTCCATCTTGGGGCCATAGCCCGAGTTATCGGGCCCTTAAAGGACAAACCATTATACTAACT
>JAMCWO010000260.1 GCA_023481165.1 Planctomycetota bacterium | reverse complement strand
GATTATCAATGCAAAATCCGCCGCCGGATCGGCGGCACTGGGCGCCGGTGTTGTGGGCGGTGCGGTCGCGATCGGCGTGGGGATCGCCCAGAACCTGATCGGCTGGACCGCAGACGGCGTTGCGGATCCGGCCGAGGTCCAGGCCTACCTCGAGGATGCGAGCATTGATGCCCTGGGCGAGCTGAGCCTCACGGCCGACGGCGATCAGACCATCACCGCGACGGTGATTGCCGCTTCCGTTGCGATTGCCGCGGGCCTCGTTGGCATCGGCGGTGCCGGCGCCGGAGTCAGCACCCGCAACCGAATCCGAACCCTGATCAAGGCCTTCATCGAGGGCACCGGGACCACGGGCATCAGCGCCGCGAGCATAGCGCTGCGGGCGGATGATTCCTCGACGATCACGGCGACGACCGGCTCGGCCGCGCTGGCCGGCGCGGTGGGCGGCGTCGGCGTTTCGGTGTCGATCAGTGTGGCGCGGGCGTACAACGAGATCGCCAACGAGGTGGACGCCTATGTGCTGGATGCGGCAGTGACGGCCACCGGCGCGGACGGCATCAGCATCCGTGCCGTCGATGCGGCGGAGATCACCGCCACCTCGACGGCGGCCAGTATCGCCGCGAGCGTAGGCATCTTTGGATCGGTCGCGGTGGCCGGCGGCGGCGCCGATGCCTTCAATGCCATCTGGACCAAGACCCACGCCTATACCGACACCAGTGAAATCTACACCGGGACGAGCAAGTTGACTGCCACCGCAATCAGTCTTATCGCCGAGGTGAAGACCACGAGCGCGGCCCTCAGCGGCAGCGGTGGATACACCGGCGCCGCCGCGGTCGGTGCCGCCCGGGCACGCAACTACATCGGCTGGGGCACCAACACCGACGACACGGGCTACCTCTACACGACGGACGACAATCCTACTTCCATCGTAAAAGACGACAAGGTCAAGATCGCCAGTGGTCTTGAGGCCGGCGTCATCTACCAGTACCTCGGGACCAAGGCGCTGGAGCAGTTCAAAGGTGAGGACGAAAATGGGGATGAACAACCCATTGAAGGTTGGCTCGCGCTCGTCAACTACGGCGACAGCAGTCTCTGGCAGCAGACCAACCTGGTGCCGATGCCGGCCGAGGTGAAAGCCTGGATGAGGAACACCGAGGCCGTCGCTGCTGCCGGGGCTGTCAGCGTGAAGGCCACCGAAGACGCGAACATCACGGCCGACGTCAAGGCCGCGGCGGGGGCCGGCGCGATAGGACTGATTGCGGTTGCCTTGTCCGGCGCGGGCGTGTCGATCGAGAACCGCGTCAATACCAATGTCCAGGCATATATCACGGGCACCAAGACCGACGCAGTCGATATCGCTGCCTATGTCGAAGCGGGCGGCGACGTAACGGTCAGCGCCACCGACACATCCACGATCACGGCGACGGCGAAGGCGGTTTCGTTCGCGGCGGCGATCGGCATCGGCGGCGCCGGGGCGATCAGCCTGTCGTTTGCCGACAATGTCATCGACAATCATGTCGAAGCCTATGCGACTCTCGCCACCATCACGACTACTGCCGACACCGCCGATCTGGCGATCACCGCCACCGAGAATGCGACGATTACCAGCACCGCGACGGCCTCGGCGGCGGCCTTCGCCGGACTCTTCTCCGGCGCCGTCGGCAGCGCGACCAGCGACGCGACGGTTGTGACCACGACGCGGGCCTACGCCGACCCGGTGGAGCTGGACATCGACGGCAACGTCGACATCGCTGCGATCTTGACGGCGGACGCCAGCGCCACGACCGAGGGTGCATCTCTGGCGGTGGCCCTCATCGTTTACGCCGATGTGAGGACGGAAGCGACCGCCGTCGTGAACCCCCTCGTCGAAAGCTACCTCGGGGGGTATGCGGACGGGCGGCTGGTCCAGGCGGCTGGCGACATTTCGGTCCGTTCGACGCTGGCGGCCACTGCCACAACCCTGGTGGACGGCAGCTCCATCGCAGGCGGTCTTGGCTATGCCCATGCAGCGCCGACGGCCACGGCCGCTATCGCTTGGCAGCCTTCGGAGCCGGTCACAACCGTTTCGAGCTCGATCCGGGGCGGCCACATTGTCTCGACCGATGGCGACATCACCGTCAAGGCCATCTACAACCAGGATCTGAGCGTGGAAGGCACCATGATTCCGTTGGGCACGGGCGCAGAAGCAATCACCCATGCCGCTTCGGGCAGCTTCGTGGCCAGAGGCGCCTCTGTTGCCACCGCCGTGGAGACGCCCCGCCTTGAGAGTTGGGTGGCCGGCGATACGACGCTCGGCGACGGTTCGACGCGCAGTAGAGCGACGCTCAGCGCCGGGAACACCATCCGGGTGATTTCGAGCTCGCTGACCACGCCCCTGGCGGAGGCCAGCGGCAAGTCCGGCGGCTTTGTCGGCCTGGGTGAGAGCGATGCCTATGCCGTCGGCAGTCCCACGGTAGATGCACGCATGGACGGCGACATCGGCTCCGATACCGGCCCGGGCGCCGCCGGCCTGGAGGTGAGAGCGCTCGGCGTCGATAAGGTCAAGGCCACCGCCGTGGTGGTGTCGAAAGGCCTGGGCGCCGACGGCGACAACGAGTCGTCGTCGACCGTCAGCCCAACCCTTGACGCCCACATCGGCGCGAACAGCGCGATTTACGTGTCCGGCAACATTACGGTCGAGGCGAAGGACAACCCCGAGGCCGACGCCAGCACCAAGGGCGTTGCCAAAGGTTTTGTGGGTCTTGGTGGGTCCGTTTCCTGGGTCGATGTGAACCCGCATGCGACCGCCTATATCGGCGTCGGCTCACTGATCGAGGCCGGCTCGGTCAACGTCAGCGCGATTGCCAAGCCGGAGGTACTGGCCAACCTGCCGGACTACAACATCGAGATTGCCGATCCGGTCGAGAACACGATCACCACGGTAACCGACCACTATCTGGAAACGGGCGACGTCATCGAATATCACGCTAGCTCCGTCCCAATCGGCGGGCTCCAGAGTGGCCTGACGAACCCCGCAGACGAGAATAGCTGGCGGCAGTACAGCGTGATCTACGTCGACCCCGACACCATCGCGCTCGGTGCCGAGTTTACCACTGATGGGAAAACCGGCAGCGTTATCGCGAGTGGCGATCAGGCTACTGTGACCCATTTCAAGGTCGCCGGCGACAACACCAACTACGCCGCAGGCGCCACCGCTACGATCGCACGTGTGGGCACAATGACCATCGCGAGCAGCGGCGCCTACATTTTCACCCCAGTATTCGGCTACAGCGGCAGCGTGCCGGCAATCACGTACACCCTGTCGAGCGGCGAACGGGGGACGCTTGCCATCGAATACGAGGCCACTTATTGCGGGGTGAATCCGCTGAACGAAACCATCACCTTCCCCACCGAGCACAACTTCCAAAATGACGACAAGGTTATCTACACTCCGGCCGATCCGACAAAGGTCATTCCCGGACTCGTGGCCGGGGCGCAGTACACCGTGCGCGTGGTCGATGCGAGGAGTATCCAATTGATGGTGCTGGAGCCGTCGTCTAGCGTTTTTACGGTAAGCGGCGTCGCAGGAAGGGCCATCATTGCGAGCAATGATTTCGCCAAAGACCAGGCCGTCACGTACGTGGCCCCAACCGCTACCACATTCGCGAGTGTGGAGGTCGATGCCGCTTTGAACGACGATAGCACTGGGATCGACGATAAACCTGAAAAGGACAATATCTTCTTCCTCCAAGAGAACGGGGATCCGGAGCATCCTAAGCTGGAAGGACGCACGATTCCTTTTCACGACGGGGACTATGTTATTTATAGCGTGAGTTCAGCGGGCGGAGCCACGGACGGAGAGGCGATCGGCGGCCTTGTGAGCGGCCGGACCTACCGCGTTTTGAAGGATTTCGATTATCCCTCTCAGGTGCAGCTTGCTCGGGCGGTCAGTGGGGCAATCACGTTCACCAAGGCGTTTAAGGACATTAGTCAGGCGTACATGACCGGCGTGAACTGGGCCGCCTACGGCTTCGCTGCCGGCCAGGCCATCAGGATCGACGGCGCCGGCGGCAACAACGGTAGTTATACGATCTCTGTGATCGATGGTAACAAACTCTTCGTCACCGGTAACTTCGCTACGGCGGGAAAGTTCCTCGGCACATTCGTCGGCGGCAAAACGCCGCTCGCGCTGACTCCGAACAAGGAAGATGGGTCCGTGCACAGCCTGGTGCTGGCAGGCCAGGCCCCGATCGGAGGCCTGGTGAACGGCCAGACCTACTACGTGAAAAATCCGACATCCGCTAGCTACCAACTGGCGAGCACCCCCGGAGGCGCCGCGATCACTCTTGACACGACGGGGCTGGACCCCTCCGCCGTGCACTTGGTCGGATCGCTGTTCATCGATCTTGGCGCCCCGGTGGCCGGGACCATTCACGATTTCCGGATCGATATCACGAGCGGCTTGCCAATGATTGGCGATCACGTAATAGGCACGCACATGCTCACGGGCGAGTTAGGAGTGAATCTCGCCGAAATCGTGGCGCCTCCGGGCGACACCGTATCGACGGCGTACAGCCAGGGGTCCGGCAAAGGGTTTGTCGGCGACGCGAAGAACGAATCGTATTCGCACGCCAATGCCACGGCCATCGCGTACATTGCCTCGGGGTCGCTGACGGCCACCGGCGATATCTCGGTGCTGGCTCAGTCGGCGACCAACAACCGGGCCACCACCACCAACTCGAGCGGCGGCTTCGTCGGGATCGGCAAGTCCAACGCGACGACCGATCAGACGAGCACCACCTACGCTTATATCGCTGAGGGCACCAACATCCGCAGCGGCGGCGACGTGACGATCGACGCCTGGTCGAACCACATCACCACCGGCACCGCCACGGCCAAGGCGGGCGGCTTCGCGGCCGACGTGCGGGCCCACATGACCTCGCACCTGTTCTACGACACCGAGGCGTACCTGGAAAGCGGGGCCAAGATCGCGGCCGCCGGCCACGTCGGCATCACTTCCGACGCCAATTTGGATGTCGCGACACATTCCTACGCCGACGGACGCGGTTTCGGTGGCGGCGGCTATGCCGAGACGGATGTGGACGTCCTTAAGGACACTACCGACGACGACCACGATGACGATTCGGGAGACGAGGTGGATCCGTGCCAGAGCCTGGTGGTCCTCTACCCGGGCGCCGTCGTCATCGCGGGCACGGTGGCCCTGCGGGCGACTACCAGCAACATGGATGTCCATGCCGACGCCAAAGGCTACGGGGCCGGTTTCGTCGGCGTGTCGAAGGACTGGGCCGATATCGACATTGTGGCCGTGAACTTCGTACTGCTCAACAGCGGGTCGAGCCTGACGGGCTATCACGGCGTCGACCTCGAGGCCACCTTCAACAACGTCGACACGTTTGCCTACTGCTATGCCAAAGTTGCCGGCTTGTTCGGCGCGCTCGACTCGGATGCCAAGAACACCACCACTCTGAGTTCGATGGTGATGACCCTCCCGCTCGCCCAGATCACCGCCGGCCCGCGCGTGAACGGCGACACTGCCTCCAACCAGATCGACGCGCTGATTCCGGGCCTGAAGGTCGCCATCGCCAGCGGTGCCCTGGCCGGCAACGTGTACGAATATGTCGGCGCGGAGCAGACCGGGCCCTTCGATCTCGATCTCCTGCCCTACGAGGATGCCGATGAGTGGCGACGAGTCGAAGTTCTGCCCTCCGAGGATTCCGAGGGGGCCGCAACCATGGTCGATGTGCTCACTCCGGGGATGATCGTGCGGATTGCCGGCGGTGCTCTGGCCGGCAACCTTTACGAATACACGGGCACCACCGAACTGACCGACAGCGATCCGAGTACGCCCGAGCTCGATCCCTTCGACCTGAGCGTGCAGGATTACAGCACCGGTTCCTGGAAACTGGTCCCCGTCCTCGACCACCATCTGGCCACCAACCTAGTCGGCGACGCTCCCCCCTACACGTTGGACCGTCTGGCCCTGTACGTCAACACGACGAACTACCACGTCAGTATCGCCGGCGATGCCGACCATAAGAAGAAGGCCCTGGCCTCGGGGGGGTCGGATACCGATGTGGACAGCGTCCAGGGCCGCACCATCAACTGGTTCGCCGATGTGCACATCTCCTCGGGCCAGAGTGCGGAACTGGTGATCAATGCCGAGGGGGAGATTACGAAGGCCGTAGGTGTCAGTGTGAATACGGCCGCGAATCCCGAGCAGACCAGCGGACTCATCGCGGAAAGCGAAATCTTCGTCAACGACATCGGCAGCAATGGCAGCGGCCAGGTCTATTTCAACGACGCCTGGGCGGGTGACAAGATCGATGATGACGACAACGACGCAGACACGGTGTGGATCAGCGGTATGGGCAGCACCTGGGACTTCAGCGACACCCTCGGCCAGGTGCTGATCACGAATTATTCGGATAAGACGCTCAAGATCAACAACATCAACGTGGTCAATACCACCGACAATCCGTGGGTGGACCTGAACAGCACGAACATATCGCTGACGTTTGCTATCGACCGGACGGCAGCGCCGACGCTGGTGCAGATCCTGAACGAGGCCAACTCGGACATCATCCTGAACGGCACGATCAACAATCCCATCGGCAGCACCGTCATTCATAACAGCGGCGGTAACATCACGGCGGCACGCCCGCGTGACGTGACGGAGAGCAGCACCGGCCGGATTTCCCTCATCCGTACGGCGGTCCTCGACATTCGTGCGTCGGCTGGCAGTATCGGGCTTGGGCCAGAACTGGATCTCGATTCGCCCCGTGTCAATGTCGACATGATCTATCCCGGACTGCTGACCATGACCTTCGGCGCCAACGACGTGTGCGGCGCGGGCGATGCGCTGTTCCTCGGCTCCAATCCGTTCTTCACCGGCCAGCTCGTCCGGTATGAGGGTCCGACCACCGAGGGAGGGCTGGTCAATGGCAACTATTACACCGTCGTCCGCTCCGTGGACGGCTCGAGTATTCAGTTGAAGTCAGGGAACCTGGTCGTCGATCTGAATCCATCCTCCGGCGCGGTGTACCGGCTGACCGCCGCTCAACATGTCGTGGGCGTGGCGGGTGGAGACATCTACCTCGACCTGAAGGCGGTGCTCCGCGACGGCCAGGCGCTGGTGACCGAGTTCACCGCGACCGTCGATTCGCTGACAGTGGGCGGAAGCATCAACCTGCTCCTTCAGGATGCCGAGCAAGAGACTGGCTCCGGGAACTACGATGGTGTTCGGGTCAGCGCACGCCAGGATTTGTTGTATCCGCCCCCGGTGGACGGGTACTACTACGCCAACTTCTGGTATGATGAGGGGGCCGCTCAGGCAAAGGACCTTGCGGTGTTCGGCGGAACGGCCACGCTTCGCAACTGCATCTATGACTTCCGCGACCTTGATCCCGCGACCGGCGCGCGGACCGTGGCCGGCCTGACGGCGGGCGGCAATATCATCATTGAGGACATGGATGGCGCGACGATTAGCGGCGTAGCCGGGCTGACGCCGGCAACGATTGCGGTGCGGGCCCTGACGGACCTCCAGGGCACTGGCTATATCGACGTCAACGTCGACAATTGGATCGATCTCACCGAAACCGCCGGGGACCTGCGTGTCGGCCTGATCCAATCGCGCGGTGGCGTGGAGGGCGCCGATGTCACGCTCACTGCGAATAATGGCTCCATCCTGGACGCCCTCGACGACCTCGCCAGCGATGTGACGGGCTTCAACATCACGCTGACGGCGCTGCTGGGCGGAATCGGCGACGTCATGAACCCGCTCGAGTTCAATTGGTCGAATCCGACCGTGTTCTATGGGTCGGATCCAGCCCTGGGTCTTCTTCATGCGACGGTCAACGGCGGCGCTTGGTATGAGTTCAGCTATCACGGCACGACCGGCGCGCTGCTCGACGGCCGCAAGATTCATCTGTGTTACGTCGGTGCGCCCGGGATCGTGGAATAGATTGCCGCCAGATGTTGCCCTCTCGAACGGCAGCGTTGCAGAGAGTCAGCCAATGGGCATGGTCGTGGGGGTGCTCAGCACCACCAATCTCAACGCAGGCGATATCTTCGCGTACACGCGGGTAGGCGGGGGTGTTCTGGCTAAGCGGCGACAGCCTCAGGACGGCGGCATCGTTCGATTACGAGGCCTGCAAGACCTGCACGATCCGCGTACGGTCCATGGATCAGGAAGGTCTCTGATTCGAGAAGGGTTTCTCAATCACCGTTACGAATGTGAATGAAGTGTCTTGACAAGAGTCGGAGAATCTGATACGGTGAAGGGTGAAAGCGCAGGGGAGTTGTGACGGATCATACCCGGCGTTTTTCCACAAGCCTCAAGGTACTAAGGCACAGGGAGGTGCGGAGCGGCGATAGGCCGACCATTGGAGCATTATTGTATCGGCATTTCGCCTGAGTCGTTGAGGTTTGAAGGAAGGAGAAGAGGCATGAGAACAATCGTCGTGGTATGCGTTATTACAGCGTTTGCCTTTATTGGGCCCCCTGCGTGGGCCGAACTCGTCCATGACCCATACTCCGGCCATGACCAATACCAGACGAATTATGGCTTTTCCTACGGCGTTGGAGAGTTGACGAAGATGGCCCAGACGTTCAAGGCGGGCCAGACGGGCATCTTGGATCATATCGATATCGGCAACCTGACAGGCGTAGGTTTTTCCCCCGCGTTCAAGCCGGTTGTGCAAATCTGGGGTACGACAGGAAATCAGCCGGATTCGACAAAGCCTCTCGCATCTGTTACTCTGTCCAACCCTCTGCCCATCGACAACTGGACCTTGTGCATTGAGCCCCTTGATAGTCAGGGCCGGAAAATCTCCGTCGCCACGGACACCATGTACTCCATCGTGCTGTGGGCAAGCGATGAATCGAGCCAAGCTGGGACCGTTTCGGTGGGTGCCACGCCTGATTCGACGTTGTACACCCGCGGTGACCTGTGGAGAATGTACGACGATGGTACATGGCACCCGGCAAGCGATCTACTCGTTCCCCCCTCCCCCGGCGTACGCCTTTACGACATGCAGTTCCAAACCTACGTCGTTCCCGTTCCCCTGCCGGCGGGAGTCTTGTTGGGGCTTTGCGCCGTGAGCGTCGCGGGCTGGCATCTGAGACGCCAGAGAGCGTAGTCGAGCATCGGCGGCAACTATCGTCCTTTCGGGGCTGCGTTTCACACCACGGACGCAGCCCTGTTGCTTTTGTCCCTGCGGGTTGACTGTGCCCATCAAGCGGCCGTCGGACCGCTTGCGGGCGGCCGCGGACCAGTCCTGTCTCGGCCGGAGCCCACAGGAAAGCCTGAAAGTGCCGATATACTGGTAGGGGCGATTACCTCTGAGAGCTTGCGGGAGGGAGACTTGGACAGGGTAGGATTTGAACCTACGTAGTCTTACGACAATGGGTTTACAGCCCATCCCCTTTAGCCGCTCGGGCACCTGTCCAGATTGTACACCTCCGCCTTTATGGCGGCGAACACAGCCATTAGACCCGAAAGAGCCGCCTCTGTCAACACTCCATCGGGAAATAGTTTCGGGCGTTGTTGAAACTGATGTCTTCGACCATCCGGCCGAGCAGGTCGAGGTCGTTGGGCAGGAGGCCCGCCTCGACATCGCCGCCGAGCAGGTTGCACAGGACCCGCCGGAAGTACTCGTGCCGCGGATACGAAAGGAAGCTCCGCGAGTCGGTCAGCATGCCCACGAAGCGGCTCAGCAGGCCCATATTGGCCAGGGTCCGCATCTGGTCCTCCATGCCGTCCCTCTGGTCGAGGAACCACCAACCGGAACCGAACTGGAGCTTGCCCGGGATGGAGCCATCCTGGAAATTGCCGACCATCGTGGCCATGACCGCGTTGTCCCGCGGATTGAGGTTGTAGAGGATCGTCTTGGGCAGCCGGCCCTGCTGGTCCAGGCGGTCGAGGAACTTCGAGAGCGGCCGGGCGACTTCGAGATCGCCCATGGAGTCGCAGCCGATGTCAGGACCAAGCGTCTGGAAGAGCCGCGTGCAGTTGTTCCGCAGGGCGCCGAGGTGGAGCTGCTGGACCCAGCCGCGCTCGGCGTCCATCAGGCCGAACTCGATCATCATGGCCGACTTGAATTGCAGGACCTCGTGCCCGCTCAACGGCCGGTTGGCCCGGACCTTGGCGAAGATGGTTTTGATCTCGCTATTCGTGTAATCCTCCGCGTATGCGGTTTCCAAGCCGTGGTCCGAGAGCCGGCAGCCGTTCTCGTGGAAGAAGGTGTGCCGCTCGCGCAGGGCCTCGATGTACTTCGGAAAGTCGGAGATCTCCAGGTCGCACAGTTCTTCGAGCTTATCGATGAAGATATTGACCTTCTGGAGGTCCTCCACGGCCAGCGCCTGGTCCGGCCGCCACGCGGTGTGGACCTTGATCTCGAAGCCGTCCTGCCGGATCTTCTGGTGGTGCTCCAGCGTGTCGAGCGGCCCTTCGGTGGTGCAGACGAGCTTGACGTTCATCTTGCGCATGATGTTGCGCACGCTGAACTCGGGCGAGCGCAGCTTCTCGCTGCACTCCTGATAGATCGCCTTGGCGGTTGTGCCGTCGAGCCGCTTGCCCTGGATTCCGAACAGTCGTTTGAGCTCCAGGTGCGTCCAGTGATAGAGCGGATTGCCCAGACAGAAGGGCACCGTCTGGGCCCACCTCTCGAATTTCTCCCAGTCGCCGGCGTCGCCCGTGATGTACCGCTCGTCGACGCCGTTGGTCCGCATCGCCCGCCATTTGTAGTGGTCGCCCGCCAGCCAAGCCTGTGTAAGGTTCTCGAAGCGGTGATCCGCCGCGATCTGGTACGCCGGCAGGTGGCAGTGATAGTCGTAAATCGGCATCTTCTGCGCATGCTCGTGGTAGAGGGCCCGGGCCGTCCTGGTCTGGAGCAGAAAGTCTTCGGTGAGGAATTGCTCTGGCATGGCACTCCTTTCTGGTCGCCCTCCGGAATCCGCGGTCAGCTCCCGGTCCCTTCGCCGTCGGCAGGCCGCTTGGGGGCGGGACTCTTGAACTCGGCCATCTTCTTGGCCCAGTCCGACACCTCGCTCTTGGTCTTCTGGAGTTTTTCGGATTGCGGCTTCGGCTGCAGCGCCTCTTCTTTGCGCTGCTTGTAGTCCCAGACGAAATACGCGATCCAGCCCCCGGTCACAACGATCAGGCCAATGATCATGAATATGGCGTACGTGCTCATGGTGCCTTCCCTTCATGCAGGCTCAAAGCCGTTAATCTGTCATCATGCTCCCCGCATGGTAATCCAATCCTCGGATCGGGTCAACTCATGGCTCCTCCCGGCCTCGGAGAAGGGACTTCAGCATGCCGGCGGGGGGCTTGGCTTCGAATTTCAGGTCGGCCAGACGAGTTTTTCCCATCCATTCGACGGTGAGCCGGACCGAATCCTTCTTGGCCTCCTGAGCCTGGGTGATGAGCTTCTCGAATGTGCCGACGTTGTCCACCGAGACCCCATCGACGGCGCGGATCAGCTCGTACGTATTGATGCGGGCCAGGGCGGCGGGGGTGCCTTGCTCGACCTTAACGGCCACAATGGCCGGCTCCTCCGGCGTCAACCGCAGGGCGGCGCGGACCTCGTAGGTCGCATCCTTGACCGTCAGACCGAGTTTCTCATTTTTGTACTTGGCCGCACTGAGCATGTCGCGCGGGGCCTGCTGGATCGTGAACGCCTTTTCCAGGATCTCGGTGCCGTGGATGTAGCTGAGTTTGACCGTCGCCCCTTGCCCGATCTCGCCGAGCAGGCGGTTCACGTAGTTGTCCTGGCTGGGCCACGGCCGTCGGCGGGGCATCTGGTAGCCCATTGTCGCGAACTCCCTCGGAATGTCGGCCTCGTCGAAATCGGGGACATCGTAGCTCTCCCGGTCATCGCCGCCCAGCTCGATCGGCCAGGGCGCCCCGGGCACGGTGATCTTAAGCAGAATATCGCCCTCGGTCAGGCCCATCTGGGCCGCCGGTGAGCCGGGGTAGACCCGGTTGACCAGCATGCCGATCCGCCCATCCTGCGTAGGCTCCCGCAGATTCATCTGCTTGATCATCTCTTTCTCCGGCGTGGTGTACTCGACGCCCAGCCAGACGCGGCGCTTCTGCTCGTCCTTGTCGAGGCAGCGGATGTGCGGGTCGCAACCGGCGGGCACAGCGGCGAGCATTTTGGCCATCTCGGCCGCATCGAACAGGCGGGTGTCGCCCGGGTATCCATAGCGTGCTCCGCCCCTCGCGCTCGGACGTTGCCGCATCATGCCGTAAGCCGCCCGGTACGGACGATAGCGGCCCTGCTCCCGCCCGAGCAGGTACGGCTCCAAGCGGTCGCTCTCATGCCGGGCCAAGCCCAGGAAGCCGACGAGGTTGCCCTGGCGGTCCAGGAGCCAACTGCCGGACGGCAGCGGCCGTTCCGCCGCCGCGTACCATTCATCCGCGTACCCCTGCTGCTTGTCGACCCAGCGGCTGCATTCGGTGCGCACGTCCATGCCCGCCAACTCGCTGGCGACGACCGCCCAGAACGGCTCCAACCGGGCTACCTTGCCGTCCGCCGCAAAGGCGATGCGGTGGGGCAACTTGCCTTTTTCCAGCTCGATGACCGTCGCGGTGCAGTCCTTCAGGACGCCGACAAAGCGGGCGCCCCATTCCTCATTCCCCACCTTCACGGTGATCGTATCGATGCCGGCAACCAACTCCTTGGGCAGGGCCTCGGGGATCAGGAGCTTGTTCTCGGCGAAGCCCAGACCGTAGACCAGCACCTCTTCCACCGGCTGAGGCCCGCCCCGCCCCCGGAAGCGGCGGCCGAAATCGATCTCCTCTTCCTCCTGGGGCTCCGGCCGGGGCATGATCCGGATCTCGTAGATATTCCGGGCGAATTCCCTCTTGATCTTCTCTTCGAGCTGTTTCTGCTGGTCCTCGGACAGGCCGGGGTCGGCCAGGATCTCCTTGCCGCGCCAGACAGGTCCACCGGGTCCGAGGCTGATCTCGTCGAGGCAGGTGACGCCCACCGGCCGGCCCTCGGCATTGCACAGGACACCCGCCGAGTACACGCCGGGCACGCGGATGCAATGGCCGCAGTCCATGCTGTTGTCCCAGTTGAGGCCGTACTCGCACCCTCGGACATAGATATGATAGTACTTCCCGATGCCCATCGTCGCGACGTAGAGCTTCATCTCGGCCGTCACCTCGGGGCATTCGGCGAATTGCAGGGGCGGCCACGAGGCAGGCAGCTTGCCCTCGATCCGCAGAATGCGGCCCGGCGCCTTGGTCAGCAGCCGCTCGGCTCGAGCGGGCAAGACAGCCCCATCCGGCCCTCGCACCGTGATCCGCTCAATCACTTCCCGATGCGTGGGCTCCCGGTCGAACGTGAAGACCTCGCCCCGGTCGTTGAGGATGATCCCGACGACGTCCATCGCATTCTTGTTGAGGATCCGCTGCAGGACCGTCCCTGTACCCAGGTCGGATATATCGCCCTCGTTCATATAGGGCCGGTCGCTCTTTTTCAGATGGTAGCTGACGATCACGAAGCTGCGGGCGGTCTGCTGCTGAATCTTCAGCACCGGCCCGCTGTCCTCTTCCGTAGCCGCCCGGGCGACCTGCCCGCCCAGCCCCAGGCCGATCGATAGCGCAATTGTCGCGCCAACCCACACGCGCACATTCCGTACTCGCATCGTTCTGCTCCTGTCCATAGGTCATTGCTCGGAGTTCCGCGTTTACGCGGGTCGGACTGGTCTTTGGGTCCCCCAACGCGATTCGTCGCGTTGGGGAGCCCTTCCCGCCTGAAGGCGGAACTCCGAACCGTTCTACTCTTGCTCGTAGTCCCGACGATAGTCCAGCACCACCCAGTTCCGCAATCCGCTGCGCAGAACCTCCACGACCACTTTCTTCTCGCGTCTGTCATCCGTGATGATTCGTTCGTACACCCGCTTGACGTCGGCGATGGTCTGGATGGGCTCTTTGTCGATCGTCAGGATGATGTCCCGGCGGCCCAAGCCGGAACTGGCGGCGTTGCCGGGATAGCGGATGCCCTGCACAAAGACGCCTTTCTCCTTCAAGTAGTACAGTTGGGGCGTCCGGTCCTTGTTGATCTCCTTGAGGGTCATGTTCCAGCGGCGGCAGTCGAAGTCCTCGCCCTCCGACAGACCCTTCTGCCCCGGCGTGATCTTGACTTGGACCTTCTCGCCGCCGCGCTGCAATTCCATGGGGACCGGACTGCCGGGCTTGAGGTCCACGAGCGCTCGCCAGATCGTCGGCAGCATTTCCGCATAAAGCCCCTCGACCGGCTTGCTGTCGACGGCCAGAAGGAGGTCGCCCGGTCGGATTCCCGCCTGGGCGGCGGGGCTGTTGTCCTCGACGCCGGCGATCAGGACGCCACGCTCGGCATCCGCGAAAGTGTTGCTGTGGAAGTCCTTCAAGGCTTGGAGACGCAGCCCGGTGGAGGCCCGCACGACCTTGCCGTCATGCTTGAGCCGCTCGACGACCATCTGGACGCACGACGCCGGAATGCTGAAGCCAATACCGCTGCCGTCGATCCCCAGGGTGTTGATGCCGACGATCGCGCCCCGCGTATCGATCAGCGGTCCGCCGCTATTGCCCGGATTGATCGCGGCGTCTGTCTGGATCCACGTATTATACTTGTATTCGGTGTCGAATCCGATGTAGCGGTGCGCATTGGAGATGATGCCGAGACTGATGGAGCGCTGGAAGCCGAAGGGACTGCCCAGGGCCATGACGAAGTCGCCTTCCTGCACGCTGTCGGCGTCGGCGAAGCGAGCGTATGGGTAGCTCTTGCCTTCCTCCGGGGCGGGGAGCTTCAGCAAAGCCAGATCCGTGTCACGATCCGATCCGATGAGCTCGACCCTGACCTGGCGCTCATCGTACAGGACGCAGTTGATGCTGACGGCCTTGTCCACCACATGCCAGTTGGTCACGGCGTACCCGTCGGGGCTGATGATGACGCCGGAGCCGAAGACCTCCTGCTGCTTCTTCTCGCCGCTTTCGTAGTCTTCCACAATGGGCTTCACGAAAATCAGCGATGGAAAGACCTCCGCCTTGGCTCGACTGATAATCTGGCGAAAATCGGCCGGCTCCTGGCAAATTGCCTGTTGTGACAATCCCATCAGAATTGTTGCCGTGACCGCGATCAATCCGGCATATGCTGATATCCATCTTGAAACCATGAGCATCCCCACTGCACAGAGTTTGTCCAGCATCCCCTCGGCATGGGACCATCCGATCCCGCAACTCCAAACCTAACCGCCAATGCCCTTTGAGGCAAGGGAATTCTCCAGGGCCATCGGATGCGACATTGGGCACACTTGTGGCATCGGCATCCCCCGCCTGCGCGGGGACAAGCTCTGCCGATGATTGGCTTCGTTTTGCACATTTGCCGTTCCCGTCCGCACTTGAGACTCCTCTGCAAATTGGGTTCGTTTGGCGCACTTGGTCCCGCCGGAAATTGGCTTCGTTTTGCATACTCTGGTCCCCCGGCTCCGTCCCCCGGCCGCGTCCTACTCGCGAGAGCCGGGAATTGGCTTTGTTTGACGCGATCGGTCCCGCCGATCCCGGCGCGGCGGATGGCAAATTGGGTTCGTTTTGCATGATTTGCCCCGACCAATTGGGTTTGTTTGTGCAACTGGCCCCTGGACCGGCAGGCCTCAGAGGGCGTCCTCGGCGCACCACTGTCCGCAATCCGCGACCCGCAACCGGCAAATTGGGTTTGTTTGGCGCGATAAGCCCTGGGCTCTTCGTGGGTTGGGCGTTCCTTCGGCAAGCCCAGGACAGGCTCCCGCCCGACGCCTTCCAGGGGAGCAATTGGCTTTGTTTCGCACGATTGGCCCCGCTGGTCCCAGCGCGGCGGGTGGCAAATTGGGTTCGTTTTGCATCTTTCCCCCCGTCCGGGCCCTGCCCTGGCCGGGCCCAATTGGGTTTGTTTGTACAGCACCCATGGCCTGCGTGCCCAGACCCGGCTCCTGAAATTGGGTTCGTTTTGCGCATTTGCCCTTCCTGGCCAGATTGGGTTCGTTTGTACAACATCCTACGGCCCTCGTCCGACACACCTCGGCCCGCCCGGCGTCGCTGCGAATTGGCTTTGTTTCGCACGCCAGTTCCACTTTCGCCTCTTGCCTCCAACATCAAACTTCACACTTCAAACTCTTCCTATCGATATGTCTCCCCCTAATACCCGCCGTGTTGCAGGAATCTGCACATAAAAATGGATTGCGCTCCCTCCGAAAATCGTCGTAAGTCCTTGTGCTGACTCCAATAAAGAAAATCTTAGTGCCCGCCCGTTTTGGGTTTTGGACTGTTGCACGAACAGGAACATCCCAGCGCGGCCTTCGGACGCAACCAAAGGTGTTTTTCGCTTGGCGGCTACCAGCGGGATCAGGAAGACTTTACGGGCGAACGCGACCCGCCGGGAGATGCAGCGTGTGTGTCGACCAGCCTGCTGGTAGCCTGCCACGCGCTAAACGCAAGACCACCGTCCGGGATTTGCGCAAGAAGACGAGATTTCGACAAGTAGTAGTTATAGATCAAACGAAAGGGTGACCCGATGAGGCTTTGCGAGCGAATTCCTCCGGGGAGCAAACCGTATGGCGCACAGTCGTTAAGCACTTGGTGTCCGAAAGTCAGGAACCGGTCCCTATGGCGGACAACAGGTGCTCAGCCAGTATTGTGCGAATGCTTGCAGGTCGAGGGTGTTGACCTGTGCGGGCAGTGTATCGATTACCGGATAGCTCTCTGGATGGCTTCACCGGCGGCTGCGATATCCAAGCCGACGCCACCGATGGTGTGGCAACCTAATACAGATGCGCCAATCGCGGCCAACAAACACCACAGGATGATCTTCCGTGCATGTCTCATAACAAGATGAATCTCCAAAGTTTTCCAATCTGCACGGTATACTCGCACGGGTTCGGAAAAGTTCGTGGGCGGCGTCGGTTCTGTCATCCTGAATCGCAGCCGAAGAACGTGGGTGCCATGTCTACGGCTTTGCGTAGACATGCCCAACCAGCGAGAAAGGCATGCCTACGAGGCGTAAGCATGGCACCCCGGCGGATTGATAGGGTCCCCAAACGCGATGAATCGCGTTTGGGAGCCCAGATTGCTTCGTCGCTCCACTCCTCGCCATGATATATGCCGGTTCGTTCTGTCAGAGGGTCTTAGAGTCGGACCGGCAGAATCTCGCGCAGGCCGTGCACCAGCCGGCCGATGCCTTCCGCGGCGGTGGCTTTTTGCAGGGCGCCGTAGGCGATGCGCAGGAGACACTGGTCCTGCACACCGAAGGTCGTGCCCGGAATGACGGCAACTTTGTACTCTTCGATCAGCCACTGCGTCAGTTGCATCGGGTCCAGATGGGTCTGGATGCGCGCCAGCAGGTAGAACGCGCCGTCGGCACGCGGAACCGTGAGGAGACCGCCGACTTCTTGCAGCTTGTCGAGCACGAGCCGGCGGATTTCGCGGGTCTCGCGGAGCTTGTCTTCGCAGTAGGTCCGGCCGGCGTGCATGGCGCCGACCGCCGCCCATTGCGAGATCACGGGCGGGCAGATCAGGATCGTATCCTGAATTTTGCGAATCGGCATGAAGAGTCGCTCCGGGATCACCATCCAGCCGATCCGCCAACTGGCAAAGCCGTACGCCTTCGACAGGGAAAAGAGCGAGATCGTGTGTTGCGAGCTGCCCTCGATCGCGCCGGGCGAGAAGTGCTTTGCGCCCTCGTAGGTGAAGTATTCGTAGGCCTCATCGGAGATATGGTAAATGCCTCGGCGCCGGCAGAGGTCGTTGATCTGGCGCAGCGCCTGCTCGGGGTAGACGGCCCCGGTCGGATTGTTCGGCGAAATCGTGACCACAGCGCGGGTCCGGGCGGTGATGGCGTTTTCGATAGCCTGCGGCCGGAGCTGGTAGTTCTCATCCGTCGGGACGCAGACGGCCTTGCCGTCGGCCATCGTGATCGCCATCTCATGGTTGAAGTAGTAGGGCAGATTCAGGATGATCTCGTCGCCGGGATCGGTGATGGCCAGCAGAGCATTGACGAAGCCCATGTTCGCTCCGGCGGTGACGACGATTCGCTGATCTGCGCCCAGGTGGATACCGTTCTCGGCGGCGAGCTTGTTCTCAATCGACTCCAGAAGCTCGGGGATGCCCTGGACGAGCTTGTACTTATGGTTCTGCGGGTCGGACCAGAAGCGCTGGATATACTCGCCCGCCTCTGGCGGCGGCCCGTAATAGGCGACGCCCTGACCGAGTGAGATCGTGCCGGGATTGGCGCGGATCAACTCCCCGACGACCGGAATGATCGGCGTTTGCACAGATTGCATGCGGAGGCAGTTGTACATCAATCTTGTCTCCAACTCAGATTCCTGGCGACCGCAAGCCAGTGAAAACGAATCGGGTGGCATTGTCAAGGCCGGAGGCCTTGGCGATGGCTTCCTTGGGGCGAGGGCATCTTGCCCATGAATCATCGGCAGGATGCCGATGCCACGAAGTCTCACGGGCAGGACGGGTTCCCAAACGCAATGAATTGCGTTTGGGGTCCCGTGCCCGTGCCACCTTTCCGAATGCCTCTCTACACCGTATACGTCGAGGCGGAGGTAGTGCCGCCGTGGCCGGTCCAGTTCGTGTGAAAGAACTGGCCGCGCGGTTTGTCCACTCGCTCGTACGTGTGGGCGCCGAAGTAGTCGCGCTGGGCCTGGAGCAGGTTGGCGGGCAAACGCTCGTGGCGGTAGCCGTCGTAGAACGAGAGGGCCGAGCCGACGCACGGCACCGGGATGCCCAGCTTGATCGCCGTCGTGACCACGCGCCGCCAGGCGCCGTGCGCCTTCGTCACCGCGCCTTTGAAGAACGGGTCGAGCAGCAGGTTCGGCAGGTCGGGTCGCCGCTCGAAGGCCTCCTTGATCTTGCCGAGGAAGACCGAGCGGATGATGCAGCCGGCACGCCAGATCGAGGCGATGTCGCCATATTTGAGGTTCCACTTGTGCTCTTTGGCCGCCGCCTGCATCAGCATGAAGCCCTGGGCGTAACTGATGATCTTCGAGGCGTACAGGGCGAAGCGCAGGTCCGTGAGGAGGTTCTGCCGCTTGCCGCGGAAGGCGGCCTTCGGGCCCTGGAGCTCCTTCGAGGCGTCCACGCGCTCATCTTTGAGGGCCGACAGGCAGCGGGCGAAGACGGCTTCCGCAATGAGCGTCAGCGGCTGACCTTCATCGAGGGCCTCCACGACGGTCCATTTGCCGGTCCCTTTCTGGCCGGCGGTGTCGAGGATCAGGTCGACCACGTAATTGCCCTCTTCGTCCTTGACCTTCAGGATGTCGGCCGTGATCTCGATCAGGTAGGAGTCGAGCTCTTCCTTGTCCCACTCGGCGAAGGTATCGTGCATCTCCTCGTTGGTCATGCCGAGACCTTCCTTCATGAGCTCGTAGGTCTCGCAGATCATCTGGATGTCGCCGTACTCGATGCCGTTGTGGACCATTTTGACGAAGTGGCCGGCGCCGTTCTCGCCCATCCACTCGCAGCAGGGCGAGCCATCCGGAGCCTTCGCGGCGATCTTCTGGAAGATCGGCTTGATAGGCTCCCAGGCCGCCGGCGAGCCGCCCGGCATGATGGCGGGGCCGAGCAGGGCGCCTTCCTCGCCGCCGGAGACGCCGGTGCCGATGTAGAGCTTGCCCTTGCTCTCGACGTAGGAGCACCGGCGGATCGTGTCCTGGTAGTTGCTGTTGCCGCCGTCGATGAGGATGTCGCCGTTTTCCAGGTGGGGCAGCACGTGGTCGATCAGCTCATCCACCGCCTGGCCTGCCTTGACCATCATCATGATCTTGCGGGGCTTCTTGAGGCTGGCGACCAACTCCTCGACGGAGTGGCAGCCGATGATGTTCTTGCCCTTGGCCCGGCCGTTGACGAAGTCGTCCACTTTCGAGACCGTGCGGTTGAAGCACGCGACGGTAAAGCCTTTGCTCTCCATGTTCAGGATCAGGTTTTCGCCCATCACGGCCAACCCGATCAATCCGATATCAGCCTGTGCCATAATCCCAAACTCCTTATCCAAAGCGCACTGAT
>JAMCWO010000203.1 GCA_023481165.1 Planctomycetota bacterium | reverse complement strand
GCAATGTACCAGCTTTCTGACGCGGACGCTGCGGCGCTCGGCGTCAGAGCGGTAGTCCCAGGGAATCCGGGCGACGCATTATTCGATCCTGAAGCGACCTCGGTGCAAGCCGGGGTCGTCCCGAAGGCGCGCCGCCACGACGGAGGGGCCTTGATTCCGTTATCGGGACTTACTGCGCGGGTCCGAAGTGGATCCGGTGGGCCTGAGTGGGATGCACTGGTGCCAAAACGCCAAGTCCTTACCCCCATCTGTAAGGCCGGTAAATGGAGTGCGGACAAGGCGTTGTGTGATTTTGAGCAAAACCATCTTGCCTATTTTACCGATATTCTGTACAATGACTCTAACTGTGCCAATATGGGGTAAATGTCCTCTACTATTTCCTGCGCCGGATGCCGGGCTTTTCGCGCAAGCGGGCGGACTTTTCAGGAGTGGCGAAACAGCAAGTATTGCGGGAGGAAGTGATGAACAGCGATAGGATGAGACTGGTCGGCGTGATCCTCGCGGCCCTTCTGCTGCCTGTGGCGGGGGCGCAGGCCGTGGTTCGCTATGTTGCTCTCGATGGTATCGGCGCGGACGGCCTGAGTTGGGCCACCGCCTACACCACGATCCAAGCGGCGAATTGACGATCCTTTCATGGTCGGGGGGGGCGAAATCTGGGTCAAGCGGGGTGTCTACCCACTGCCGCGGCCCATCGAGGTCAAGAAGGCGGTACGCATCTACGGCGGCTTCAGCGGGGTAGGCAACACCCGGGATTGGACCACCTTTCAGACCACGGTGAACGGCGCCAGCCACGCAGGACACTGTTTCTACGTGACCGGTAATGCCACCATTGACGGTTTCGGGATCGTGCGCGGCACCGGCTTGGGCGTGGATCCGAACGGGGCCGGGGTGCTCGTCGATGGTCGCACCGCGACGATCACCAACTGTATCTTCTCGAACAATTCGACCGTGGGTTCCGGAGGCGGTATCGCGACATACAACGCGGACGGCACCAGGATTGAGAAGTGCCTGTTCAGCAACAACCAGGTAAGCGTTTATGGCGGGGCCATCTACAACCGGGGGGGTACCGGCCTCCAGATCATCAACTGCACCTTCACCGCCAACTGGACCAATGAGAGCGGCGGGGCCATCTACAACCGTGACTGTGGCGTAACGATCGACAACTGCACATTTCAGGGGAACCAGACCGGTACGGAAGACGCCTGTGTGGGCGGGGCCATCTGGAATAAGGGCGGTACGCCGATGATTCGGAACTGTTCCTTCGTAGCCAATCGGGCCCCGTATGGAGCCGGTGTATACAATTCCGGCTCCAATGCCACCATCCGCGACTGTTGGTTCGCCTATTGTGGCTCGGGGACCCTGTACGGCGGCGGAATCTGCAACGAGAGCGGCTCCCCGACGATCCTGGGCTGTCTGTTCGAGGAGAACATCGTGCAATGGCATGGTGGCGCCATCATGGATCTCGGATCGGGAGCGAAGACCATCAACTGCATCATGCTGAGGAACGCGGCGACCGCGGGCGGCGGCGGGGTCTTCGTCTTCGAACGCTTGGGGAACACCGCCTCGGGCCCCCAATTCATCAATTGCACTCTCCAGGGAAACCGAGCCAGTCAACTGGGGGGAGGGGTATTCAGCGAAAACACACCTTCCAGTTTCGTCAATTGCATCATCTGGGGGAATTATGCGGGCTCGGGAGACCCGGGCATTTACAGCCAAGCGGACTTCGCCTCCGGCCGACCGGCCGTCCAATACTGTGATGTGGAAGGCAGCAGCGTGTGCCCGGGCACGGGGAATATTCGGATCGATCCGCGGCTCGTTGATCCGGACACGAATGACGTCAGTCTATCGTTTGATTCGCCCTGTATCGATGCCGGCATCAATTCGGCCGTGGTCGGAATCAGCGGCGACTTCGACCTCGCTCCGCGCGTGGTCGACGGCGACGGCGACGGCACCGCCGTGGTGGATATGGGAGCGTTCGAGCTTCAGATGGCCGCGCATCATCTGATTCGTGGGGAGATCCTGCAGGCCCGCGTGTACGCAAGCCCCAGCGACGCGTCGGGCGTCTGGATGCACCTGCTGCGGCTCGAAACGGACGGCAGCGTCACCTCGGTGGACTTCCAGCCGCCGCACGACAGTACCACGTACACGATCCCGTCCGACTCCCATACGTCCTCCGGCAACGTGGAAACCTATCATTTCACGCAGGATAAGACCGACGTGTGGGAGTATGTGGTCACGGCGAATGACGTGGCCGAACTGGCGAAGTTTGACCAGGGGTCCTACCGGATCGTCGCTCATTACTGGAACGGCACGGAGGGCCAGACGCAAGTCAGTTATGTCGTGCCCGGGACCAGCAATGCGATCCCGCAGCCGACACAGAAGCCGCAGGTCAGCGCGCCGGCCGATGGGGCGACGGTCGGGTCGCCCGTGACGATCCGCTGGAGCGCCTGCACGGACAGCGCCGCCAACGGCATCTACGTGACGGTGGACGATGCCGATTCGGGCCGGGAGGCGGAGAACCAGACCCTGCCGCTGACGGCGACGGCGTCGAATCCGCTGCTCTTGAACACGGGGACCTTTGACGCGGAGGTCCGGTTCGCGCATCAGTACGACAACGTGGCCAGCACCGATGGCACGCCCTTCCGGATCAGCAAGGCGGCGCTGGTGGGCCTGCACTTCACCGTCCCTTACAAGGCCGTGTACCGGTTCTGGGCGCCCGCGACGGACCGGCACTTCTATACGGCCAACGAGGCGGAAAAAGATAAACTGATCGCCAATTACTCGGATGTCTGGACGTTCGAGGGCATTGCCTACAATGCCGCCACGTCGCAGACCGACTCGAGAATG
Organism: Planctomycetota bacterium; assembly: GCA_023481165.1. Classification (GTDB taxonomy): domain Bacteria; phylum Planctomycetota; class Phycisphaerae; order Sedimentisphaerales; family Anaerobacaceae; genus PLanc-01. Next base: position 1,321 of record JAMCWO010000203.1, on the reverse strand, counting down.
CGGCCCGTCTACCGCTTCTGGTCCGGCAAAGCGCACTTCTACACGATCGAGGAGGCGGAGAGGGACAAGCTTATCAATCAGTACTCGAACGTCTGGACGCCGGAGTGCAAGGCCGTCTACCGCTTCTTGAAGGAGGCCGACGGTACCCACTTCTTTACGATCAACGAGAAAGAGGCGGACAAGCTCATCACGCAATACGCGAGCATCTACACCTACGAAGGCGTCGCGTTCTACGCCTACCCGCCGTGATCGGGTCGGGGCGCCGAAGCTCAGACCGGCTTGCCGTGAGGTGCGGGCCGCTCCTGGAGGAGTCGTTCCAGCTCATCAAGGAAAGGCTGCTGGCTCTTGAGAATCTTCTCCCGGGCGCGGGGTAAAGAGAACCAGGCCGCGCGGTCGGCCTCGGGATAGGTCTTCCAGCGGCCGGAGTGAGGCGGCCACTCGACGGTAAACGTATTGCTCCGGATGGCCTCGGCATCACAATCGCCTGCCACGGCCCAGGCATATACCCTTTTGCCGCCGGCCTGCTTGATGGGAGTAAGAGGCTGGAAGTCGCCGGTGACAGGGAACCCCGTCTCCTCCTGGAATTCGCGCCTGGCCGCGTCGAGCGGCTCCTCGTTCGTGAATTCACCCTTGGGAATGCACCAAGCCCCCTCATCTTTCCCCGCCCAGAAAGGACCCCCCGGATGGATGAGCAGAACCTCCACGTCCCGGCCGCGCCTGTGGTACATCAGCAGCCCAGCGCTCTTTCTTTCCATGGAAAAGCCTCCGCTGAGCCATCAGCGTGACGTACCGACAGGACATCACACCCTCTCCCGCTCTCGGCGTCACCTGCCCGAGGTCCGTAGCGCGACCTTCGTCCCCCGCTGGCCGGCGGCTTACCCTGCACACAGGCTACGGCCTGTCTGTCCCGGGCAGGCTGAGCGGTCTGGTTCTCGATTTCGGACGGCGGACTCGGGCTACAGCATCAGTCCGCCGTCCGAAATCGTTTCTGTTGGTCAATAGCGAGGTCTGCCCCGATCCGGTCCTCGGTCCCCCCGATCGCCGCCGCGTCCGCCGCCGCCGAACCGACCGCCACCCGGCCGCCCGCCAGGCCTGCCGCCGCCACGCGGGCGTTCCGAGCCGCCCGGCCGCCGGCCACCGCCAAAACCGGGACCGGCTGCCTTGGCCCGGCCCGCCTCCACGTGCAGCGCATTTCCCTTGAGCTCCTTGCCATTCATCTGGTCGATGGCCGCCTTGGCCTGATCCTCAGACTGCATCTCTATGAAGCCGAACCCTCTGGATTCGCCCGTGGCGCCATCCCGGATGATCTTGACCGAGGCGA
>JAMCWO010000137.1:10398-20129 GCA_023481165.1 Planctomycetota bacterium | reverse complement strand
TTCGATGAGACGGGCACCGTTTTCTGCGGCTATGAAGTGGTACCTTCGTCTTGTTCTTCTTCCGCCAGGATGTTCTGTATGAACATCTTGAGCTGCGGCAGATTGCTGTGTGTCGTGTCCCAAACAACCTTCAGACTCACGCCGAAATACTCATGGATCAGGATGTTCCACATCCTTTTGATCCTGCTCCAGGGGATATCAGGATGCTGCTCGATAAAGGGCCCGGATAGGTTCCGTGCAGCCTCACCGATGATCTCCAATTCCCTGACCACCGCATCGATCATCATATCGTTGCCGGCGAACGTCTCGTAATCCACGGCGGCGAGGTAACGTTCGATCTTCGCGATCGCGTCCCGCATGTGGCTGAGGTAGACGCCGTCAGGCTTCATAGACCGGTTCGGCCTCCCGGAGAACGTCATCGCGGAAGTACTTACTGAGCGCCTGCGGCGTGAGCAGGTCCACCGGTCTACCGAGAGCTTCGGAAAGCTGGTCCTGGATCTCGATGAACTCGAACAGGCCGATGGTTGCCTGGGGGTCGAAATCGATCAGCACGTCGATGTCGCTGTCGTCTCGGGCCGTACCGTGAATCTGGGAGCCGAAAAGAGCCACGGATCGGATCGCTTGGCGGTAGGGATTCTCCTCAACAGCGCCGCGCAACCGTGCCGCAAGTTCTTCTTTCAGCATGTGTCTATTGTAAGATCTCCTCCGTTGGCTTGTCAACTCAGTCCGTGGCAAGGATTGGGTAAAGGTATCGAGTAACGATCCAGGCACAAGGACATGGCATTGCCGGAGGTGGCGGGGTATGATGGCGGGCCGATGGCTCCGGCGTGTGGTCGGCGGCTTATACCCTTCCCTATGGAATCGTGGTCGAAGTGAAGGAGAATCGTATGACGTGTAGATCGAAGGCGGCGAAAGTGGGCGGTGGTCTGCTGTTGGTCGCTCTGCTGGCGGGGATCGCGGGCTCGGCGGTGAAACAGAAGTATTCGGTTCATGACAAGACACGGCCGCATCCGCCGGTGGCGACGCCGGCGGCCCAGTTCGGCCAGCCGCCGTCGGATGCCATCATCCTGTTCAACGGCAAAGACTTGTCCCAGTGGCGCAGCGACCGGGGCAACGGCGAGGCGAAGTGGAAGATCGTGGATAATGACTACGTGGTCGTCACCCCGAAGGCCGGCAGTATCCATACCCAGAAGGTATTCGGCAACTGCCAGTTGCACGTCGAGTGGCGGACGCCGGAAGGGGTTCCGGCCAAGGTGACGGACCAGAACCGCAGCAATAGCGGCGTCTTTCTCATGGGCCGCTACGAGATCCAGGTGCTCGATTCGTATACGGATGACAACTACAAGACGAATTCTACTTACGCCGATGGTCAGGCCGCCGCGATCTATGGCTCGCATCCGCCCATGGTCAATGCTACTCGCAAGCCGGGCGAGTGGCAGACCTATGATATCGCGTTTCTGCGGCCGCTCTTCGATGAGAAGGGCAACGTTGTTCGCAAGGCCCGGATCACCGTGTTCCATAACGGCGTGTGCGTACAGAACAACGTCGAGATCGAGGGCACGACCACGCATAAGATCAAGGCCAAGTACACGCCGCACGGCGAAGGTCCCATCGGTTTGCAGGATCACGGCAATCCGATCGCCTTCCGCAACATCTGGATTCGCGAATTGCCCGAGCAGCCGTATTTGATTGAGTAAGTGGCATGGGCGCGAGCGCCCATGTCGTAGGGGCAACCCCCTGTGGTTGCCCTCAAAAGATGGGCAGGCACGGGGGCCTGCCCCTACGAGCACGTTGCCAACCAGGCTGAGCGGACCGTTTCTACGGGGTATGCGTGGAGGGAATGAGGATGTCTTTGCGTCTATCTGCTGGAATCCTTCTGCTTTGGACTTGTGCCTCGATTGCCGGCGGGGCCGAGGTCTCGGCGGGTGACTGGCCGATGCTGGCGCATGATCCGGGCCGCTCGGGGGCGACGGCGACGGAGATTCGACCGCCGTTCGAGCGCAAGTGCTACCGGCTCTTCCCTGAAGAAGGCCTGATGGCCGGCGTGCAGCCGGTCATTGCGGCGGGCAGGGTCTTCATCGGCACTATGCGAGGCACGCTCCACGCCATGGATTCCGACACGGGCAAGGATGTGTGGGTGTACCGTGCGGCGGGGGCGATTCTGCACACATGTGCCGTCGCGGACGGCAAAGTCGTGTTTGGCGACAGCAGCGGCAAGATCTGCGCGGTGACCGTGGGTGAGGGCAAGCTTGCGTGGTCGGTGCCGACGGATGCGGCCGTCTGGAATGCGCCGCTGATCTATCGGGGTGTAGCCTTGGTCGGCAGCCGGGATGGGAGCCTCTATGCCATCGACATGGAAGCAGGAGCGGTCAAGTGGAAGGGTACGACCGGGGGGCCGTTGCTTTCCAGCCCGGCGTTGGATGTCGGGAAGGCACGCGTCTACGTGGCCAGCGAGGACATGCACATCTACGCGTTCGATCTGAGCAATGGCCAGCGGCTCTGGCAAAGTCAAAAGCTGCCGGGCGTCAGTTTCCGAGGGTATCATCCGGTGGTCGCGCCCGATGGCTCGGTCATGGTCACGGCGGCACCATCCATCTGCCTGGATTCGTTCGAGCCGGTCCTGATGGGCATGGTCAAGGAGGTCTTCGGCGACTTCGCCAGTTGGCGGCATAAGAAGGAAGAGAACGACCGTCTGCGCGAGGCGAACTTCAAGAAGATGGCCGAGCCGGGTACCTGCGAGGCGCAATTGGACTATATCCGCAAACGGCTGACTGCGGAGCCAGTCTACCAGACGTTCTTTGTCCTCGACCCGGACACGGGCCGGCAGAAGTTCGTGACGCCGATTGTCTACGCCGAGAGCATGAACGGTACCGGCGCCCCTCCGGTCGTGACCGCCGACGGCAAAGTAGTCGTCAAGTTCCAGGCTCTTCTGCGCAGCCGCTACGAGCACTACTCGCCCTTTCTCAACGTCGGCTACCTCGACACAGCCACGGGGCACATCACGCCAATCATGGACCAGTCGCGGACCTACGGCTGGCACGACAGCCTGCTTCTGGTCCACGATGAGCAGTGCCAGTTGTCCGCCGCCGGACGGGTACTGATCAACACGCACCAGGACAATGTCAATGCGATGGACCTCGGGACGCTGCGCGGGTACGAGCAGCCGTTCTGCCGGAACATCCACGAGCCCAAAGCGGGCGAGGCGATGGGCATCTGGGCGGCGATTCTCCGCAACCAGCCTCTGCCGACTGGCAAGGAGTGGCTTGCGCGCGGTACGGCGGTCTACGGGGGCGGGTCCGTGATCGACACGGCCGTCGTAGTCGCCGGCGACAGCTTCTACTATATCCCGACGCACGAGATGAACGCCGGCGCCGCCGTCATAGCATATCGGATGGCGCCCGGCGGCAAGGCCGATCAGGAATCCCCGGCGCCCACCGCCAAGCTCACCGAGCAGGAATGGGCCAAGGTGCAGGAACTACCATGGGATTGGGACGTGCTCGGTTTCAAACGGCTCAGCCACGTGCTGGATGCCTTGCCGGGAAAGGTCCCGGGTACGGTCGGAAATCCCCTCACCGATCAGGCGAAAGCACGCGTCCGTCAGATCCCGGATAGCGAATTGGATCGCTTCATCCAGGAGCCGTCGGTGCGGAAGTCCGCCGGTCACGGTAAGTTGAAGGCAATGCTCACCGCCCAAGTCGCGGAGTTGATCTCACAACAATGGCAGCCGCTGATCTTCCCGCCGGGCAAGCATCCGCGGGAGGCGTATCGCATCTTCGCCGACCCGATGGAGACCCTGTTGACGCTGGCTCAGGCATACCCGCATGTCGATGTGGACCTGCAGACGCGTATTCGGAGATACGTGGAGCAACTGAGCCTGCCCGGCGGGCCTCTGGAAGGGCCGGTGGGCAAGCGCTCCGCCGATCCCGCCCAAGGCGCTGTACGCTCCTACTACGACATCGCGCCGGACAAGCTGTTCCGGGTGATGGATGACATCACCCGCAGCGACGTAGCACGGCTCTATCCGCTATGGCTTTGGGCCAGCGTTACGAACAACTGGAGCTATATTGAGGGCAACTGGGATCGATTGAAGGCTCTGGTGGACCAGCCGCCCAACAAAATGGAGGAGGATTGCCACAACGGGTACCTGGCCGGTCTGATCGCTTATTGCCGGATAGCTGACCACGTGAAGGATGAGCCGTCGCGTCAGAAAGGGCTGCGCGTCACCCGCACGGCTCTGCGCGAGCGGCTGACGTACGAATTCTCGTACTCGAAGGGGGGACTTATTACGGAAGTGCCGGTTTTGCGGAGCACGTTGGCCCGGTGGCGGCATCTGACGCCTGAAATCGGGCGCTTCCTGGCCCATTACGCCGGCCCGACCCACAGGCAGCTTATGGATGTCTATGTAGACTATCATCGGCCGACTTGGTTTCTGGCCTGGGGTGTCGAGACCCTGTGGCGCAACGAATCTCCCTTCGCCTTCCCGACCATGCCTGCCGAGATTTTCGCCGCCCGAGCCTGGATTCTGGATGAGCCGGCCGAGAAGCTGGGGTCCTTCCTCGATCTCCCCTGGTGCAAAGCGGACCTGTTCTACCTCCAGAAACTCGTCCTTTGCCTCGAAGGCCGGTAGCATAGGCCGAGCGCCCATGGACACACGGGCAGGATGCCCGTGCCACGTCAACATTGACCGCAAGCCCTATTTTGACTATAATAGTGGTGATTCGGCCGCTTCTGCGGTGGCGGTCTTGATTCGGAGGATATAAGTGAAAACGCGCATCCCTCTCGGTGTGTTCCGGCAAATCTTCCTGTCGCTCTCCGTTCTGTTGAGCCTAGCCCTCAGCGGGGACGTTCGGGCGGCTGACAGCATTGTCATTTCCGAGATTATGTACCATCCCGGCCACGCCCTTAACACGCCGGAGAATCTCAAGCAGGAGTGGATCGAGCTGCTCAATCCGGGCACGCAGGCCGTCGACCTGACCGGCTGGCGTTTCAGCGACGGCGTGGAGTTCGTTTTTCCCAGCGTGTCGATCAGGGCGGGCAAGTACCTAGTCGTGGCCGCCGACATGAACACCTTCCGGGCCAAGCATCCCGGCGTGACCAACGCAGTGGGCGGCTGGATCGGCGGACTGAGCAATTCCGGCGAGCGGCTGCAGTTGGCTGACGCCGTGGGCGCTGTGGTGAACACCGTCCGGTATGCGGACCAGGGCGACTGGGGCGTACGCTCGTTGGGACCGGCCCAACAGGGCCACCGAGGTTGGGAATGGTCCAGCGCCGCGGATGGAACCGGCAAGTCGCTGGAGCTGATCAACGCGTCCCTGCCGAACGACTGCGGCCAGAATTGGGTCCCCAGCGTTATGGACGGCGGGACGCCCGGCGCGGCCAATTCCGTTGCCGCCGGCGACATCGCGCCCATGATCGCGGATGTTCAGCATTGGCCGATGATTCCGACGTCCGCCGAGGCGGTCACGGTCACCGCCCGCATCGTCGATGAGCAGACGACCGGTCTGGCGGTGACCCTGCACTATCGGGTCGACAGCTCCACGTATACCGACCAGAACACCTATCCCAAGTTCAACGCGGACGACTATCTGGCCATGCCGATGGCGGATGATGGGGCACACGGCGATGGCCGTTCCGGCGACGGGGTGTACGGGGCCACGATCCCGGCACAAACGAATGCCAAGATTGTCGAGTTCTACGTGGAAGCTCGGGATGCGGGGGGCAAGACCCGCACTTGGCCCGCGCCCGCCATGATGGATGGTGTGCCGCAACAGGTGACGAATGCCCTCTACCAGGTGGACAACTCCTTCAGCCCCGCCTGGACGCCCGGCAGTCAGCCGGTCTACTACCTCATCATGACGGAGATGGAGCGGGGCCGCCTGGCCTACATCGGGACGCACAGCACCATGCAGGGACCCGACAGCCAGATGAACATGACCTTCATCAGCGTGGATGGGACCGGCATGGAAGTCCGCCACAACGCGAGCGTCCGCAATCGCGGTCACGGCACGCGCAACATGCAGCCCAACCAGTGCCACGTCAATTTTCCGCACGACCGGCCCTGGAAGGGCGTGACGGAAATGAATCTCAACACGAACTACACGTATGTCGAGGTCACCGCCTGTGCCGTGTTCCAGATGGCGGGCCTGGCTCAGAGCGACGCCCATCCCGTGAAGGTCCGGATCAACGGCAAGGACCTGTCCTCGGCGAGCACACTCCGCACCAGCGGCTCCTACGATCGGATCGAAGCGGTCAACGGCGACTGGGCCAAGCATCATTTCCCGGACGATCCCGACGGCAATGCCTACAAGTGCATGCGGAGCGATAGCCCCTCGCAGCCGGCGGACCTGCACTACCTGGGCACGAACCCTACCTCATATCAAATCTGCTACACGAAGACCAGCAATAGCGGCGAGAACGACTGGTCCGACCTGATCGAGCTGACCCGGGTATTGTCCGACGCCACGACCTCGGACAGTGTTTACGCCGAACAGGTCCAGCGGGTCCTCAACGTGGAGCAGTGGCTGCGTTTCATCGCCGTGAACATCCTGGCGGATAACGGCGAGAGCTCGCTCGCGATCGGCGTGGGGGACGAGTACTTCATGTACCGCGGCGTCGAAGACCGGCGCTTCGTGCTGATTCAGCACGACCTGGAGGCCATGTTCGGGTTGGGCGATGAACGGGCGCCCAGCGCGACCCACGGCATCTGGCAAGCCACGTCGCTGGCTTCCATGAACCGGTTCCTCAAGCATCCCCAGTTCGCGCCGCGCTACTTCTGGCACCTCACGAACCTGATCGAGACGACGTTCTCCGCCCGGCAGTTCGATCCCCTGGTCGATTATCTTTTGGGCGACTGGGTGCCGGCCGCCCGGATTGCCACCATGAAGAAGTTCGTCGCGGATCGCGACGCCTACGTCCTGTCCATCATTCCTCAAAAGATCACGGTGACGAATCCTCCGGCTTCGGCGGGGGGGTATCCGCGCGTGGCCGCCAACGCGGTGTCGCTCACCGGCCAGGCAAACGCCATCGACACCCGCCGCGTGGCCGTCAACGGCCAGCCCGCCACTTGGACGGCCTGGCAGGGGACGTGGTCCATCAATAATGTGCGGGTGCTGCCCGGCATCAACCGCGTTGTGATCCAGGCGTTCGATGCGGCGGACCGGGAGATCGAGCGTTCCAGCCTCGACATCTGGTCCGACAACCGGCCTATGGTCGCCAAGGCGGGGGGCAGCCTCGGCGCCGACGAGGTCTGGGCCACGGCCGGCGGCCCCTATCATGTCACCGGCAATATCACGGTGCCCGCGGGGCGGACCCTGACGATCGAACCGGGCACGACGGTCTTTCTGGATGCCGATTGCGGGTTCATTGTCCACGGCCGCCTCGTGGCAAAGGGCACCGAGTACCAGCGGATTCGGTTCACCCGTGTGCCGGGCACGACGACGCAGTGGGCGGGCTTCCAATTCCCCGACACCAAGGAAGACAACATCATCGCCTACGCCGATCTGGAGTTCGGCGGCGCCCGGCCCCAGTGGATCACGACCGGCAATAACAACGCCGGCGCCGCCGGCCCCACGGCCCGGCTGACGGTCGACCATGCGACGTTCCGCGGCTCCGATACCCAGTACTTCAGCATCTGGGACCCGCAGATCGTGATTCGCAACAGCGTCTTCGTGGACTTGGGCAACCACTACATGTGCATGGCCGAACGCATGCCCGCCGACGGCTGGTTCCTCATCGAGGGCAATCTCTTCGGCCACACGCACGGCGACACGGACATTCTCCATCTCAACTTCGTGAGCGTCAAAGGCGGCCCCGTGGCCCGGATCCTCGACAACGTCTTTACCGGCGGCGGGGACGACCTCGTGGACGACAACGAGACCGACACCTACTTCGAAGGCAACCTCTTCATGCACGCCAACGTCGGCAACACCGGCCGCAGCGCCTCGGCGGCGGTCACCACCGGCCCCGGGGACGGCTCTGCCAGTGCCAACAACCTGGATACCCAGCAACTGACCATCGTGCGGAACATCTTCTACCACAACGATTACGCCATCCTCTGCAAAACCGGCGCGTCCGCCCTGATCTACGCCAACGTGTTTCTCCAGAACGCCGGTGCCCTTCTCTTCGATGAGACCGCGCGGACTGACTCCGGCCCGCGCCACGCCGCCTACATCGACAACTGCATCTTCTGGAAGAGCGGCCCCGAAGTGGACGGCACCGCGACCGACAACGGCACCGGCACCTTCGTGAACCGCCGGAACACGCAGGTGGTCGTCAACAACTCCCTGGTCCCGAGCCAATTCTCGAATTTGGGTACAGGTAACGTTGAGGCCGACCCGATCTTCGTCGACGCGGATCGCGACGTGCATGTGGATGCGAACCTGCCCTGCTTCAGCACCGGTTTTCCGGGATTTGCCGACGGCGGGTATCTTTTGAAGGGCCTGATCCCTGATGTCCACCTGCGGCCCGAATCGCCTGCCCGCGGGACCGGCGCCAACGGTGTGGACATGGGGGCGATGATCCCGCCGGGCGCCTCGATCGCGGGTGAGCCGCTCCCTGTGACGTGGAGGACCAGCGCCACCTTGACCGTGGGCGGGCCCGATCTGCAAGCCTACAAGTATCGCCTCAACAGTGGTCCGTGGAGTACGGAAGTGGTCCGCCCGGTGGCGGGCTCGTCCGTCGCACCCACGCCTTTGCCGCCGATCGCGCTGACGAACCTCCAGAATGGACAGGCGTGCAAGGTATCGGTGATTGGCAAAGACGCGACCGGGCTGTGGCAGGACGAGAGCAGTCCTGCGGTTTCCCGCACCTGGGGGATCGATACCTCGTACAAGCGACTCGTCCTCAACGAAGTCCTCGCCGTCAATAAGTCGATCCTGAAACACGATAATACCTTCCCGGACCTGGTGGAGCTGTATTATGACGGTCCGGCCGTCCTGAGCCTGTCCGGAATGAGCCTGAGTGACGACCCGGCCCAGCCGGACATGTTTGTATTCCCGTCCGGCGTGACGATGAATCCCGGCACGTATCTGGTCTTGTATGCGGACAGCGGCGCCTCGGGCACCGGTCTGCATCTGGGTTTTGCTCTCAATGCCGACGGCGACGCGGTCTACCTGTATGACAAGACGGGGGTGCTGCTCGATTCGGTCGTGTTCGGCCACCAGGTGCCCGATGTATCCATCGGCCGTATCGGTCCCCTGGGCCAATGGCACCTGACGGTCCCGGTTCGCCACCACCACGACACATTCCCCTGGGTCAATGGCACCTGACGGTCCCGACCTTCGGCCAGGCGAATAGCGTGCATCCGCTGGGAGACTCCCGCACCATCAAGATCAACGAGTGGCTGGCCGGCAGCGAGGTTCTCTTGGGCTCGGACTTCATCGAGCTTTATAACCCCGATCCGAGCCCCGTTGATTTGGGGGGTATGTACCTGACGGACAATCCGGCGACGCAACCGCGGAAGCACGTGATTCGGCCGCTGAGTTTCATTCCCGGCGGTGGCTATGGGGTATTTTGGGCGGATGACTCCAACGATCCCGGCCACGTCAATTTCGGCCTTTCCGCCGACGGGGAGATGATTGGACTGTTCGATCCGCAGAAGGAGGAGGTGGACAAGGTCCTCTTCGGTCCGCAAACGACGGACTTCTCCGAAGGCCGGGCGCCGGATGGTGCGGCGAGCTTCGCGATTCTGCCGCTGCCGACCCCCGGGACGGCAAATCCCCAGGCGCCAAAGG
>JAMCWO010000137.1:8545-10388 GCA_023481165.1 Planctomycetota bacterium | reverse complement strand
CCGCGTTCAACGATAGCCCCTGGCTCAGCGGCTCCGGCGGTGTCGGCTACGAGCGCCGCAGCGGCTATGAGACGCTGTTCACCATTGATGTCCAGAGCCAGATGTACAACAAGGCCGCAAGCTGCTACATCCGGATTCCCTTCACGGTTAGTGCCCAGACCTTACAGGGCCTGACCTCTCTGGTCCTGAAAGTCCGCTACGACGATGGCTTTGTCGCCTACCTCAACGGCACCGAAGTCCAGCGGGCCTTGTTCACCGGCACGCCCGCATGGAATTCGACCGCTTCCACCCGGTCGGATGCCGACGCCGTCGTGCCAGAGCCGTTCGACATCAGCAGCCGGCTCGGCCTGCTCCACGCCGGCACGAACCTGCTGGCGATTCACGCCATGAACGATGAGACCACCAGCTCGGACTTCTTGAACTCTGCCACGCTGGAGGCCGTGGGGCCGAAGGCGGCGAGCGGGTCCGCCCGCGACAACGATCTGAAGCTCCTGGATGGCCTGCGGATCACGGAGCTGATGTACCGCGCGCCCAAGGGCAGCACCTATGACTATGTTGAGCTGCAGAACGTCATCGACGAGGCGATCGACGTGACGGGGGTCCGTTTCGACAAGGGGATCGATTTCGTTTTCTCCGCTCTGACGCTCCAGCCGGGGGAATGTGTCGTGGTGGTGGCGAACCAGTCGTCCTTCCGGTCGCAGTACGGCGCGACACCCAAGGTGGCGGGGCAGTACAAGGGCAATCTCAGCGACTCCGGCGAGAAGATCGTGCTGCTGCTGCCGTCTCTGGAGGTGGCGATCCTGCGCTTCGAGTATAGCAGCGCGTGGTACCCGGCCACGGACGGCGGCGGCAAGTCCCTGACGATTCAGGACCCCGCCGCAGCGCCCGTGACCTGGAACGACGCAGAAAGCTGGCACGCCGCCGAGCCCACGCCGGGCAGACCGTAAGCAACCGCTTGTTGTGACGCCGTAAGGCGTTATCTTCTCTATGCTCTTACGAGCACACTACAAACGGGCCGCGCAACCGACTGACGCGCGCCGATCAGTTCTTGGCGTACAACGTCTGCGGGAGCGGGGTTCCCGTACCGGGGCTCAGCTTCGGACACGAATCCAGCGCCGCCACGATGGTCTGCGCCTCCGAGGCGTTCACGTAGTAGATCTCGCCACCCTTCTGCTGGAACTGCGCGGCGAATTTCTCCCAGCTCTCTTTGTAGTTGGCGTAGGCTTTCTGTTTGAAAGCCTCCTGGGTGCTCAACTGCTCGATCCCCTGGGGATTCCAGTATTTGATCAGCAGGTTCCGATCTTTCACGAGGAAATCGGCGCTCAGGAGCTGGTCTCCCACCCGCAGGATCCGGTTGATGTCCACGGAGTCCACACCCTTGGCATGGAGGTGCTGGCGGATGGTAAACATTCCGTCCGGCGGCCGCGGCGGGCGGACGGTGTTTTGGGCGTGGTGCCGGAAATCGGACCGCGGACGGGGCGCACCATGCAGGGGCAGCCTATGGTGGACTGCGGGCGAGGAGTAGACATAACCCCCCCCGTAATCGCAGATGCCGTACCCGTAGACCAAACCCGAGTTGTGGTAGCTGAAGGCGTAAGGCGTGTACTCAACATCGCAGGGGACAAGCCCGGAACTGTGATAGCTGAAGGCATACGGCGAATAGCGGACGCCGTAACCATAGCAGCCGTAGTAGGCGTTCGTGATGCCCGGCAGCAAAGCCAGGAGCGCGGCGCCGATGAAAATCCTTTTCATACGGGTCTCCTTTCCTTAGGCAGATTAAATCCATTTCATCCCCTTCTCCTAAGTACTCAGGAACCCTCCTCCCATTCGATGTGTGATTTAT
>JAMCWO010000137.1:0-8535 GCA_023481165.1 Planctomycetota bacterium | reverse complement strand
AGTTCCAGCAGAAGGGTGGCGAGATCTATGAATCATGATTTGGCGGTCGCTCCCTGCGAAGCTCAAATCATAAATCGTCAATCATAAATCAGAATTGCTCATGTGCCCTCCTTTCCGTGTTCGGTGGCCCTGAACCTCCTTGTTTTCCCCAGGGTGCGCAGGTTCACAATGCCTGCGCCTTGGTTTGATATATTATCGACCCTTGCCGAACCACTCCTTTAGGCAATCTCGAATTGTCCTTGACAGGGCCTATTATGGGACCCTGTGCTTGGTACGTCAAGTGGTTTTGTCCGGTTCAAGCTGATTGTGACGCGCTCAAAGGTTCTTGAGCTCTCCATCCAACTGGATTGGCTTGCCCTTTATCGCATCGATCTGGATGGTTTGGCGGCCGTACCGCACCTGGCACGGGCCATCTTGATCACCGGTGATGGTCGCGCCGGCCAACTTGCTGTCTTTCCAGACAATGTCGACCCGAAAGCCGCCGCGAGCGCACAGGCCGTAGACGCAGCCATTGGGCCATGCATCGGGCAGGGCGGGGAGCAGATCAATGATGTAGCGGCCCTGGCTGTCCCGGCGGTGGCTTTGCAGCAGCATCTCGGTAATCCCGCTGGTGGCTCCGAAGTTGCCGTCGATCTGGAAGGGCGGGTGGGCGTCAAAGAGGTTGGTGTAGACGCCGCCGCCTTTGTAGGTTGTCAGCGGGGAGGAGGTCAGCGTCAGCAGGTTCTTGAGCATCAGGTGCGCGTGGTTGCCGTCCAGCAGGCGGGCCCAGAAGTTGATCTTCCATGCCCGGCTCCAGCCGGTGCCGCCATCGCCGCGGAACAGCAGCGATTGCTTGGCGGCCTTGAACAACTCCGGCGTCTCCGGCGTGATCTCCTCACCGGGGAACAGGCCCCACAGGTGCGACACATGGCGGTGCTCCTCCTTGGGGTTGTCCTTGTCCTCCAGCCACTCCTGGAGTTGGCCGTACTTGCCGATCTGGTTGGGAGCGATCCGGCCGCGCAGCGTGTCGAGCTTTTGGGCAAATTCCTCATCAACACCCAGCACGCGGGCCGCCTGGGCGGTGCTGGCGAAGAGATAGCGGATGATCTGGTGATCCATCGTTGGGCCCATGACCAGGCCGCCGATCTCGGGGCTGTTGCTGGGGCCGCTGATCAGCCAGTGCACGGGGCCCCCCAACGCGGAATTCTGCGTTGGGGACCCCTTGTCATTGCGCGGGTCTTCGACGAGATAGGCCGCGAAGAACTCGGCGGCGCCTTTCATCAAAGGATAGGCCCGCTCGGCCAGGAACGTCTTGTCGCCCGCGTAGAGATAGTGCCACCACAGGTGCTGGCACAGCCAGGCGCCGCCGCTGGGCCAAATGCCGTGGTTGGAGGCGTTGATTGGAGCGGCCCCGCGCCAGAGGTCAAAGTTGTGATGCAGGACCCAGCCGGGGGCGTTGTAGTGCTTCTGGGCGACCACATGGCCCGTTTGGCTGATGTCAGCTAGAGCATCGAACAGCGGCGTGCCGCACTCGCGCAGATTGGTCGGCTCCGTCAGCCAGTAGTTCATCTCGGTGTTGATATTCACCGTGTACTTGCTGTCCCACGGGGGATTGACGCTGTCGTTCCAGAGTCCCTGCAGGTTGGCCGGCTGGCCCCCGGTGCGCGAGCTGGCGATCATCAGGTAGCGCCCATATTGGAAGAACAGGGCCGCCAGTTGCGGATCCTCCTTCTGCGCATACCTCAAAACCCGCTGGTCGGTGGGCAGATCCGGCTCGACTGCCCCACCCAGGTCGATGGACACACGCCGGAACAGCGTCTGGTGATCGGTCACGTGCGCATCGCGTACCTGACGCGGCGTCTTGTCCGCCACTTTCTTCAGCACCTCAGCGCAGCGCGCCCCGGGATCGGCGGAGAGGTCATTGTAGCTCTTGACGCTCGTCGCCATCGCGATCATTAGCGTCGCGGCATTGGCGTTTTCGACGACGATCTGTTTATTATCGACGATCGCCTTGCCGCCGCGAACGATCACGCGGCAGCGGCCCTCGAACTTCACCGTGCCGGGGATCACGTCGTAGCCCCGGGCCTTGTAGTCCCGCGCCCGGCCCCGGATGGCCAGCGTGTCGTCGCCCACCGCCTGAGTCTGAATCTCCTGATTGGGACTGGTCAACGCCGCCGTGAAGCCGAGCGCGCCAGGCTGATCACATTCCAGCCTGACGACGATCACCTGGTCGGGGAAGCTGGCGAAGGCTTGACGCCTGTACGTCACGCCATTGAGTCGATACGTCGTGGTGGCGATGGCCGCGTCCAAGTCAAGCTCCCGCCGGTAAGCCTCCACCTTGTCATGACCGGGAAACGTCAGTTTCAAATCGCCGAACGGCTGGTAGGGCATCTGCCCGAGCGGCACCGACATGAACCGCTCCCCGGCCAACTGCTCGGCTTCCTTCTGCTTGCCTTCGAACAGCAACGCGCGAATCTGCGACAGGTACTGGGCGGCACCGTCATGGGCGTAATCGTGGGGTCTGCCGGACCAGAGCGAATCCTCGTTGAGCTGGTAGCGGTCCTCGGCCGTGCCGCCGAAAACCATCGCCCCCAGCCGGCCGTTGCCGATCGGCAGTGCGGCCGTCCATTCCCTGGCAGGCGAATCGTACCAGAGCTTCAGTTCTGATTGCGCAGGACTGCGCGGGGCCATCGACAGGATCAGGCTTGCGGCACAGATCGAAGGCAGAATCAAATTCTTCATGGTCAAGCTCCCAAAGCGGACTTCTTATGTGATTCACTCCTGGAAAACGCGGCGCTCCTTCGCGTCGAAAAGAATCGGCTCCTCCACGCGGACCTGCTTGGGCGAGATCCCGAGCAGGCGCAGCGGGTTGTAGAAGCACATCTGGCCCAGCTCGTTCAGACCCGCGAGGTCCAGGCCCGCCACGTGATTCGCGCACGCGAGGATGGTCGCCGAAGAGCCGGCCATGTAGCCGGTGGCCGGGTTGAAGAGCTTGCCATCGGCCTCGAGACGGACCATGGCGCCCATCGACCAGTACTCGCCCGGCGGCAGGCCCGCCAGCGGGGAGGCGTCGCTGATGACGATGCAGCGGCCGGGGCCCTTCGTGCGGATGAAGGTCTTGAGCATGGCCGGCGGCAGGTGGTGGCCGTCGGCGATGATCGTGGCCGCGAGGTCATCGTTGGCCAGGCCGGCCCAGACCGGGTTCCGGTGCCGGGAGAGCAGGGCGGGCACGCCGTTGCCCAGGTGCGTGAGGGCCTTGGCCCCCACGGCAACCAACTTCTCCAGGTCCTGCTCATTGGCCATGTGGTGTCCCAGCGCGACGGCAATGCCGTGGCTGCTGGCGTAGCGGCTCACCTCTTCGGCCCCCGGCTGGTCGGCGGCGATCGTGATGAGCCGGACCGTTCCCTGGCCCAAATCGATCAGCTCCTTGAAATAGGCGACGTCGGGCTTTCGGACCCATTGGGCACTGTGCGCCCCCCTCGCCCCATCCTCAGTCGAGATGAAGGGCCCTTCCAAATGGATGCCGAGCACCCGCCCCCGGAACTCCTCTCGGCCCAGTACGCCGGCGAGGATCGGCAGATTTCGCGCGTAGATCGCGGCGGAACTTGTGATGAGCGTGGGCAAAAACGCGGTAGTCCCGGCCTCCAGCAATTGGCGGCAGGCTTGCACAAAGCTTTCATCGGTGAGGCTATCGCCGGAAAAGTCCACACCGCGATAACCGTTCACCTGCAAATCAATCAGGCCGGGTAGCGCTACGGCGTCCGCGCCTCGGCCCTTACTGGTCTGTTCCATGAAATCGATGCCTTTCGGATTTACTATTTTCCAGTTACCCTTTACCATTTGCTCGCGCCCCGGACGCGAATTGTAAAGCGTCGGCCGCAGCTTGTAAACGGCAGGTGAGGATCGGTGACTTCGCCAGAGAGTTATCTGCATCCGGTGCAGGTGTGGATTCGTGCCGCTGAAGACGCCGGCAGCGGATTCAACCGCATGCTTCTGGCGATCTGTGCGCACAGAGAAGCATGGCGCGCAGAAGCGGCCCGAATGTGCGTGCGGACGCTGGAAGCGTTCGGCGCAGCCTATGGCATGGATCGGGAGGTGCTCGTCATCCGGGCGGCGGGCCGCATCAATGTTCTGGGCACCCATATCGATCATCGGGGCGGCTCGGTCAATCCGGTCGCGGTCAACCACATGTGGCTGGTGGTCGCGCCGCGCGACGATGACCTCGTGACGGCGGCGAACGTCGAGCCCGAGGCGTTTGCCCCGGAGTGGTTCCGCATCAGCGAGGGCCTGCCCCAGGGCAAGAAGATCGACGACTGGGACTCCTGGTGTTATGCGGAATTCGAGAAGCGCAAGGGCGATCCTTCCATTACGTGGTCGAACTACATTCGCGCGGCGGTTCTTTACCTGCAGAACCTCTGCACGCAGGCCGACGGCTCCATGGCCCCGCGCTTCCGGGGGATGGATATGGTCTTCTACGGCAATATCCCCCGGGCTGTCGGTCTGAGCTCGTCTTCAGCGCTTGTGGTCGCGACGGCCGAGGCGGTGGTGCGGATCAACACGCTGGCGATCGACCACAGCGTGCTTGTCACCCATTGCGGGTACGCCGAGTGGTACGTGGGGACACGCGGCGGCAACTGCGACCACGCCGCGATTCTGTTCGCCCAGCCCAATGCCATCGTGCACATCACGACGTTCCCGTGCTGCGTCGAGAGTATCCTGATTCCCGAGGGCTACAGCCTTGTTCTCGCCAACAGCCTCAGCGCGGCGAAGAAGCAGGCCGGCGCCCGCAGCGCCTTCAACAGCCGCATTGCGGCGTATATCTTCGGTTTCCTGCTGATCCAGAAGCAGTTTCCCGAGTACGCCGACAGGCTCGAACATCTCCGCGATGTCAATCCCGACAGACTGGGTGTGAGCGAGGGGCGGATTTATCAGATCCTCAAGTCTCTGCCCGAATCGGCCGGCCGGCGCGAAATTCTGGAGTTGCTGCCGGACCGTGAGCAGAAACTCCTGCGGGTCTTCCGCAGTCACGATGAGCCTCCGGGCGGTTATCCGATCCGCAAGACGTGTCTCTACGGCGTGGCGGAGTGTATTCGCTCCGATATGGTCCCCGAGTGCCTGCGGCGGGAGGACATGCGGCGGTTCGGGGAGCTGATGAACGCTTCGCACGATGGCGACCGCGTGGTGAAGCACGTGGCAGGCAGGCAAATGCCGATCGACAGCAGCTATCCGGACCAGCGGCTGCATGCCTTGATCCACGCCGTCGAATCGGGCGACCCGGCCGCGGTGGAACAGGCCCGCCTGTGGCGACAGCCGGGCGGCTACAGTGTCAGCATACCGGAGGTGGATGCCCTGGCCGACATTGCCCTGGCGACGCCGGGGGTAGTCGGCGCCGGTCTGGTCGGCGCGGGCATGGGGGGCTGCATCGTGGCGGCGGTCGAGTCCGGGCAGGTGCATCGTCTTATCGGGAATCTGGCCGAGCAGTATTACGGCCCGCGCCATCTCCCGGTTGCGGCCGAAGAAGTCACCCCCGTCGGCGGCCTGCACACCTTCAGCCTGTAATTCGGTGAAGACTGTCCTGTGGTTGCGACACAAAGGCGAGCCGCGCAACCGTTTGACGCTTGCCGCTCAGGTCCTACATCTCCCCCGAAAGCCGGGAGGCGGCCGGCTCGTCCAGAAAGACCGAGCAGTTCTCATGGTGCTGCACGATGGACGCGGGGACCTGGGGTGTCACCGGACCCTCCAGAGCGTTCTTCACCGCCTCGGCTTTGCGCAGATCCGGCACTGTCGCAACGAGTTGCTTGCTCTTGAGGATTTGCCGGATGCTCATGGAGATGGCCCGCGCGGGGACTTGCTCCAGGGACTGGAACCAGCCTTCGCCGACCTGCTGCATACGGCAGCGTTGGTCGAGTTCCACGATGAGGTAGGGCTCCTCCGTCTCGAAATCGGCCGGGGGGTCATTGAAGGCCAGGTGACCGTTCTCGCCGAAGCCGATGCAGGCGACGTCGATGGGATGGGCCTGGATCAAGACGTTCATCCGCCTGCATTCCTGAACCGGGTCGGGAGCTTCCCCTTTGATGAGGTACATCGCCCGCAGCGGCCCGACCCTGTCCACGAAGTGCTTCATGAGATAAGTGCGCAAGGCCGCCGGATGACCCGGGGCGAGCCCGATGTATTCATCCAGGTGGAACATGACAACTTTGAACCAGTCGACGCCCTTGGTGGCGACGAGATGCTCGAACATCTCGGTCTGGCTGTTGCCCGTTCCTATGACAATATTGGCCTGGCCCTTCGCGCGAATGGCGTGCTTGATCGCCTGAGCGACGCTGCTGGCGGCGGCGGTCGCCATCTCCTCTTTGGTCTTGAAGATGTACTTGTTCATGCCGGACCCGTACGATTTCCTATTGACGATTTGTGATTTACCCTTCAGACTCTCATTGGCTGAAGGTCACAAGCACCATTTGTAGGCCGCAGATGGCAATTAGTAAATAGAAAATCGTGACTCTGGAGGCAGGCTATGAGGCATCTGCCGGCGATCGTCGGAATCCTGTTTTGCGGCTGGGCGTCCTCGGGTGCGGCCGAGCCGACTTCTCGCGCCGACTCGATCCTGTCGGGACTGGCCGCCGGTCACCCGCGGCTCATGCTCAAGGATACGGATCTTGGTTTTCTCAAGGCCTCTTACGAAGACGACCCGGCGCTGCAGAAGTGCTGGAGGGACGTCCAGGAGGACGCGGAACGATACCTGCAGAGGCCGCCCCTGGTCTACCGCAAAATCGGGCCGCGGCTGCTCAGCGTCAGCCGCGATTGCCTGGGACGGATCTATGCCCTGGCGCTCGCGTATCGATGGACGGGCCAGGAGAAGTACGCCGCCAGAGCCAAGGAGAACCTGCTGCAGGTCTGTGCGTTCCAGGACTGGAACCCCTCGCACTTTCTCGATGTGGCGGAGATGTCCCACGCCGTGGGGGTCGGATACGACTGGCTGTACGGCTACCTCGATGAACAGACCCGAGCCACGATCCGACAGGCCCTGATCGGGAAGGGTCTCAAGCCGGGCTTGGAGGTCTATGCCAAGAACGGCTGGTGGGTGACAAGCGAATACAACTGGAACCAGGTGTGCAACGGCGGCATGATCGTCGGCGCGCTGGCCATCGCGGAGACGGACCCGAGCTACGCCGAGCGGATTGTCCCCCTGGCTATCAAGTCACTGCCCGCCGCGCTCAAGAGTTATGGTCCGGACGGCGCCTGGGGCGAGGGGCCGGGCTACTGGAACTATGCGACGAGTTATACGGCGTACGCCCTGACGGCCCTCGACACGGCGTTGGGAAGCACATTCAACCTTCTGGACATCGACGGTCTCTCGAAGGCGGGCTTTTTCCCGATCTATACCGCCGGGCCGACCGGCCTCTACCTGAACCTGGCCGACGTTGGGGAAAGAAGCGCTCGACGGCCGATGCCCTGCATGTTCTGGCTCGCTCGCACGTTTCACAATCCCATGTACGCCCAGTCGGAGCACGAGCAGCTTGCCAACCGTGCGGCCGGTGCGGCCCACTTGGTCTGGTACACAGCGCGTCCCCCGGCCCGGGCGATTCGCAACAAGCAACTGGATTATTACTTTCGCGGGCCCGTCGAGGTCATCACGATGCGCAGCGCCTGGGATGATCCAAACGCGCTGTTCCTCGGGATCAAGGCCGGCTACAACCAGGTGAACCACGGGCATCTCGATCTGGGCAATTTCGAGTTGGATGCCCTGGGCGTCCGCTGGGCCCGCGACCTCGGCTCGGACAACTACAACCTCGACGGCTACTGGGAGTCCAAGCGGGGCGGCCGGCGATGGTCCTACTACCGGTTGAACTCCGCCAGTCATAATGTCATCATGCTGGGCGGCCAGAGCCAGGACCCCATGGCGAAATCGTCCTTCACGAAGACCGAGATCAACGGGGCCCGACCGGTGGCGGTCGTCAACCTGACGGAGGCCTACCAGGGCTTTGCCGACGCTGCGACACGTGGCATTATCCTGACCGAAGGCCGGCGAGCCGTGCTGGTCCAGGATGAACTCAAGATCAAGAAGCCGTGCGAATTGGCGTGGGGCTTGACCACGGACGCCGACATTGATGTGAAGCAGGGGACGGTCGCTGTCCTCAAGCTCAAAGGCAAGGAGTTGACGGTCCGGCTGCTGAGCCCCAGGAATGCGGTGTTTACGGTCGAGTCGGCCGAGCAACAGCCGCCGCAGGCGAAGAACACCGGTGTCCGGCGGCTCCTCGTGAAGCTGCCGCAAGCCGGTGGCGACGTTTGTCTCGCCGTGCTCTTGGCGCCCGCGTGGCACGACGGCAAGGTGGTGGAGGCCGCAGAAGTCAAACCGTTGGCAAGTTGGTAGTTTCGAAGGGACCGCGACATTACAGCAGAAGTGGAGCAAGCAGAGCTTGTAGGGTGGGCTGTGCCCACCATCCCTCGCTCCTACGTGTGCCGATTGGTGGGCACAGCCCACCCTACATTTTTATTGTCGCGACAATATGACAGAGGTGCAGTATGCAGAGTATGAAGTGGCTGGCAGTATCCATG
>JAMCWO010000237.1 GCA_023481165.1 Planctomycetota bacterium | reverse complement strand
CAAAAGAAAGCCAGAGACATCCGTGAGGCCCTCGCGGTCTGTGCCAGGGAACTGGCGGAAATGCTGGACGTGTCTTTGAGGCAAGTCTGGCGGCTGAACTCCGCAGGCAAGCTGCCGCGACCGGTCAGGCTGGGCGGGAGCGTTCGCTGGGATCGCGATGAAGTCCTCAGATGGTTCAAGGATGGCTGTCCAGACCGCCAGGCGTGGGACGCAAGAAAGGGGGTGGCCTTATGAAACCAGAAAGCAAGCGGGCCACCGCGCCCACGGTGGCCCAGAGTAAATCACCAATCACATTCTACCAGCGCGTATCGCAGCAGGCAAGCATTATCAACGAGATGCTGGCCAGACTCCTATTCAGCCTTCAGAGCCCGCATACGACTCTCCCCGAGCGGCAAACGGTTCTGAGCACCATTGACGACCTGATCCGGCTGAAGATCGACGCCGGGCTTCTCATGGAGGGCCAACGACCGTGATTACCGTCAACTCCAACAATACATCTTCGAAGGCTCAACCGGAAACGCCATGCTTGGCCATGCGGCCGCGCGAAGCGGCAAAAGCTCTGGGTATCTCCGAGAGGCTCTTGTGGGAATGGACAAACCGAGGTGAAGTCCCGCACGTTCGTGTCGGCAAGGCGATCCTGTACCCCGTGGACGTGCTGCGCCGCTGGCTGGATGAGCAGGCGGCGACAGGGAAGGAGGTGCCCAATGACACCCACTGAACTGATCCTGTCGAAGCTGCCGCAAGCGAAACCCAGTGGGAAGGGCTGGACGGCGCGGTGTCCTGCCCATGACGACCGAAGGGCCAGTTTGTCCATCGCTGCCGGGGACGACGGTCGCGCGCTCGTTCACTGCCATGCGGGATGCACGCCAGAGGCCGTCGCATCTGCGCTGGGATTGGCACTGGCGGACCTGATGCCTGCCGATGGCAGGAGGACCGACCGGCCCGTTGGCCCAAAGCCAACATCCAAGGTCAGGAAGAGCAGGCATGGCAAGGACAAGCAAGAGATCTACGCCACGGTCCATGATGCCATCGCTGAACTGGAGCACAGACATGGTCCCCATTCAACGACCTGGACGTACCACAACCCAGCCGGCGAAGTGGTAGGCATGATCGTGCGATGGGACACCGCCGGCGGCAAAGACATTCGACCCGTGAGTAAGACCGTCGGTGGATGGATCATCGGCGGGATGCCGGAGCCACGGCCACTGTACCGGCTGCCCGAACTCTTGGCACGGCCCCATGACCGGGTCTACGTGTGCGAAGGCGAGAAAGCGGCGGATGCAGCCATTACCATCGGTCTGCTGGCTACTACGAGCCCGCACGGGTGCGAGAGTGCCAGCAAGGCCGACTGGCGGCCTCTGGCTGGTCGCGATGTGGTTATCCTGCCCGACAACGACGACGCCGGCCAAGGGTACGCCAGAGACGTAACATCCATCCTCGTCAAGCTGCAACCGGTGGCAACGGTCAAGGTTGTCCAACTTCCAGGGCTTCCAGCGAAGGGCGACATCTACGATTGGCTGGAGACCCACGACGCTTCGGAGCCGGACTCTCTGCGAGCACAGGTCGAAGCTCTTGCGGACAATGCGCCCACGGTGGACCCCAGCAGCATAATTGGTGGCCCGATACTCCAATGTCTGGCGGATGTAGAACCGGCCGAAGTGAGATGGCTATGGCCTGGGCGCGTACCGCTGGGCAGGATCACTCTGCTGGTGGGCAGGCCGGGTGAAGGCAAGTCGTTCCTGACGACCTACATGGCGGCCCGGGTGTCAACCGCATCATCTTGGCCGGATGGAAGCGACTGCCCCAGCGGGTCGGTGATCCTGATCTCCGCCGAAGACGACCCCGCCGATACGATCCGCCCCCGACTGGATGCCCACTACGCTGATGTGCGGCGGGTGCACCTGCTGTCGATGGTACGCAGGATTGAGGCTGGCGGAGAGCGCCACGACGTGATGTTCACGTTGGCTGACTTGGAGGCGCTGGAGACGGCCTTGAAGGCTCATCTCGATTGCAGGCTGGTGGTCGTGGACCCGATAGGGTCATTCCTGGGCGGTCGCACGGACGCTCATCGCGACAACGAGGTCCGGTCGGTTCTGGCCCCTGTGGCGAAGCTGGCGGAGAAGTACGGTCCGGCGGTCCTGGTGGTTGCCCATCGCCGAAAGAGCGCTGGTAGCATTGCGGATGACCTGGCGCTTGGAAGCCGGGCATTCACGGGCATTGCGCGGGCAGTCTGGCATCTGACACGCGACAGTGAGAACAAGGTCCGACGATTGCTATTGCCTGGCAAGAACAACTTGGCCCCCGAAGGCAATGGACTGGCGTTCACCATCTGCGGGGAGCCGCCGGCTATCTCATGGGAGCGCGAACCGGTGGCAATGAGCGCCGATGATGCTCTGAGCGTGGAGAACGGGGATGAAAAGAAGAAACCTGGTCCTAAGTCGGAGACCCGGAACAAGGCGGCCGAGTGGTTGCGCGATGTGCTCAAGACCGGACCGATGGCTGCCGGCAAGATCAAGGATGAGGCGGGAGAGGCCGGCTACGCATGGCGGACCGTCCAACGCGCGAAAGACGACCTTGGCATCAAGCCCTATCGGGATCAATTCGGCGGCGCGTGGATGTGGAGGCTGCCCTCGTGACACTGCGTGCCACAATCCTGGAAGCTGGAGGAAGGTGGCAGCTTGGCATGTTCGGGCTAACACGGCGAAAAACAGGCATTCAGATGTGTCACAATCTCTATCGTGCCAAATCAACGAACTTGGCACAATAGGCCGAACCGGGATCAAAGAAAATTGACGACGGAGAAGAATATGCTTGATTTTATCTCATGCATCCTCTATACTCGCGGGGATGGGTCAGGTGTTCGACACAATTCGCAAGGCAATCGAGGCTGGCGGCAAGACCCGCTACAGGCTATCGAAGGAAACGGGCATCGACCAGGCCCAGTTATCACGGTTGATGGGTGGCAAAGAAGGCGTGAGTGTGGAGAACCTGGAACGTCTGGCCGAGGCACTCGGCTTGGAGATCGTCATTCGCCCCAGGACAATCGAAGGCAAGGCGGAGAAAAGGACGGTGAAGCATGGCAAGCGTGATTAACGACCCGAACGGCCGTAAGCGGATTCAGTTTGTGGCGGGCGATGGGAGCCGTCGAACGATTCGTTTGGGCAAGGCCAGCGTGAGACAGGCCGAAGCCATTAAGATCAAGGTCGAACAACTGGCCTTGGCGGCCACCGGCGCTACCGGGGTAATTGATGATGAGACAGTCAAGTGGCTGGCCGGACTGGAGGATATCATGTACGGCAAGCTCGCGGCTGTCGGACTGGTAGGCCAACGCGAGAGCGCAAAGCTGGGAGCGTTCCTCGATGGCTACATCAGTGATCGCCACGACGTGAAGGCCGGCACGACCACGGTATATGGCCACACGCGTCGGAACCTGCTCGACTTCTTCCATGCGGATAAGCCGTTACGGGACATTACTCCGGGCGACGCAGACCAATGGCGGCTGTACCTGATTGGGCAGGGGCTGGCTGATAACACAGTCCGGCGACGCAGCGGTATTGCCAAGCAATTCCTCCGTGTGGCGGTGCGCCGGAAGTTGATCCTGTCCAATCCCTTCGAGGATCTCAAGTCGGCAGTCCAGGGCAACCCGCAGAAGTTCCACTTCATCACGCGGGGGGAAGCCGAGAGGATCTTCGCAGTATGTCCCGACGCGCAGTGGCGGCTCGTCTTCGCTTTGAGCCGCTATGCAGGACTCCGATGCCCGTCCGAGCACTACGGTCTGACGTGGGCAGACATCGATTGGGAGCACGGTCGGATGCTGGTGCGCAGCCCGAAGACCGCGCATCACAGTGGTCATGAGTCGCGACTTGTTCCGCTGTTCCCGGAATTACTACCCTACCTGCGGGAAGTGTTTGATGAAGCCGAGCCAGGGACTGAGCACGTTGTTACCCTCTACCGGGAATATGGCAATGTAAGAGCCTGTAACCTGCGAGCGCAGTTCAGACGAATCATCATCAGGGCGGGCCTGAAACCCTGGCCCAAGCTCTTTCAGAACCTTCGCAGCACCCGCGAGACTGAGTTGGCGGAAGAGTGGCCCGAGCATGTCGTCTGTGCGTGGATTGGCAATTCCTCGGCAGTGGCGAGGAAGCACTATCTGCAAGTAACGGAGGAACACTTTGAACGAGCGGCGGGAATCTCTGGCAGTATCAACGAGGCGGCGCAAAATGCGGCGCAGCAGACGCACGCAGAGTATTGCATACCGTCGCTCGTGGTTAGCGGAGCCGCGAAATTCGACGTAAAACAAGGCCCTGCAATATCTTGCGAGCACCGGATGGGCGATATAGGATTCGGACCTATGACCTCACGGGTGTGATCCGTGCGCTCTAACCAACTGAGCTAATCGCCCCAAGCGGAGCTTATTAGAACCCATCTTGCCGCACCCTGTCAAGCGAGAATCCCCCCGCAACAGGAAATCGGCCTGATCTGCGCCCTGCCAACCGCTTGCGTGCCCAATCGGCCGGGGATACAATCCCAAGGAATGGGTTGGTCCGTTGGTGGGCCGGGAAATCTCCGCAGTACTCTTGGAGCATCGATCGTGCAACAGAGGTGTTTTTTGGCGTTTGGACTGGCGGCTTTGTACCTGTTGACCTCATGTCAATCCGAACCGGTAGGCAGCGGCCAGCTCGACACCAACCACGGGGTGTCCCAATTGACTCTGGAGCAGGCCACGGCGGACCTGGATTACTTCTTCCAGATGGTCGAGAAGGTCCACCCCAACCCCCTGGCCAACCTATCCAGGAAGGACTACCAACTGCTCAAGGATCGTTCTCGGACCACACTGGCGCGGGCTTGCGAGGACGCGGGGTATGTCTCTAAACGCGTCCTGGCTCTCACCGTGGCCGAGGCCGCCGCCGCCTGGGCGGATGGGCATACCTTCGGCCGTCTTACCGTGGATCTCGTGGACCCCTGTGACACCACCCCCTGCATGCCGCCGTTTCGTCTAGGCTGGTACGCCGGACACATCGTGATCAGTGACGCCTGCGAGGAATTGCAGTACCTCAAGGGTATACCCCTGCTGGGCATCAATGGCAGGCCATTGAAAGAGGTTCTGGCGACGATGGTGGCCCAGTGCTCAGGGGAAAGATGGGAGAGTCGAATCGCGATGTTCCTCCAGGACCAGGGCCTGTATTGGGCCCTCATCCGGCCGGTGGAGGGCAAGGAGATGGTTCTGATCCTGCCGGGGAGGGACGGCAAAACCCAGACGCTCCCGGTGGAGTTGATGTCGTGGCGCCGATACGGGACGTATGTGCCGACCGATCCGCCGCGGTCGCCGCTCGGGGTCTACCAACTGCATCACAACGGCCGGACCTGTTATTGGCAATACAATAGCTGCAACCCCAGCCCGGAGGCCATGAAGTTCGTGGAGACCGTGTTTCAGGTCGCCCGGGACCGGGGGGCGAGAAATCTGATCCTCGACCTGCGGTTCAATGGCGGCGGCAGCGACGACGCTACTCGGGCTGTGATCGACCACCTGACCGCCAAGCCGTACCGGCTGCACTCCCGTGTCAGCGGGCGGGTTTCTGACGCCCTGCTCCGGACCGATCACCCATGGTATCTGCGGCTTCTCAAGGGCCGCAATATCTCCGCTCCGGTTCGAGTTCAGGCTCCCCGGGAGGTGAAGAATCGATTCGAAGGCACCGTCTACGTGCTCATTTCGCCCCACACCTTCTCCGCCGCCGCTGACCTGGCCGCGGTGCTGAAAGACTACGGCATCGCCACGCTGATCGGCGAAGAGACCGGCGGGGTCCGGCAGGGCTTCGGCGAGGCGTACGGCCACCGCCTGCCGAACAGCGGCATCGAGTTCAGTGTTTCCGGCAAGCGGTTTTACGCCCCGATCCCTCGGCCCGATGACGCCCGGCACGGCACGGTCCCGGATATCGTCCTCACGGAGGAACTGCTCACGCCCTTCCAGGAGTCCGACGATCCGGCGTTTGCCTACACCCTCGATCTGATCCAGAAACGCGACCCACAGCCGCCCCAGTAGTCTGGAAACACGAGGGGGCGCGTCCAGACCAGCCTGAGGTCATCCTATCGTATGCTTCGGCGCCTTGAGTCTGTCAGCCGCAGGCCCTTGGCTTCGTCAGAGATGTGGATGCGGAAGGATAGGTATGACTTGCTGTGGGCATGAGGTTGCTCTTACCCATGAATGAGACAACCGTTCTATGGCCGGATGTGCGGAGCCGGTCAGTTCCGCGAGAACTGATCGGCCCCAAGGCGGCAAGCCTGTGGACCCTGCGCTGGCTCGGGCTCAAGGTCCCGCCCTGCTTCTTTGTGACGACGACGGCTTTCCGGACCCACCTGAATACGAACGGCCTTCGCCCCCAGATTGCGGCACGGCTGGGCAGAACGCCGGAAGCCATCGAGGAGATTCGCCGGCTCATCGCCGAACCGCCTTTGATGGGTCCGTTGCGCGAGCAGATCGCGGCCGCGTATGACCGGTTGGGGGCGGCGGTAGTGGCGGTGCGCTCTTCCGCGACGGCGGAGGATCTGCCCGGACACTCCTTCGCCGGCCAGTACGAGACGATCTTGGGCGTGAAGTCCCTGGAAGAGTGCCTCAAGGCTATTAGGAAATGCTGGGCCTCGCTCTGGACCAAGCGAGCTTCCGAGTATCGGCGGCGCAATGGCATCGATCATCAGCAGGTCGAGATGGCGGTCATCGTGCAGCAGCAGATCGAGCCGGAGGCCGCGGGCGTGGCATTCAGCGTCGATCCCGTTACCGGCAGCCGCAGCCGAATTGTGATCGAGTCGTGCCGCGGCTTGGGCGAAGCTCTCGTCTCCGGGCAGGTTCAGCCCGACCGTATCCTGTTGCGCAAGAAGAACCTCGCGTTGATCCGCCAGAACGTCGTCGCGAAGGAGCCGTCGCTGTACCCGAAATCCGCCCGGAAGCTCGCTCGCGCCGTTCGGCGCCTCGAGAAACACCTGGGCAGTGCGCAGGATATCGAGTGGGCGATGCGCGACGGCATCCTCTGGTTTCTCCAGGCCCGACCGATTACCGCCCTTCCAGAGCCTAGGCCCTGGGAGGATCGCCAGGTCTGGACCAACCTCAATCTGGGTGAAGTCGCCCCCGATGTGATGACACCGATGACGTACTCCGCCATCGCAAGCATGTTCGAGTTCTTTGCCCCGGTCTTCCGCATGACCGGCGCCGATGTCCGGCGGCATCCTCCGGGAGGCCTCGTGGCCGGCCGCCTTTATTTCAACATCAACGTGATCGCGGCGACCCTGCGGCCGTTCGCTTCCCCGAAGCGGCTGTCCGCCATGAACGACATCTTCGGCGGTGAGCAAAACCGAAGCTTTGCGCGCGGCCAGTTCGACCTGTGCGAGGAGGATCTGCCGGACCTGGGATTCCGTTGGTCCAGGTATATCCTTTCCTGGCCCGGCCTCGTCCGCGACCTGATCACGCACCGAGCCAGTAAGGCCGACGAATTCATGGCCGGTTTCAAGGCCCGCACCGATGCGCTGGCCCGCTTCAACAGCGCTGAGGCAACCACCGAAGAATTGACCCGCATGGTGACGCACGTACTTTACGAGCATATGAGCGCCTGCGAGTTGCTTTACATCTGGTCGGGCGGCGTGGCCTCCGGAGTCTTGCAGAAGATCTGTCGGAACTGGCTGCGCGACGTAGACCCCGCCGTGGGATTTCGCCTCCTGGCGGCCCAGGGAGGTCTCGCCGATACGGAGGCGGGACTCGATCTGTGGCGTCTGGCCGCGCTGGCCCATGAGGACCGTCAGACCGAGACGGCCCTGCTGGGTGACGAGGCTTGGGACTCACTTCGTCCCCGGCTCGCGCGCACCGACCCGGGCCGGCGGTTCCTGGCCGACTGGGACCGGTTCATGGCCAACCACGGGCAGCACAGCCACAGCGAACTGGAGTTCTTCAGCCCACGCTGGGCCGAGACACCCGATTATGTTCTGGGCCTGCTGCGGGGCTATCTTCGCTCGATCGAGCGGGTGGATCCCTTGGAGAAGCAGCGTCAACTTGCCGACCAGCGCCAGCGGCTGACGGAGCAATGCCGCCACAAGCTGAGAAACCCCATCAAGCGCTGCATCTTCAACTGGTCGCTCCGGCAGGCACAGAAATGGGCCTACCTCCGCGAGAACTCGAAGAGCGAAGCGTCGCGGCTCTTCGCCGGCTTTCGCCGTATCCTCCTGGAACTGGGCGAGCGCCTGCGACAGCTAGGGATCCTGGCCCAGCGCGAGGATATCTTCTTCCTGGAGGTCGCGGAGGTTGAGCCGGTGGTGAAAGGCCGGGCCCATTTCGATGTCCGGCATCGCATCGCCCAGCGCCGGGCCGAGTACCAATGGAACAAGGCACAGACCCCGCCGCCGGTCGTGGTGGGCCGCTACGACCCGCAGAAGTACGCCGCGCCCCAGATCGACGCGAATGTCAAGGTGCTCCAAGGCATCGCCGTCTCCGCCGGTGTCGCGACGGGTAGAGCCCGGGTCATCATGCGACCGGGCGATGGGCAGCACGTGGAGCCGGGCGAGATTCTCGTCGCCCCGATCACCAATCCCGCGTGGACGCCCTACCTCCTGCCGGCGGCCGGCGTGGTGATGGACATGGGCGGAGTCCTCTCCCACAGCGCCATCATCGCCCGCGAGTACGGCCTGCCCGCCGTGGTCAACGTCGGCCCCGCCTCTCGGATCATTCAGACGGGCCAAACCATCTGCGTCGACGGCAACCGCGGTACCGTCATCATCCTGGATGAAATGCAGTCGTGAGCCCATACGGATATGGAAAAGGTCATTCTGTGGTTGAAGAAGCGGCCGGAGCAGACCGATCAACAATTGATTGGTCCAAAGGCGACGAGTCTATGTACACTCCACCGGCTGGGCGTGAAGGTCCCGCCATGCTTCTTTCTGACGACCACAGCTTTTCGGGCTCACTTGGACGCCAATGGCCTGGGCCCGCAAATCACCGCGCGGCTGAACAAGACGCCGGAAGCCCCGGAGGAGATTCGCCGCATCATCGACCAAGCGCCCCTGACCGGCCCGCTGCGCGAGCAGATCGCGACCGCCTACAACCAACTGGGGGCCGCCGTCGTGGTGGTGCGCTCCTCGGCGACAGCGGAGGATCTGCCCGGTCACTCCTTCGCCGGTCAGTACGAGACGATTCTAGGCGTGAAGTCTCTGGAGGAATGTCTCGATGCTACTAGAAAGTGTTGGGCCTCCCTCTGGACCCAGCGTGCCTTTGAGTATCGTCGCCGCAACGGCATCGACCATCAGCAAGTGGAAATGGCGGTCATTGTGCAGCAGCAGATCGAACCGGAGGCGGCCGGGGTCGCCTTCAGCGTCGATCCCGTCGCCGGCAGCCGCAGCCGCATTGTGATCGAGTCCTGTCGTGGCTTGGGCGAGGCCCTCGTCTCCGGCCAGGTTCAGCCGGATCGTACTGTTCTGCGAAAGAAGACTCTGGAACTGATCCGCCAGAACCTCGTGGCGGAGGAGCCGTCGTTGGACCTCAAGTCCGCCCGAAGGCTGGGTCGATATGTCCGGCGCATCGAGAAACGCCTGGGCTGCCCCCAGGATATTGAATGGGCATTCCGCGCCGGCACGCTCTGGTTTCTCCAGGCCCGACCTATTACCGCCATCCCGGCGCCCAAGCCCTGGGAGGACCGGCAGGTTTGGGCCAACCCCAATGTGAGCGAGGTCTTCCCGGAGGTGGTGACGCCGCTGACCTACTCCGTGATCTTGCTCATGTTCCAGCCGCTGTTCAGCTCGGTCTTCCGGCTGTTCGGCGCCGACCTGCGCCACAGTTCAGTCATCGGATTGGTGGCCGGCCGGATCTACTGGAATGCCAATCTCGGCCTCGCGGCCGCGCGGCCGTTCGTTTCCCCCGTCAGGGCCGCCCGCCTGAATAGCCTGTTCGGCGGCGAGCAGAACCGGCGCTTCGAGCGCGGTGAATTCGATATCTGTGATGAGGACCTGCCGGACCTGGGGTTCACCTGGCCCAGGTACATCGCCTCCTGGCCCGGAATCATTCGCAACCTGATCGCCCTCCGCTCCAGCCAGGGCGATGCATTCATGGCCGATCTCAAGGCCGTCAATGATCTGTTGACGCGCTTCGACGGCGGCGCCGCGACTACCGAGGAACTCCTGCGGATGGTCCGCCAGGAGTTGCACGCGAGCATGAAGAAGTGCGACCTGCTCTGCTTCTGGCCGGGGATGCTAGCGGCCGGCGTGCTGCAGAAAGCCTGCCGGGACTGGGTGGGCGATGCGGACCCGGGGCTGGGCTACCGGCTCCTGACGGCACAGGGCGGCATTGCCGACACGGAAGCAGGACTCGACCTGTGGCGTCTGGCCGTACGCGCACACGAAGATCAGGAAACCGAGACAGCCCTGCTGGGCGACGGCACCTGGGAGTCAATTCACTCCGGGCTCGTGCGCACAGAGCACGGTCGGCAGTTCCTGGTGGCCTGGGATGAGTTTATGACAACGCATGGGCAACACTGCCATAATGAGCTGGAGCTTTTCAGCCCACGCTGGGCCGAGACGCCCGATTACATTCTGGGCTTGGTGCAGGGTTATCTTCGCTCCCTCGACCGCGCGAATCCTTTGGAGAAGCAGCGGCTGTTGGCCGAAGAGCGTGAGCGGCTGACGGAGCAGTGCCGTCGCAGACTGAGAAATGCGATCAAACGCCGGCTCTTCAACTGGTCGCTCCGGCGGACGCAGAAGCTGACGCGCGACCGGGAGAATTGGAAGAACGAGGCCGTCCGCTTCCTCGCCGTCTTTCGGCGCGTGTTTCTGGAATTGGGCGAGCGTCTGCGGCACCAGGGAGTCCTCGCCAATCGCGAGGACATCTTCTTCCTGGAGTTGTCCGAGGTCGAGCCCGTGGCGCAGGGCCGGGCCGACTTCGACGTCATGCAGCGGATCGCCCAACGCCGGGCCGAGTACGAGTGGAATAAAGCCCAGACTCCCCCGGCAGTAGTCGCAGGCCGTTACGACCCGCAGAAGCACGTCGCATCCAAGGTCGACGCCCATGTCAAGGTACTCCAAGGCATCGCCGTCTCCCCCGGCACGATCACGGGCAAAGCTCGTGTCATTACTCACCCGAACAACGGCCAACATGTCGAGCCGGGCGAGATCCTGGTCGCTCCGGTGACAAACCCCGCGTGGACGCCCTACTTCCTGCCGGCGGCGGGCGTGGTCATGGACATGGGCGGCGTCCTCTCGCACGGCGCGATCATCGCCCGCGAGTACGGCCTGCCCGCCGTGGTCAACGTCGGCCCTGCCTCCCGGATCATCCAAACCGGCCAAACGATTCGCGTCGACGGCGACCGCGGCACCGTCACGATCCTCGACGAGGAAATCCTAAATCCGAAGCACCAAATCCGAAACATATTCCAATGACCAAAATCCCAATGTTCAAAACGGACGAGTTCATCCATGACTCCACTCCGCCAAGAAGCACGGGCCGTGTAAACGCCCGATGCAATGTAGGCTTCATTGGTCCACTTTAATGGCTGGTCAGCCAGTCCAGGCTGAAACGGGTGAGGACGATCCGCTCGTACGGATGCTGGTCGCCGGCCTCGAAGAGACAGGCGATGGTGCCGTCGGGAAATACCGCCAGGCACGAGTACGCCGCCGGACCGGGCCACAGCACTCGGCGGCTGAGCCAAATCCTGCCCTCGTCCTCGCTCATTTGGACGGTCATGTCCCGCCGCTGTCCCGGCTCGGCATGGGCAGGATTGGAGAACAGAAGACGGCCGGGCCCCTGCGGCATGGGGTAGCGCAGAAGGCTCGCCTGGCAGATGGGCTCGACGAGGACCGGATCGTGCCGGACCGCGGACCAGGTCATGCCGCCATCCGCGCTGGTGGCGATGGCCCGGGTTGTTTGAGAGCGGGCGGAATTCCGCATATTGCACAGGAGCGTGCCGTCGGACAACTCGACCACCTGGCACTCGTTCACGGCCGGGCGAATGATCCCGCCCAGCCGCCAGGTCTGACCATGATTGTCGCTGTAAACCACATGAGAACCGCAGTCGGTGGTGCCCTCGGGCGTCCTGTAACTATGGTCGCAGGGGACCAGCAGCCGTCCTTTGGTAGGACCACGCTCCAATTGGATGCCGACGCCGGGGCCGGTAGCGTACCAACCCCAGTCCGGCCGCTTCGTGTGGGCGGTGATCTCCACGGGCTTGGCCCAGGTCCGGCCGTCGTCATCGCTGCGCGTGACGAACACCCGCCGGGTGTCTTTGCTCGTATTCCGTATGATCTCGCTCTCCCTGTCCCGGCCGAGGTTCCAAGTCAGCGGCAGCCAGATCACGCCCGTCGTCTGATCGACTACGGGGCAGGGGTTCCCGCAGGTGTTTGGCCCATCGTCCCAGACGATCTGCGGCGGACTCCAGGTCCTGCCTCCATCGACCGAGCGTTTCATCAGCAGGTCGATATCGCCCGTATCAGAGCGGCTGTCCTTGCGCCCTTCACAGAAGGCCAGCAGGTCGCCCTTGGGGGTCACCAGCAAGGCGGGAATCCGATAGGTGTGATAGCCATCCGTACCGCTAACGAAGACATTGGTCAGTTGCGGCACGCGCTGCGGCTGGGCCGCCGCTGTAGCTGTACAGCAAAGCGGTATCATAAGCCACGTGAAGATGACGTCCGTCATGTTCATCGCAGGCTCCTGTCCTCAGCTTCACCCTATGAAGAACGGGGACTCCGCAAACACCTGATGACGTTAGACGTCCACGTTGGGTGCCATGTCTACGCTTGCGTAGACATGCTCTACATCGGAAGAGAACATGCTTACGCGAGCGCAAGCATGGCACCCAGACAACTTACACTACGGCGCGGCGCCGTTCTATTCCGCCACTTTGGTGGCGATGAGGTCGCCGACTTCGGTCGTGGAGTAGCCCATCTTGCCGGCGGCCAGGGACTTGAGCTTGTTGGCCGTGGCCCACATGACCGCCTGCTCGATGGCGTTGGCGGCTTTGTCCTGGCCGAGCGAGGCCAGCATCATCTGGGCCGCGCAGATCGCCGCCAGCGGATTGATGACGTTCTTGCCGGTGTACTTCGGGGCGCTGCCGCCGATGGGCTCGAACATGCTGACGCCACCCGAATCGGGGTTGATGTTGCCGCCGGCGGCAATGCCCATGCCGCCCTGGATCATGGCGCCGAGGTCGGTGATGATGTCGCCGAACAGGTTGCCGGTGACAATCACGTCGAACCATTCCGGATTCTTCACGAACCACATGGTCGTCGCGTCGACGTGGTAGTACTCGCGGGTGATGTCGGGATACTGGGCCTGGCCCATCTCATGGAAGGCCCGCTCCCAGAGGCCGTAGATATAGGTCAGGACGTTGGTCTTGCCGCACAGGGCCAGCGTGTTCTTCTCGCCCCGACCGCGGGCCTTCTTGCCGAACTTGCGGGCGTACTCGAAGGCGTATTTCAGGCAGCGGTCCACCTGAAAGCGCGTATAGACCGCCGACTGCACGGCAACCTCATTCGGCGTGCCCTTCATCGTGACGCCGCCCGTGCCGGTGTAGGCATCGCCCGAGTTCTCGCGCACGACGACAAAGTCGATGTCGTGAGGGCCCTTATTCTTCAGCGGCGTCTCGACGCCCGGATAGAGCTTCACCGGCCGCAGGTTGATGTATTGATCCAGCTCGAACCGCATCTTCAGCAGAATCCCCTTCTCCAGGATCCCCGGCGGGACATCCGGATGCCCGATCGCCCCAAGCAGAATCGCGTCAAACTTGCGGAGGTCCTGGACCGCGCTATCGGGTAACGTCTCGCCCGTGCGCTTGTAGCGCTCCCCGCCGAAATCGAATGTGGTCAGGTCCGCCTTGAACTTGAACTTGTTCGCCGCGGTCTTAAGCACCTTCACGGCCTCGGCCGTCACCTCCGGCCCGGTCCCATCCCCCGGGACCACCGCAATTTTGTACGTCTTTGCCATCGAACGATTTTCCTTTCTTGTCACCTTTTTCAATTCCACTTAGAAGATGGTGGGCGAAGCGGGACCCCAAACGCGAAGAATTGCGTTTGGGAGCCCGACCACCCTACCGCTGGCGCTCTGCGGTGGCCCCTTCCGGGGACAGAGAGCCATCAACCACCTGCTCACTGGATTCCCGCCTGCGCGGGAATGACAGACAGTGCCGATCACTCCCTCCAATCCGGGTTCGGCTGAGGCATTACCGCTCCAACGTCTTGGCGCCACTGATGCAGCATCTGCCGCAACGCGGCGGCTTTCGCCGGCATCTCGGCGGCCAGGTCGTGCTGCTCGCCGAGATCGGCTCGGAGATTATACAGTTCGACCCGGTTGTCTTCATAGAATTCTATCAGCTTGAAATCGCCCATGCGAACGGCCCCGCCGGGCCCGCCACCCTGGTTGCTATAGTGCGGGTAATGCCAGTAGAGCGCTCGGCGCTTCTGGCGACCGGTACCCTTGAGCAGCGGGATCATGCTTTCGCCATCCTTGTGCTGTTGTGGCTTGAGCGGCAGGCCTGTCATCTCCAGCATCGTCGGGTAGAAGTCGGTGCTGGTCACCGGCTCATCGCAGATGCTGCCCGGTTTGACCACGCCGGGCCACTTGACAAGCATCGGCTCGCGGATGCCGCCTTCGTAGAGCCAGCCTTTGCCGCCCCGCAGCGGCAGATTGCACGTGGGCTGGCCTTCCGCCGTCGCCAAGCCGCCATTGTCGGACATGAAGAAGATGATCGTGTTGTCGGCGATTCCCAGTTCATCGAGCTTCTTCATCACCCGGCCTACGCTTTCGTCCACGCTCTCGATCATCGCCGCGTAGACGGCGTGGTCCTGGAGAATGCGGGTTTTGAGGCTCTGCCGCCATTTCGTGTTCCCGGCCGCCATCTTAGGCCAGTCCTCATCCGTGGCGAAGTGTGGCTTATCCGCCAATCCCAGTCGCTGGGCCTTGGCCTTGTACCTCTCGGCCAACTCCTTCCTGGCCTCCAGCGGAGTGTGGACTGCATAGTACGACAGATAGAGCAGAAACGGCTGCGCCTTGCTCTCCTCGATCAGCTTGAGCGATTCCTCGGTGAGCCGGTCCGTCAGGTACTCGCCGGGTTTACCTTCTTCCAGGCCGGGGATCGAGCGTTTGCCCCGCACGTAGGGGTAGAAATACGTCGGCGGCGAGCCGGCCTCGTTGCCGCCAATATTCACGTCGAAGCCCTGCTTCTCGGGAGAGTACGGCGCGTTGCCCAGGTGCCATTTGCCGACGAAGCACGTCCGGTAGCCCCCCTCCTTCAGCGCCTCGGCGAGCGTCACCTCTTCCAGCTTCAGGTAGTGGAAGTACTCGGCGAAGCGCAGCTTGCCGAGACGGGCCCCTGGGATCCAGTCGGTCAGACGAAGCCGGGCCGGGTATTTGCCGGTCATGATACTGGCCCGCGTCGGCGAGCAGACCGGGCACGCCGCATAGGCATTCGTGAACCGCATCCCCTGCGCCGCGAGACGGTCGATGTTCGGCGTCTCGTAGAACGGGCTGCCGAAACAGCCCAGGTCCTTCCAACCCATATCGTCCAGCAGGAAGAACACGAAGTTGGGCCTGCGCCGTGCCTCTTGTTGGGTCCTGCCATCCCCAAGGCCTTCGGCCTTGAGGCTGCCACCCGGCCCCAGTACTGCCGCCGCACCAATCACCTTGAGGAAATCACGTCGTCTCATGTGGAGCCTCCCGCCAAATCTTGTAGTCGTCGCGCGGCTTGCCTTCGGGCATCTTCGCGCCCACCTCACTGCGCCAGGCGTGGAGCATCTGCTGGAGTTCTGCCGCCTTTTGGGGCCTGGTCGCGGCCAGATCGTGCCGCTCGCCCAGATCGTCCTTCAGATCATAGAGTTCGACCCGGCTGTCTTCGTACCACTCGATCAGCTTGTAGTCGCCGGCCCGGACCGCACCGCTGGGCCGGTTGCCGCTGCCGTGATAGTGCGGGTAGTGCCAGTAGATCGCTGGACGATCCAGCGTACCAGTGCCTTTGAGCAGCCCGGCGAGACTGACGCCGTCCACGTGCTGACCGGGCCTGAGCGGCAGACCCGCCATTTCCAGCATGGTCGGATAGAAGTCCGTGCTGGCCACCGGCACATCGCACAGGCTGCCCGCCCGGGCCACACCGGGCCACTTGATGATCATCGGCTCGCGGATACCGCCCTCGTAGAGCCAGCCCTTGCCCGCCCGCAGGGGTAGATTGCAGGTCGGGCCTTCGCGGGCGACCGTAGACAAGCCGCCGTTGTCGGACATGAAGATGACGATCGTATTGCGCTCCAGTCCGAGTTCCGCCAGCTTGCCCAAAACCCGCCCGACACTCTCATCAACGCTCTGCACCATGCCGGCGTAGACCGCGTGGTCCTGAACCATTCTCGTCTGGTATGGCCCATAGACCGGCTGGGCGTGTGGGCCGTCCGTCTGCGGCAGGCTCCTGGCTTTGGCCTCGTACTTCCGGGTCAGATCTTTCTTCGACTCCAGGGGCGTATGCACCGCGTAATGCGCCAGGTACAGCAGGAACGGCCGATCCTTGCTCACCTCGATGAACTTGAGCGCCTCATCCGTCAACCGGTCGGTCAGGTACTCGCCCTCTTTTCCGCCCGGCGGCATGGTCTCCAGCGAGCGCTTGCCCCTGGCATACGGATAGAAATAGGTGGGAGGTTGGCCGGAACTGTCGCCCCCGACATTGATATCGAAGCCCTGCCGGTCCGGGTAGTACTGGCGCCGGTCCGCGGTGCCCCGTGTCGCCAAATGCCATTTGCCGACGTAACCCGTCGCGTACCCGACCTCCTTGAGCGCCTCGGCAATCGTCACTTCCTCCAGCGGCAGGTACTCGCGGTACGCCGTGGGCTTCTGCGGCGCGCCGATCCAATCCGTGATGCCCAGGCGCGCTGGGTACTTGCCGGTCATGATACTGGCCCGGGTGGGCGAGCAGACCGGACAGGCCGCATAAGCGTTGGTAAAGCGCATCCCCGTAGCCGCCAATCGGTCGATGTTGGGCGTCTCGTAGAACGTGCTGCCGTAGCAGCCCAGGTCCTGCCGACCCAGATCGTCGATCAGGAAGAACACGAAATTCGGCTTTTGCCGGGTCGGCGCCTGCCGGCTCATGCCAAGGTGAGGCCCGAGCCCGCAGGCGGCCGTCACGCCCACGGCTTTGAGGAACTGCCGTCTGTCGAAGAGTCTGCTCCCCATCCGTCCACCTTCAAATCACGCACTCGTCTTCATGATGTGGTCGAGCAGGCCGCCGTCGCGGATGATCTCCAGGGCGAAATCGGGCAGGGGCAGGAACTTGATCTTGGCCTTGCTCGTCTTGTCCTTGATCATGCCGGCGTCGTAGTCGATCTCGATCTCGTCGCCGTTGGTGATCTTGTTCACGGCGTCCGCCGACTCGATCAGGTAGAAGCCACAGTTGATCGCGTTGCGGTAGAAGATCCGGGCGAAGGACTTCGCGATGACGGTCTGCACCTTGGCCCCGCGAATCGCCCAAACCGCATGCTCCCGGCTGGACCCGCAGCCGAAGTCATCGCCCGCGACAATCACGTCGCCCGGCTTGACCTTGGCCACGAAGTCCTTGTCCAAGTCCTCCATGCAGTGCTTTGCCAACTCCGCCTCATTGTCCGTATTCAAATACCGCGCTGGAATGATCTCGTCCGTGTTGATGTGATCCCGCTTGTATACATGTGCCTTTGCCATATTGCCAAACCTCACTCTTTCGTAGTTGTGCTCTCGCGTCGCCGCTCGATTTCAAAATCGACCCACTTGCGGAAGTAAGACACCCAGTTGCCAATGGCCGAGACCACCAGCAGCGCCGACGTAAGAAGTCCAAACGCTATCAGCCCGCCGCCCCTGCTGCCGCGTGTCAACAG
The DNA here is from genome assembly GCA_023481165.1 of Planctomycetota bacterium. Classification (GTDB taxonomy): domain Bacteria; phylum Planctomycetota; class Phycisphaerae; order Sedimentisphaerales; family Anaerobacaceae; genus PLanc-01. The sequence goes on along the minus strand of JAMCWO010000237.1, from coordinate 2,308 downwards.
CAATAGGCACGTCATCAGGCTGCACACGGCCGCCACCGTAAAGAGGATGGCCGTGAACATGGATGGCTTCTTCTTCGCATCCATGGGTCCGATCTCTTACAGGTACTTCCTCGGATCGGTCAGCTTGCCTTCGATAGCACTTGCTGCTGCGGTCGCCGGGCTGGCGAGATAGACTTCACTCTTGGGGTGTCCCATCCGGCCGACGAAGTTGCGGTTCGTCGTGCTGACACACTTTTCACCTTCGGCCAACACACCCATGAAGCCGCCCAGGCACGCCCCGCAGGTCGGCGCCGAGATCACACAGCCAGCATTGTAGAAGACGTCGAACAGACCCTCGTCGGCCGCCTGCTTCCAAACCTCCGGCGTGGACGATACGATCAGGGTGCGGATCGCCACCTGCTTGCCTTTCATGATCTTCGCCGCGATGCGGAGGTCCTCAATGCGGCCGTTGGTGCAACTGCCGATGTAGGCCTGATCCATTGCCTTGCCTGCGCATTGGCCAATCGGGACCGCGTTGCTCGGCAAATGCGGCAAAGCGACCATCGGCTCGAGTTTCGAGCAATCGAACACTTCCGTCGCGAGATACTCGGCATCCGCATCCGACTCGAATACGGTGTATTTGACCTTCTCCTTCAGATGCTCCTGGAGATACGCCTTGGTCGTGTCGTCGAACGGGATGATGCCGTTCTTGGCCCCGGCTTCGATGGCCATATTCGTCATCGTCATGCGGGCTTCCATCGACATCCCGGCCAGCGCCGGCCCGACGAACTCCATCGCCCGGTAGAGCGCCCCGTCCACACCAATCCGGCCGATCACCGCGAGAATCACATCCTTGCTGTAGACGCCCTTGGGCAGCGAGCCGTTGAGGACGAACTTCAGCGACGCGGGCACCTTGAACCACAGCTTGCCCGTGGCGATGGCCGCCGCCAGGTCGGTCGAGCCGATGCCGGTGCTGAACGCCGCGAAGGCGCCGTAGGTGCAGGTATGCGAGTCGCCGCCCACAATCACCTCACCCGGCCGAATGTGGCCCTGCTCGGGCAATAGTGCATGACAGACTCCTGCCCGGCCCAGCTTGTAGTAATGCTTGATGCCGTGCCGCTTGGCCCATTCATCGAGCCGCTTGTGCAGCTCAGCGCTCTTGACATCCTTGGCCGGCTGGAAATGGTCCGGCGTGACCACGATCTTGTCCGGATCGAACACGCGGTCGATGCCCTTGGCCACCAGCATCGAGATCGCCGGCGGCGTCGTCACATCATGGCACATTACCACATCAATGTTCGCATCCACCAACTGTCCCGGCACAACGTTTTTCACTCCTGCCGCCCGGGCCAAAATTTTCTCGGTTATTGTCATTCCCATCGCATATACCTCTCATCGTATCTCAAATTCGAGATTTCAGATTTCCTTTACACCCGCGTCCGCTACAGTTGCACCTTCACTTCCGCCGTGCCGGCTTGGGCGGCGACCATCCGATTGATCGCGTCCACGTAGGCTTTCGCGCTGGCTTCGATGATGTCCGTCGAGACGCCCCGGCCGATGAAGGTCCGGCCGTTGTCGCGAATCCGCACGGTCGCCTCGCCAAGGGCTTCTTTGCCACTCGTGACGGCCCGGATCGAGTAGTTCTCCAGTTCCGGCGTCAGCCCGATCGCCTGGCGGATCGCCTCGTAGGCAGCATCGACCGGCCCATCGCCGAACGCCGCCGCCAGCTTCTTCTCGTCCTTGCACTTCATCCGCACACTGGCCGTCGGCAGCGTCCCGGTGCCCGAGGCGACGTGCAGGTATTCCAGAACGTACACCTGCTCGACCACGCGGATCTGGTCGTTGATGATGGCCGCCACGTCAGCGTCGAAGACTTCCTTTTTCTTGTCGGCGACTTCCAGGAAGCGCTGATACGCCTGCTCGACCTCGTCCTTGCTGAGCTTATAGCCGAGTTGCTTGCAGCGTTCGGCGAAGCCGTGCCGGCCCGTGTGCCGGCCGAGCACCATGCGCGAACCGGTCAGGCCGATTGTCTCGGGCGTCATGATCTCGTATGTGTTGCGGTCCTTGAGCATGCCGTCCACGTGGACGCCCGACTCATGCGCGAAGGCGTTGGCGCCGACAATCGCCTTGTTCGGCTGAACCACGAAGCCGGTGAGCTGCGAAACCAACTGACTCGTCTTGGCGATCTCTTTCGTATTGATGGTCGTTGTCAAGCCGTCTTTGACCGCCTGGCTGAAGAAATCCGCCCGCGTCCGAATGGTCATGACCACCTCTTCGAGGGCGGCGTTGCCGGCCCGCTCGCCGAGGCCGTTGATCGTGCACTCGACCT